>JAEDIV010000002.1 GCA_016296675.1 Clostridia bacterium
GGACGTTACCCCCCTGTCCCTGGGCATTGAGACCCTGGGCGGCGTATTTACCCGCCTGATCGAGCGCAACTCCACCATCCCCACCAAGAAGAGCCAGGTCTTCTCCACCGCCTCCGACGGACAGCGCTCCGTTGACGTACACGTCCTTCAGGGCGAGCGCGAAATGGCGCAGTACAACAAGACCCTCGGCCGCTTCCAGCTGGACGGCATCGCGCCCGCACCCAGAGGCGTTCCGCAGATCGAGGTTACCTTCGATATCGACGCCAACGGCATCGTGCACGTAAGCGCCAAGGATCTGGGCACCGGCAACGAGCAGAAGATCACCATCACCGCTTCCTCCAACATGTCTGAAGAAGAAATCAAGCGCGCCATGGATGAGGCTGAGCGCTATGCCGCCGAAGACAAGAAGCGCAAGGAAGAGGTCGAGACCGTAAACCAGGCCGACAACCTCATCTACCAGACCGAAAAGACCATGAAGGACATGGAAGGCAAGCTCGATCCCGCCGACAAGACCACCCTTGAAACAGAGCTTGCTGAATTCAAGAAGGTTCGCGAAGGCAATAACGTTGATGAGATCAAGGCCGCCATGGAGAAGTTCACCCAGAAGTCCTATGAGATCTTCGGCAAGGTCTATCAGCAGGCCAATCCCGAAGGAAACCCCGGTGCAGGCTTTAACGGCCAGCAGGGCCCGCAGGACGACGGCACGGTAGAGAGCAATTTCACCGATAACTAATTCAATATTTGACCGCATAATATGCGTTTATGGCAGCGCGAAAGCCGGATGCATTCCGGCTTTCGCGGTTGTCTTGATTTTAGATTCAACTAAAAGAGGTGTGGAATTTGGCAAAGCGGGATTACTATGAGGTACTTGGCCTTGAAAGAAATGCCGATGATGCGGCGATCAAAAGGGCCTACCGGCAGATGGCCAAAAAGTACCATCCCGACGTCAACCCCGGCGACAAAGAAGCAGAGGAAAAGTTCAAGGAAGTGAATGAAGCGTATTCCGTGCTTTCCGATGCTCAAAAGCGCGCCCGCTATGATCAGTTCGGTCATGAAGAGCCCGGTCAGGGCAGCGGCTTCGGCGGTTTTGAGGGCTTCGGCGGCTTCGGCGGGTTTGGCGGCTTTGATGATATATTCAATATTTTTACCGGCGGCGCGACGGGTGCCCGCCGAAACGGCCCTGTTCAGGGTGACGATATCCGAATCGGCGTCTCTTTGACCTTTGAAGAGGCCGCCAAGGGATGCGCAAAAGAAATCAATCTTGTCCGCACGGAAACCTGTGACGAATGCAAGGGAACGGGCGCAAAACCCGGAACCAAGCCGGTCAGCTGCACCAGATGCAAGGGAACCGGCGTTGAAACGGTCATTGCGAACACCGCTTTCGGCCGCGTTCAGAACAGACGCGCCTGCTCTGCATGTCAGGGCAAGGGCCAGACGGTGACCGATCCATGCCCGAAGTGCGCAGGAAAGGGAAAAATCCGTACCTCCAAGCGCAGAAGCGTAAATATTCCTGCGGGCGTTGACGAGGGCAATGTCGTAACGATTTACAGCCAGGGTCATGCCGGCGAGAACGGCGGTCCGGCCGGCGATCTTCAGCTGATCATCTCCGTAAAGCCGCATAAGCTGTTTATGCGTAACGGCTCTGATATATTTATCGATGTTCCGATTTCCTTTACACAGGCGGCGCTCGGTGCGGAAATCGACGTACCTACGCTGGACAAGCCTATTAAATACACCATTCCCGAAGGAACGCAGCCCGGTGCGCAGTTCCGCGTCCGCGGCATGGGCATTCCGAATGTTCGAACTTCCAACAAGGGAGATCTTTACATCAATGTCAAAGTGGAAGTGCCCAAAAAGCTCACCGACAAGCAGAAGGAAATTCTTCGCATTTTCGACGAATCCACTACCGGCAAGGAATACGAACAAAAAAAATCATTCTTTGACCGCGTAAAGGAAGCGTTCTCCTAAAGGCAGGAAGGGGTACACATTATGGACTGGATGAAGATTACCGTGCTCACGACCACCATCGGAAGCGAAATCGTTTCCCAGATGCTGATTGATGCAGGCAGTCAGGGCACGATTATTGAAGATAAAAACGATGTTCAGATGAATCAGCGCCCCGAAGGCCAGTGGGACATCATTGACGAGGAAATCGCAAGGCGAATCGGTGATGATGTTAAGGTCATCGGTTTTTATCCGATGGACAACCGCGCGCCGGATACGCTTTCTTTCGTAAAGGACAGAGCCAGAGAGCTTCCTGCGATCGCACCCGGCATTGACCTTGGAAAGCTTGAAGTCAATATGTCCACCATCGACGACGAGGATTGGGCGGAAAACTGGAAGAGCCAGTATAAGCCTTTCCGTCTGGGCAAGCACATCGTCATTCGTCCCGGCTGGGAAGAATACGATGCTGAGCCCACTGATAAGGTGGTTACGATCGATCCCGGCATGGCGTTTGGCACCGGCACTCATGAGACTACCGGCATGTGCGTAAGCCTCGTTGAGGAATACGTAAAAAGCGGCATGGACGTCATTGACGTCGGAACCGGAACGGGCATTTTGGCAATTGTCGCGGCACACATGGGCGCAAAGCATGTCATTGCTTCCGATATCGATCCCATGGCGGTTCGCGTTGCGAGAGAGAATATCGAAATCAACGGTTTTTCTGATGTAATCGAAGCCAGAGAAGGAAATCTTCTCGAGGCAGCCAATACGACGGCGGAAGTCGTGATTGCAAACATTATTGCAGACGTCATTATTATGATTGCCGCGCCTGTCCGCGCTTTTATCAAGGAAGGCGGCGTGTTCATCTGCTCCGGTATTGCCAGAGAACGCGAGGACGAGGTTATCGAGGCGCTTAAAAAAGCGGGCTACGGCAAGCTCGACAAGCGCAATGACGGCGAATGGACGGCCATTGCCTGCCAAAGGGACTAAACCATGCACAGGTTTAAGATCAACAAAAATGAAGTGACCGATGCGCGCGCGCCGCTTTCCCAGGAAGAAGCGGCGCACGCGCTTAAAGTTCTGCGCTTAAGAGACGGCGAAACTGTTCAGGCGCTGGACGGCGAAGGCGGCATGTGGATGGCATGCCTTCGCGTAATGGATGGAAAGAACGCGTATCTGGAGCTGAAGGAAGCCATTTCCAATTCCGAAGCGCCGATTGACGTAACCGTCTATATGGGCATTCCCAAAGGCGACAAGTTCGAGTTTCTGTGTCAGAAACTGACGGAACTGGGCGTCAGACGCTTATTTCCTGTTCGCATGGAACGCAGTGTCGCCAAAATCGAGGAAAAGGAAAAGGACAAAAAACTTCTCCGTTTCAGAAAGATTGCGCAGGAAGCGCAGAAACAATGCGGGCGCGGCCTTGAGATGGAGATTTGCGATCCGATCAGCGTAAACGAGATGAAAAAGCGAGTTGAGTCGCATGAACTTACGCTTCTTTTGTGGGAGGAAGCCGAAGGCTACAGAACGAGGGATGCATACCGTGAATATCCCGGATGCACCGATATCGCCTGCATAATCGGCCCGGAAGGCGGAATTTCAGAAAGAGAAGCCAATATGGTCATGGAAGCAGGCGCAAAATGCGTGACGCTTGGACCCAGAATCCTTCGCGCGGAAACCGCAGCGGTTACTGCGGCGAGCGTGATTATGAGCCTTTGGGGGGATGTTTGACGATGAAAATTGCCTGCCATACCCTCGGGTGCAAGGTCAACCAGTATGATACGGAAGCGATGCTGGAGCTTTTTGAAGAAGCGGGATATGAAAGCGTCTCCATGAATGAGGACGCCGATGTATATCTCATCAATACCTGCACGGTCACCGGAACTGGGGATCAGAAAAGCGTAAAACTCATAAGAAGAATTGCAAGAGAACATCCGAAGGCCAAAATCATCGCCGCCGGCTGTCTTACGCAAAGGGACGCCAAGCGCGTGATGCTTGACAATGTCATGCTTGCCATTGGCGTTCAGAACCGCGCGCACGTTGTCGAACTTTTCGAAGAGGCAGTGAAAACAAATGCGCCGATTGATGCGACAGAATCTGTAAAGGGCGCAGATTTTGAATGCCTGTCAGTCATGCGCCATGAAGGAAAAACCCGGGCGACGATGAAAATCCAGGAAGGATGCGACCGGTTCTGCACCTATTGCATTATTCCGTATGTCCGTGGGCCTGTCAGAAGCATGCCGCTTGAAAATGTCGCAAAAGAGGCGAAGCGTCTTGCGGATGCAGGGTACCGGGAAATCGTCGTAACAGGCATCCATATGGGTTCCTACGGCCGCGAAATCGGCGCAAAGCTGATTGAAGCAATTGAGTGCGTATGCAGAACCGAGGGCGTTGACCGCGTAAGGATCGGATCGCTTGAGCCGATCACGGTAACGGAGGAGTTTGCTTATCGCCTGTCGCTGCTTCCCGAAATCTGTCCGCAGTTTCATCTGTCGCTTCAAAGCGGCAGCGAGACGGTTTTAAAGCGCATGAGAAGGCGGTATACGCCGGAGGAATACCTTGATGCAGTGCGTATTCTGAGAAAGCATTTTCCGAATTGCGCTTTGACGACCGATATCATCGCAGGCTTCCCGGGGGAAACAGAAGAGGAAGCGGAGCAGACGCGCGAATTTGTGAAGACAGTGAATTTTGCGCGCATCCATGTTTTTCCCTATTCCAGACGATCCGGGACCGTTGCAGACACCATGCCCAATCAGGTTCCCGAAGAGATCAAAAAGATGCGAACTGCAAAACTTATCGAAATCGGGAACAAACTGGAACTTGAATACGTCAATAAAACTGTGGGCACTTGCGAGAATGTACTTTTTGAAACTGCGTCGCCGGATGGCGGGGCAGAGGGGTACACAAAGAGCTATGTTCGCGTAAGAGCCGACGCTGAACCCGGAGAGATGAAGCGCGTGTTTATCGAGAAAACAGAAGGCAATGTCGCCATCGGACGGGTTCAAAACTGATATGGAGGTGAATGACGTTGGGCGACTGCATTTTCTGTAAGATCATTGCGGGCGACATCCCGTCGAATAAAGTTCACGAGGACGAGCTCGTGTATGCGTTCAGGGACATCAATCCCCAGGCACCGGTACATATTCTTGTTGCACCCAAGGAACATATGAAAGATATGGCCGAGTGTGCGACGCGCGCAGATGATCTTGCAGGTCATATCATGAAAGTGTGCGTAAAGATTGCTGAGAACGAAGGTCTTGTGAACGGCTTCCGTCTTGTGACCAACAAAGGCGAGGATGGACGCCAGAGCGTTGGACATCTGCATGTTCATATTCTTGGCGGCGGACAGCTTTCTGAGAAAATGGGATAAGAAGTTTACAAAAAATCACAGAAATGCCCAAAGCTCTTAAACGTTAAAAGATATGAAATACTTGACTGTGGACGTGCTTTGAGGTATAATAGTCTTTGTAGCGCACCCCATGCTACATTGGCAAATGAGTGCCAGCATTCAGCGAGGGGAGGGAAAACAATTGTCTGAAGTTCGAATTCGGGATAACGAATCTCTTGAAAGTGCTCTGAGAAGATTCAAGCGCATGACCGCCCGTTCCGGCATCCTTGCCGAGGCGCGTAAAAGAGAGCATTACGAAAAGCCCAGCGTAAAGCGTAAGAAGAAGGCTGAGGCCGCCCGTAAGCGCAAGTATTAATTGCCAATCAAGACCCCTTTGTTTCGTGCAAAGGGGTCACTTTCGTTTTTAAGGGACATGGTTTTCAGGTATAATTTCTGTCTTTTTGGCATTCAATAGATATTGGAGTGATAACGCAAATGAAATACGCGCTTGTTTTGTGGCCCCTGAACAATGCCAGATACGAACAGTCTCAGATTCGTCCTGCGGTTTCGGAGCTGGAGATTATCTTGGGTGCCGCCGGTATCCGCGTGAATGCGGAATATATTTCGATCGGCGGCGCAGGCGCGCTTACTTTTTCCTCTGAAGAGCTGAGCGAAAGACAGCTTGGCTATATCCGGAAGCATTCTCTGTTTTTTATGTTCGGCGTATGGGACGGACATACGTTCACGCCCATTTCCATGCCGGGCAAGGACTATCTTGGCAGCGATCTTGCCGCAATACAGAAATACAAGGGAAAGACGAATGAAAGATTTACCCAGCAGCTGATTAATCTTGCGCTTTACTCCTGCCGCCTGAATGAAGCGGGGGAGAAAATTCATCTGCTTGACCCCATGTGCGGACGTGGAACGACGTTATTTCAGGCGGTGAACCGCGAATGGGACGCAACCGGCATTGACGCCGACAAAAAAGATGTTCTTGAGTGTGTATCTTTTTTTGAAAAATATCTGAAGTTCAACAAAATCAAGCACAAAAGGGTTCAGTCGTCAAGAACGATTCCGGGTAAAGGCGCGGTCAGCGTCCACTCCGTGCGTTTCGGCGGCGAAAAGGGAGACAAAGCGATTCTGAGCTGCGCGATTTCTGATGCAAACAACGCTTCCAAAATATACGGAAAAGAAGCTTTTTCCATTATCTGCGCCGATCTTCCTTACGGCGTACAGCATGCGCCCAACGGTCAGGGCGGCGCGAAAAGCTTTGAAAATATGCTTATTTCCTGCCTTCCTGCGTGGCGCGATGTGCTGAAAAAGGGCGGCGCGATTTCGCTTTCCTACAATACCCATACGCTCAAGACAGAGCGCGTGAGAGAGATCATGGAAAAGGCGGGTTTTGAGGTCATGCGCGGCGGCGCGTATGACAATATGGCACACTGGGTAGAGCAGGCGGTTATGCGCGACATCGCCGTATGCGTCAAAAACTGAGTTCGCGCTTATTTTCAGGAGGTTTTGCGGTTGGATCATCAAACGCTTACCATGAAAACCGTTGCATCTTTACGCGTACTTGCCCGCGAGAACGGGATCAGGATCCCGGCGGGGAGCCTGAAGGGGCAGATTATAGAGATCATTGAAAAAAGTATTGCGCAGAAGATGAAGGAAAATACGAAAGACAGCGCACAGACTGAGCTTAATAAGACTGAGGAAAACACGGATAAGACCCATATTACCAATGAAGCCGGAACGCAGAATGATGCGTCTCCGGCTGTTTGTTTAAATGATGAATCGTTAAGCTGCAGCAAGCCGGAAGAAAAGGGAGAGCTTCCGCTGATCAAACGCGCCGGTTTGTTTTATGGAAATGAAGGCGATTCTCTTTCGCATGTGTACGGAAAAACAGGAATTGCCGGGCGTGACAGGCGTTTTATTGAGGGGAAGAAGGCTAGCGGTATTCTTGAACTCCAGGCGGAAGGATTCGGTTTTTTAAGGAAGGAAAATTTTCTTCCGGGTCGGGGAGATATCTATGTTTCCGCTCAGCATATCAGAAGGTTTGGACTTAGAAACGGGGACTATGTGGAAGGAACAGTGCGGCCGCAGCGGGAGATGGACAAATATGAAGGGCTTTCATACGTGTCTTTTGTCAACGGCAGCGCCCCTTCCGCCATAATCCGGCGGCCGAAATTCGATGCGCTTACGCCCAAGTATCCGACGAAAAGGATTCGTCTTGAAACCAGAGGCGAAAAAAGCGACATTTCGCTTCGGTTTATGGATCTCATTGCGCCGATTGGGAAAGGGCAGAGGGGCTTGGTGGTTTCTCCGCCCAAAGCCGGAAAGACAACGCTTCTTAAGCTGATTGCGCAGGCGATTAAGAAAAACGAGAAGGATATCAATCTGATTATGCTTCTGATCGACGAGCGCCCGGAAGAGGTAACCGATATAAAAAGGGCTATTGACGGAGAATGCGTGTATTCGACTTTTGACGAAGCGCCGGAAAACCATGTTCGCTTGTCTGAAATGACGCTTGAACGCGCCAGAAGGCTTACCGAAATGGGTAAGGACGTTGTGATTTTAATGGATTCCGTCACGCGCCTGGCAAGGGCCTACAATCTGGTTATTCCCCCGACAGGCAGATCGCTTTCGGGCGGACTCGATCCGGGAGCACTTCATAAGCCTAAAAGATTTTTCGGTTCTGCGCGCGCGATTGAAAACGGAGGAAGCCTTACGATCATTGCCACGGCGCTTGTTGAAACCGGAAGCCGGATGGATGAGATTATTTATGAAGAGTTCAAGGGCACGGGCAATATGGAAGTGCATCTGGACAGAAAGCTTTCCGAAAAGCGCGTTTTTCCGGCGTTGGATTTACTGAAATCGGGTACAAGACGAGAAGATCTTTTGCTGACGGAAAACGAGCAGAAATGCGCGCTGAGCATCCGAAAACTCATAAGCGCAAGGACGGGCGCAGAGACAAACGAACAGCTGATTTCGCTAATGGAAAAGACAAAAGACAATGAAGAATTCATATCGAAGATGAAGAATTGGGTCAGCGCCTGGCAGAAGGAAGGCTATTATCTCTAATGACTGCATGTGCACGTAAGAATACTGTAAAATCCCAAAAATCCATTGCGTTTGGCGCCTGGATGTGTTATAATAATTTCTGCATGACGACACCGGATGCCGTATGCTTAAGCGAACGACAATCCGGTTTGTACGGACTTGCAAGTCTGTGCGAGAGGTGAGACAAATGAAAGAGAAGATCCATCCGAACTATGGTAAGGCTGTTGTTCGCTGCGTATGCGGTGAAACCTTCGAAACCGGTTCTGTGAAGAAGGAACTGCGCGTTGACATTTGCTCCAAGTGCCATCCGTTCTTCACCGGTAAGCAGAAGCTCGTCGACAGCGGCGGACGCGTCGATCGTTTCAAGAAGCGCTACGGCATGTAATCGTCCACTTGCGATTGCAATCCTCAGGCGTGCGCAATGGCTATTACAGATCGGGCATGCACGCCCGGTCTGTTTTATTTTATTCGTTTTTCGTGAAATAATGAGGTAGGACATATGAGTAAGTTTACCGAGGCATTCAAACACTGGTGGACCGGCAAATATCCCGATGCATGCCCTTCGGTCGGCGGTCAGGCTGTCATGGAAGGCGTTATGATGCGCGGCCCTGTCTGCGAGGCGATTACTGTCAGAAAGCAGGACGGCACGCTTGTGTATACCACAAAGCCCATCAAGAAAGTTAAGCACAAATGGATGACATGGCCGATTATCCGCGGCGTTGTCAATTTCGGCATGATGCTTGCCGACGGCATGAAAATTATAACCGAGTCTGCGGACATGGCCGGTTTTGACGCGGAGGAGCCCAGCAGGTTTGAAAAGAAGCTTGCAAAGATCTTCCACTGTAAGAGCGATGACGTCATGATGGCGACGGCTGTGATCCTTGCGGTTATTCTGGCGATCGGTCTTTTCTTTGTGCTTCCGATTTCGCTCGAATGGTGCGTAAAGCAGTTGATCAGAAATGAGCTCGTAGTCAACCTGATCGGCGGCGTGATCCGTATCTGCGTGTTCCTTTTGTATGTATATCTTTGCTCGAAGCTTAAGGAAATCCGCCGCGTATTCATGTATCACGGCGCAGAGCACAAGACCATTTATTGCTTTGAAAACGGCGAGGAACTCACCGTTGAAAACGCCAGAAAGTATACGACGCTGCACCCCCGCTGCGGAACGAGTTTTCTGATGATCGTTATGGTCATTTCGATTCTTCTGTTTACGCTTTTCAGCCAGCTGGTTGGCGGCGTTGTCAATTCTAATATTTTCCTCCGCATTCTGAGCAAACTCGCCCTGCTTCCCTTGATTGCAGGTGTGTCCTACGAGGTCCTCAAATGGCTTGGAAGAGCGAAGGACACGCCCATCATCCGCATCCTCAAGTGGCCGGGACTCATGACGCAGAAACTGACCACCAAGGAACCGGACGATGCGATGCTTGAAGTCGCCATCGTATCTTTGAAGGCGTCCCTTGGCGACAAAAAGCCGCTGCCCGCTTCTTACTATGAGAAGGATGAAGAAGAGAAAGCGGACGCACAATGACGCTTGGGAAATGGCTTTTGGATGCCGAACAGCGATTGCTTGAGTCGGGCTGCCCTGACAGCAGGCTCGAAACCAGACTGATTGCCGCCGGGGTTTTGAATAAATCCCCCGGCGAAATTCGGTTTTTGGGCGAGGAGCAATTAAGCGAGGAAACGCTTTCTGTTTTGAACGAAAGGGTTTTAAGAAGGTCAATGGGCGAGCCGCTGCAATATATCGAAAACACTGCCTATTTTATGGATTTTGCGTTTTATGTAGATGAAAACGTTTTGATCCCAAGACAGGATACGGAAACGCTCGTTGAACTGGCGCTTGAGAAGATCAAAAACACCCCGAAACCGGATGTTCTTGATATGTGTACCGGCAGCGGCGCGATTGCGGTGTCCATTGCCCTTTACAGAAAAGACGCCGACGTTTATGCGAGCGATATAAGCAAGGGGGCGCTCGGCGTTACAGAAAGAAACGCAAGGCAGACGGGCGCAAATGTGAGCTTGATTCTGAGCGATCTTTTTGAAAACATACCGGATAAGAAATTTGATTTGATAACGATCAATCCGCCGTATCTCACAGGGGAAGACATGCGCGCACTTCAAAGAGAAGTGAAAAAAGAGCCGCCTCTTGCGCTTTTCGGCGGCGAGGATGGTCTTGATTTTTACAGACGGATTGCAAAAGACGTAAGACGCTATTTAAAGCCCCGGGGATTTCTGATCATGGAAGTTGGAATGGGACAGGCGGAGGACGTTGCAGCGCTTTTTGATGGCGATAATACGCTTGAAAGCGGAATTCAGAAGGATTTATGCGGCGTTGACCGCGTTGTATGGATAAGGAGTTTGGATCATTAATATGGAAAACGCAATGCGCGAAAGAGAGAGAATCGCCCGACAGATGGAAGCCATTGAAGGCAAATTTGAAGAGCTGTCCATTCGCATAACCCTTCCTGAAGTGATCAGTGATACGCAGCTTTTCCAGAAGCTCATGCGCGAACACAGCGATATGACGGAGATTGCCGAGGCTGCGAAAAATTATTGCAAGCTGATTCGAAGCATTGAGGAAGCCAGGGAAATGGCCGAATCGGGCGATGAAGAAATGGCCGAAATGGCGAAGGAAGAGCTGGAGGAGCTCGAAAAGGAGCTTGAAGTCAAAACCGACGAAGCCAAGCGCCTTCTTTTGCCCAAGGATCCCGATGACAAGCGAAACGCCATTATTGAAGTGCGTGCAGGCGCCGGCGGCGATGAAGCAGGCCTTTTCGGCGCGGAACTTATGAGAATGTATGCGCACTATGCGGCGTCGCGCGGCTGGAAGGTCGAGATTATCGAAGGCGGCGAAACCGAAATCGGCGGCATCAAGGAAGCGGTAATGTCTGTTGAAGGCAAGAACGTGTTTGAGCGGCTGAAGTTTGAATCCGGCGTGCACCGCGTTCAGCGCGTACCCGTGACGGAATCCAACGGAAAACTTCAGACATCTACGGCAACGGTTGCTGTACTTCCTGAGGCCGAGGACGTTGAAGTCAGCATCAATATGAACGATCTTCGAATTGATACCTACCGCGCATCCGGCGCAGGCGGACAGCACGTTAACCGTACCGATTCCGCCGTTCGAATTACCCATATCCCGACCGGTATCGTGGTCACTTCTCAGGATCAGAGAAGCCAGATCCAGAACCGTGAAAAGGCGATGCGCGTACTTCGAAGCCGCCTTTACGAGATGGAACGCGAGCAGGCCCAAAGCGATTATGCGAGCCAGAGAAGGCTTCAAATCGGCTCCGGCGACCGCTCCGAACGCATTCGTACCTATAATTTTCCCCAGGGCCGTGTGACCGATCACAGAATCGGACTTACACTTTATAAAATCGCGGATATCATGAACGGAGATCTGGACGAACTTATCGACAAGCTTATTCTCGCAGAGCAGACCAAGCTCATGGAGGCTCAATGATTACAAAAATGTCAGCACCCTGCGCCGCTTCTATGAAAGAGGCGGCGCAGCTTATCAATCAGGGCGAAGTCGTCGCTTTCCCGACGGAGACTGTGTACGGTCTTGGCGCAGATGCGACCAACGAAGAGGCGGTAAAGAAGATCTTTATCGCCAAGGGAAGACCCGGCGACAATCCTTTGATTGTGCATATCACATCGGTTGATCAGATTCAGACCGTGATTCGTGGCGAAATGCCTGTATGGGCAAAGAAGCTTGCGGATGCATACTGGCCGGGTCCCCTTACAATGATTTTTGATAAGGGAGACAGGATTCCTTCCTGCGTGACAGCGGGCCTGGATTCCGTCGCTGTCAGGATTCCGAGCCACAAAGATGCGAGAAATCTAATCGACGCCGCCCAAAAACCCATCGCCGCGCCCAGCGCGAACCTTTCCGGACGGCCGAGTCCCACGACAGCCAGGCATGTATTTGACGATATGAACGGTAGAATCCCCATGATTATTGACGGCGGTGAAAGTGATGTCGGGCTTGAATCGACAGTTCTGGATGTGAGAAGTCTGCCGGTCAAGGTGCTACGTCCGGGCGGAATTACGCCTAAGATGATCGCGGATATCGTCGGCGAAGTGGAAGTGGCCGGAAGCGTCATGCGTCCTTTGAAGGAAGGGGAAACCGTGCTTTCTCCCGGCATGAAATATAAGCACTATGCGCCGGAAGGCTCGCTTGTTATCGTCAAGGGAAATCAGAAAAAGGTTGCTGAAGCGATTTTGAATATGTATGATGCGACGGAAGGTGAAAAGTGCATTCTGGCGCTGGAAGGCAATCTCAAAAATTATCCCGGGAAAAATGTCTTCTCCCTTGGAAAGGATCCAAAGGAAATGGCGCACAGGCTGTTTGACGCGCTTCGTGAAATGGATGCAAGGGGCGTATCGGCAATTTTTTCAGAGGCAGTGGATGCTGAAGGCATCGGTCTTGCCGTAATGAACCGGCTTGGCCGCGCGGCGGCTTTTCACATTGTGGACGCCGGTGAATAGCATGAAATACGTTTTTGTGTGCATGGGCAACACATGCCGAAGTCCCATGGCGGAAGCGATCATGAATGCCGAAATCGAAAAAAGACGAATTTTGGGCGTATATGCGCAGTCCTGCGGGCTAATGGCGTTTGATGGCGCGCCGGCAAATGAACTTGCGGTGGAAGCAGTGAAAAAATACGGCGCATCGCTTGATTTTCATTCGGCAAGGCGTATAAACGCCGGGATCCTGGACGGCGCAATTGTGCTTTGCATGGAAAAAACGCTGGCGGAGTATGTAAAGAACGTCTATCCCGATAAAAAAGTTTTTGATCTATGCGCTTATGCGGGGATGGAGGGCGGAATTTCCGATCCCTACGGTATGGGACAGGAGACATATGATGCATGTGCGGATAAAATCAGAAAATGCATTGTGAACATTCTTACAAAGGCAGGGCGGGATAAATGATGAAAGTGCTTCTGATTGTCCCGCTCAGCCTTTTTGCTTTGAAATTAAAGACCGGCAAATATATATACAGTCCGCTTGTTACGCTTTCCTGCTGCCTGATCAGCTTGTTTTCCCGTTTGGAGTCGCAGTGGCTTGTATGCGCCGGGTATCTGTTTTCTGTTATTGGAGACTTCTTTCTCGCGCACAAATCCATTCATAAAAACAGCTATCTTTTCGGCATTGCAGGTTTCTTTTTTGCGCATGCCTGTTTCCTGTCTTACACACTTGTGCATTTTCAATTGAGCATAATGACGGCAATTGTGTCTGCTTTGCTCTTAATTCCTTATGGAGCGTATGCGTTTCGCTGTCTTTTGCCGGCGCTTTCCGGCATCGCCATGCGCATTGCTGTAACCGTGTATATGCTGATTTCAATTGCCGTGTTTTCCTGTTCGTTTTCTATGAATGTGCCTGCTTTGAACAAATATGTATATCTTTCAGGCATCGGTATGATCCTTTTTTCGGATACGGTTATTTCGTTTTCGGATTTTCTGGGATACAGAAAATGGGACAAGTGGATTCTTCCGACCTATTATCTTTGTCATATTCTTGTTTGCGCTTCTGTGATCATTTAAAGGAGGCATGTTCCTTATGGCAAAATATACCGTTGGCATAGACTTTGGAACGCTGTCTGCCCGCGCGCTGGTTTCGGAGGTTGAAACCGGCCGTGAAATGGGCTGGGCGGTTTGCGAATATCCAAACGGCGTAATGAATGTGTCCCTTCCTGACGGAACGCCGGTTCTTAATGACTGGGCGCTTCAGCACCCGATGGATTATCTGGAGGCGCTCACGGATACGGTTCCCAAAGCGATCCACAATGCAGGCGTTGATCCCCGGGATATCATTGCGGTAGGCATTGATTTTACGGCAAGCACCATGATGCCGCTGGATGAAAATCAAAGACCGCTTTTATATAAGCATCCTTCCAAGCCGCATGCCTATGTAAAGCTTTGGAAGCATCACGCGGCGCAGGCGCAGGCGGACCGCATGACGAAGATTGCCCTAAAAATGCGCCCGGATCTTCTGGACGGATACGGGGGAAAAGTTTCGCCGGAATGGACGCTTCCCAAGATTGTCCAGATGATCGAGGAGGATCCGGACCTTTATGACGAAACGGATATGTTTATGGAAGCCGCGGACTGGATTGTCTTAAAGCTTACGGGAAATCTAAAAAAGAGCGCGATGATCGCTGGCTACAAGGCCTTTTACAGCACTGACAGCGGATATCCCGATAAGGAATATCTTAAAAACGTTCATCCGAAGCTTGAAGATATTTTTGAAACCAAACTCCGCGGCGAGGTATATCCTTCGGAAGCGAGCGCAGGCGGCCTTACAAAAGAGATGGCAAAGCTTTTGTCGCTTCCGGAAGGGATACCGGTTTGCGTAGCTGCGATTGACGCGCATGTGTCAATGCTTGCCGGCGGCATCTGCCATAAAGGGGAGATGCTCATGATTATGGGCACATCCGCATGCCACATTGTGCTTGGTGATGAAACAAAAAAGGTAGACGGCATGTGCGGCGCAGTCAAGGATCAGGTGATTGACGGGCTTGTATGCTATGAGGCCGGTCAAAGCGGCGTAGGCGATATGTTCGACTGGTTTGTGCAAAACGGCGTGCCGGCGGAGTATGAGAAAAAAGCCGCGCTCATGGGAATGAACAGGCATGAATATCTGACATATCTTGCAAAAATAAAAAAGCCCGGCGAAACCGGCCTGATTGCGCTGGATTGGCTGAACGGAAACAGATCTGTGATTGTAAATGCGGATCTTTCGGGAATGATCCTGGGCATGACGCTTTCCACAAAGCCCGAGGATATATACAGAGCCCTTATTGAGAGCACAGCTTTTGGAACGCGCATGATTGTGGACACGTTTGAAGACGCGGGCGTTGATATTACAAAGATCTGTGCCTGCGGCGGAATCACAGGGAAAAACGAATTTATCATGCAGGTGTATGCCGATGTTCTGAAAAGAGAAATAAGAGTCGTGCGTTCCAGCCAGGCCAGCGCGCTTGGCAGCTGCATTTATGCTTCTGTTGCTGCCGGGAAAGAGGCGGGCGGATATCAGAATATCCGGGAAGCGGCGAAGAACATGGGCGGCGTGTCTCAGAAAAGCTTCCGACCAATACCCGAAAATATCAGCGTGTATGACCGGCTGTACGCGGAATACAGGAGGCTTCACGATTATTTCGGCCGCGGCCAAAACGATGTAATGAAGCGGCTTAAGAGCATCAAAAAGGACGTATGCGGCGGATAAACAATTAACTGAAAGCCAATAAGTTTTTAAGATGCCTGTACTATAATCAAAAACGATGAAAGGATCATTTTTGACCGGGAGGATATTTTAAGATGAAAACGAAGGCCTGTGCGCTTCTTTTGGCGATTGTCATGCTCTTTTCGTTTGTCTGCACCGCCGAAAACAGCTATCTGACTGTTTCAGATCCCTATTATACGGACGGAACCAATGTGTATGATCTGTCGGGGCTATCCTGCGATATATCAGTCAGTTTGGGCGAAGCGCTCATGCAATTGATTGTGCGCGCAGTCACAACAGAAGACACAGTGAGCGGCATCGTTGAGATGGAAGACGAAACCGTTTCTCTGTTCGCGGACGGTTTTTCAGCGGTTTATCAGATGACAAAAAATGATTTCGGTGAGATGGCAAAGGAAGCTGTCGATCACAGCGTATTGTCTGATGAGAAAATTGATAGCCTGTTCAAAAACGCAGGTAAGCAGAATACTTTTGAGGGCCTGTCCTTAAAGACCATTGTTTCTGCGGTTTATGACGGCATTTATGGGGATGCGCGTCAGCTTGAAAATGCGAAAACCGGTTTTGTCAGCACGTTTCTTCATTCCAGCATGAACGCGTTTGTCGTGCCGATTGAAGTGACAGCGGAAGATATGGACCGCTTCCTTACGGAATTCTGCATGAAGGTAGACGAGAAGAACCTGATGTCGGATGAGATTTTTGCGTTTTTGACCGGAGAAGAAAACACGGGCGCAATGACGGCGGTTGATCTTTACGAGAGAAACACAAAGCCTTTGAATTTGAACGTGAAGGGGAATGTCTATTACGGAGAAAACGATATCTTTATCGAATTGAATCTGCTTCACGGCGATCAGGTGGTGCTCCCGGCGTATATGGAAGTGACCAATACGGATGATCCCATCCTCTATATCAACATGCAGCTTGACGATGAGCGCGTTTTCTATGCGACCATTGAAACAACTGCAAACGGGAAAAATGATTTCCTTGAGATCGGCGCGCTTGATAATGAACGCACGGTTGCGCTTGTGACGTATCAGATGTATGACGACAGCGGGATTCCTGTCAAGGATCTGTATCTTGGCTTTGCAGACGGAAATGCGCTTTACAATGTTTCCTTTATAAATAAGACCGACAAAGAAACCATGCGTATGATTTTCTTAAGCGCATATCTTGACGGAATTGAGATGCAGTTGTCCTACAATGGAGCCATTTCCAATGATTACGGCGACAAAAACGAGCAGGGAAGAATTCAGCTGGCAACGAATATCGGCATTCAGGCGCATGCAGATATCGGCTTTGGAACCGGCTCCGGCAGCGGGGAGACAGCGATCCCTTCGGATGCAGAGGTGATCGATGTAGCTTCCATGACGGAGGAAGAAAGCCAGAGAATGATGCTCGACTTCAGAAATTTCACATCCAAAGTCATGAGTACGCTGGTTATGGGCGTTCCCGGAATTGCAAGGCTCGTCGGCATGGAAGAGGCTGAAGGATGACAGATAATAGAAAACACGCTTTCGCAGAATTGCGAAAGCGCGTTTTTTTATTCGTCATTCATCGATCGAATCGCAAGATTTGAAAATACGTCGCAGATTTCCTGTGCGGTTTCCATATCGCGCGCTTCTGAGAGCACCTGTAAAACGGGTTTTCGCTCATCCGGCTGAATCCAAGCGCAGCCCTTGTCATTTTGGTAATACCATTCGCTGCGTTCGAATTCTCCAGGTACATTGTTTATGATGCGCCTGAGCGTCTGCGCACGTATTTCATCGGGCAGGGGTAAATCAAATCTGGCGCGGAATACGCTGGGAAACTGACGAATTACCTCTGAAAGGTGCATGTTTTTATCGGAAAGGAGATCGAGAACCATCAAATAAAGATAGAGCCCGTCTGTGCGCGCGCTGAACTGGAGCGGAGAGATCTTTGCAATGCGTTCCCAAAGCGCGCGTTCATCGCTTAAGTATTCGATTTCTGCGCCGCGTGTCTTTGCAATTTCATTCAGCGCATGTGTCGAAGAAGCGGGCATGCAGATGCATTTTTCGCCTTTCTCCATCAAGGCCCATGCGATCAGCATTTCGTTTTCTGCATCGCTCAATCGCTTGCCTTTTACGCAAAAGGACGCTTTTAGGCCGTCATCTGAGATAAACGCGCCTATTTCGTCTTCTGAAAGCTCCATAAGCTCTTCTTCCCATTCTGCACGACAGGCGTAATTGAGCCGCTTGAGCGCGTTTTGCGCATAATACAGAATCAGCTCATGATTGGCATGCAGGCAGGCTTTGAATCTTCGAAGAGGACTTTTGACTGCGCTTTCCAGATGCCTAAAATACAGAAGATCGAATCTTCCTGCGTTTTCAAGACGGCTTGTATAGAGGGTATAGGGGAGCGGGGAATCCTGCCTTGAAAGCGCTGATGAGACGGAACGTTTATCGTTTTCAGACAGCGGAAGGCCGTTTCGCAAAATCGGAGTAACGCTGTCTGCGGTTATATAGTAACCGGCGTCGGCGCATGTTTCTTTAAGCGCGCAAATTAGCGCAGGAAGAGTTGCGCAGCCCATGTCGTAAACATGAACGCCTTCTGAAATAAGACCCGATGCAAATGCACGGGATTGATTGGCGGCGACGGCAGAGGCGCTTCTTGCAATGAGCGACACAGGCGCATTCAGCTTCCAGGCGCAGACGCTTGCTGTGTCGACTGCGTCAGCGGGCGTTTTTGCGCGGATGGAGAGACCGGAAAAGTCATCCCTTGATTTTTGTCCCCAGACGATGCTTTTTGAGATTCTGCGGTTATCAGAGATCATCTTTCCGGGCCAAATTTTTGCGCCGGATTCAATGGAAGCATTAACGCCGATGATGGTTTTTTCGCCGATCACGCTTCCTTCAAAGACATTCGCGTTTTCAAGGACATGTGCGTGAGACGCGATTACGCAGCCGCGAAGCTGAGCATTTCTATGAATCTCGGCATGCGGATAGATGATGCTTCTCTTAACCGATGCTCCCTCCATGATGATTGCGCCGTCTGCGACAATTGTACCTGCGCTGATCAATGCGTTTTTCATAATGTGTGCGCCCGCGCCGATATATGCAGGAGACTCAATGTGCGCCCGTTCATCGACAATTGCGCCGGGCATTCGGATGATGCCGTTCTCGGGCATAATGAAGGTTGAAAGGCAGCCGGAAAGCACGTCAATATTTGCGCACAGATATGCTTCTACATTTCCAACATCGCACCAGTATGCGTCTGTAATAAAACCATACACAGGATAGTTTTCCTTAACAAGCAGCGGAAAAAGCTGTTTTCCGAAATCAAACGCTTCACCGTCCGGAATCAGATCAAGGATTTCAGGTTCAAGGATATAGATGCCTGTGTTGATGGTATCGCTGTCCACCTTTTTCCATGAAGGTTTTTCGGTGAAGGATAAGATGCGTCCGTCGTCATCCGCGTGTACAAGTCCGTATTCCGTTGGGTTTTGAGCGCGTGTCAGCACCATGGTTGCAATCGCGCCTTTTTCCTTATGAAATGCATATGCTTTTGTCAAATCGGCATCGGTGATTCCGTCGCCGGATAACACGGCGAAGGTTTCCTTCAGAAAATCCTTGCACAGTTTTACGCCGCCGGCAGTGCCGAGAGGCTGAATTTCTGTGTAATACCGAAGGGAAATTCCCTCAAAATCATCGCCGTATGCGTCCATAACAGCATTTGGAAGATAGCCGAGGGTAACTGCGGCATCCGTAATACCGTGTGTTTTGATTAGATTCAGACAATGCGTCAGAATCGGCTGACCGGCGATCAGCGCCATCGGCTTTGGAATTGTGCATGTCAACGGACGAAGCCGTTCGCCCTGACCGCCCGCCATAATCACAGCAAGCATAAAAAACCTCCCGGAGCAAAATGATGTGTCATTATTCTGCTCCGGGAGAATACAAATTATGCTTTTAAAGAATGTATTTGTGAAGATCCGCATCCTTGACTTCGCCTGTAATCTGCTTTTTCACATATTCTGCATTGACGACGACCTCAATCTCCGGCGCGTCGCCGCCGCCGGCATTGAAGGCGATATCGTCCAGAATCTGCTCAAGCACAGTGTGAAGACGCCTTGCGCCGGTGTTTTCACTGTTTTCGTTGGCTCTCCAGGTGTATTCCGCAATCGCTTCTTGTGCGCTTTCGTCGAAGGTAAGCGATACGCCGTCTACCTTTAAAAGCGCCTGATACTGCTTGATCAGGCAGTTTTCGGGCTGGGTGAGAATATGCTTGTAGTCATCCTTGGTAAGCGGCTCAAGCGTTACACGAACGGGGAAACGGCCCTGAAGCTCCGGAATCAGGTCGGTGACCTTGGAGACATGGAAGGCGCCGGCTGCAATAAAGAGAATATGATCGGTGCGCACAGGTCCGTATTTCGTTGAGACGGTGGAGCCTTCTACAATCGGAAGGATGTCTCTTTGCACGCCCTCGCGCGATACGTCCGGGCCATGACCGCCTCCGCGGCCGGCGACTTTATCAATCTCATCAAGGAACACGATGCCGTGCTGTTCTACGCGCGTGATTGCGTCGGAATAGACGGCGTCCATATCGATCATGGCGTTTTCTTCTTCGGAGATGAGAATACGCCTTGCCTCGCGGACGGGAACCTTGCGGATTTTCGTCTTCTTGGGAAGCATGCCGCCGAGCATATCGCTCATGTTTACGTCCATGCCGGGAATCTCGGTCTTCGGCGTAAATTCCTCCACCTCGATCTCAACCAGCGTATCTTCGAGCTCGCCTCTTTTCAGGCTCTCCCTGATGTCGTCCCGTCTTACGGCCAGCTTCTGCTGTTCGCTTTCGGGAAGCTCAGGTTCCTTCGGGCGGTTTCCGAGAATGATATCGATGGGATTGGTCTTTTTCTTGACGGGCTTTACGATAAGCTCGACCAGCCTGTTCTCGGCAGCTTGTGCGGCAAGATCATGAATAAGATCGGTCTGCTGTTTCTTGACAAGACGAATGGCGGCTTCTGTAAGATCGCGGATGATGGATTCAACGTCGCGGCCTACATAGCCGACCTCGGTGAATTTGGTGGCTTCCACCTTTACAAACGGCGCGTCGACGAGCTTTGCAAGCCTGCGCGCAATTTCGGTTTTACCGACGCCGGTAGGGCCGACCATGAGGATATTTTTGGGCGTGACTTCTTCACGGATTTCTTCGGGCAGCTGCATTCTGCGGTAGCGGTTACGAAGTGCAACAGCTACGGCGCGCTTGGCGGCAGTCTGGCCGACGATATAGCGGTCAAGCTCTCGTACGATTTCACGGGGGGTAAGCGTGTTCATTTTCTATACTACCTCGACAATGATGTGGTCGTTTGTAAATACGCAGATGGAAGAAGCAATATGCAGCGCCTTATCCGCAATATCCTTTGCGGAAAG
The DNA here is from genome assembly GCA_016296675.1 of Clostridia bacterium. Classification (GTDB taxonomy): domain Bacteria; phylum Bacillota; class Clostridia; order Christensenellales; family Aristaeellaceae; genus SFHK01. The sequence continues at coordinate 20,951 of JAEDIV010000002.1, forward strand.
ATCCGTATTTTCCATGAGCGCGCGGGCGGCGGAAAGGGCAAAATTGCCGCCGCTGCCGATGGCCAGAATGCCGTCGTCCGGCTCGATCACTTCGCCGGTTCCGGAAACGAGCATGAGATTGTCCTTGTCGGCGGCAATCAGCATGGCCTGAAGCTGACGCATTTCTTTATTTGTGCGCCAGTCCTGCGCAAGCTCAACTGCTGCTCTTTGCAGATTACCGGAAAACTGAGAAAGCTTGGCTTCCAGTTTTTCAGAAAGCGCAAACGCATCGGCAACAGCGCCGGCAAATCCGATTACGACTTTCCCGTCAAAAATCCTGCGCACCTTTTTTGCGCCGTTTTTCATAATGACGCTTTCGCCCATGGTCACCTGACCGTCGCCGGCGATCGCGATGACGCCGTCTCTTTTTACGGCGCAGATGGTGGTTCCTCGAAACTGAGACATGATATCCTCCGATCAGAGAGAAAATTGGGTTTTGATTTCTTCTATGCGCTTCAGCGAAATCTCCGCTAACTTTTCATAGCGGTTGCGCTTTCCGCGGATACGTTCGGTCAGCTTGTCAAGAATGCCGAAATTGGCGTTCATGGGCTGGAAATCCGAGGTAGGAGTAATGACATGGCGGGTGAGCGCTCCGATCACCGTATCGCCTGTGAATTCAGGCTCTGCTTCGCCCAGAAGGCACTTTGCAAGCGAAAGACCTGCGACAAGTCCGCTGGCGGTCGACTCCATATAGCCTTCAACGCCCGTGATCTGGCCGGCAAAGCGCATGAGGGGATTGCCTTTGACGCTGAAATTCTTCGAAAGCACGTCGGGGCTGTTTAAGTAAGTGTTTCTGTGCATAACGCCGTAGCGGGCAAACTCTGCGTTTTCAAGTCCGGGAATCATGGAGAAAACGCGCTTTTGCTCGCCCCATTTGAGGCGCGTCTGAAAGCCCACAAGATTGTAAAGCGTGCCTTGCTCGTTGTCCTGGCGCAGCTGCACGTTGGCATACGGCGCTCTTCCGGTTTTGGGATCGACAAGCCCTATAGGTTTGAGCGGGCCGAAAGCCAGCGTCTGGCGGCCGCGGGATGCGAGAATCTCTACAGCGAGACAGCCTTCAAACACCTGTTTTTTATCAAACTCGTGAACAGGGGCAAGCTCTGCCGCCATCAGCGCGTCGTAAAAAGCGTTGTATTCATCTTCCGTCATCGGACAATTCAGGTAATCGGAGCCTTTTTCGTAGCGGGAAGCTCTGAAAATCTTGTCCATATTGAGCGATTCCGCCGTTACGATGGGGGCGGCGGCATCGAAAAAGTGAAGTGCGCTGAAACCGGGCATGTTGGTAATGGCATTTGCCAGCGAATCATGCGTCAGCGGCCCGGTTGCAATGATCACAGGGGCATCTGGAATCTCGTCGATGCGCTTTCTGATGACGGTGATGTTTTCGTGATTTTCTATGGCATCCGTGATATAGCCGGAGAAAATATCTCTGTCTACGGCAAGCGCGCCGCCGGCAGGCACACGTGCATGCTCAGCAGCCTTTAAAATCAGGCTGTTTAAAAGACGCATTTCTGCCTTTAAAAGGCCGGAGGCATTGGTAAGATGTTCGGCCTTCAGGGAATTGGAGCAAACAAGCTCGGCAAAGCCGGACATCTTATGCGCAGGGGAATAGCTTTCCGGCTTCATTTCATAAAGCTTTACACGGATTCCACGTTCGGCCAGCTGCCATGCGGCTTCACATCCGGCAAGACCTGCGCCGACGACGGTTGCGGTTTTATTCATTATCGTCATCCTTGTTTGTGTTTTCAACTTTTACGCGCGTCTGGCATTGTTCGTTTACGCAAACATGCGTAAGCTCGCCTTTGTGACTGCGCTTTTGAACCATTCTTCCGCCGCAATTGGGGCAAAGATCTTTGACCGGCATATCCCAGGAGACAAACTGGCACTCGGGATATCTTTCGCATCCGTAGAATTTTCTGCCTTTTCTGCTCATGCGCTCAATCAACAGTCCGCCGCAGTCAGGGCAGGGTACGTTGATGGTTTTGAGAATGGCCTGCGTGTGACGGCACTCGGGGAAACGGGGGCATGCGAGGAAACGCCCGAACTTGCCCATTTTGTAGACCATCATCGCGCCGCACTTTTTGCAGGGCACATCAGAAACTTCGTCTTCGACTTTTACCTTTTCAATGGTGGATTCGGCCTTTTGCAGCGTTTTTTCAAACGGACCGTAGAAGTCTGTAAGAACCTTGTGCCATTCTGCTTCGCCGGCTTCGATCGCGTCGAGTTTCGATTCCATTTCAGCGGTAAACTGAATGTCGACGATTTCGGGGAAGGAGCGGGTCATCATATCGTTTACGACATTACCAAGCTCTGTCGGGTACAGACGCTTTTTCTCGCGGGAGATATAGCCGCGCTGAATGATTGTCGCGATGGTAGGCGCATAGGTGGAGGGGCGGCCGATGCCTTTTTCTTCCAGCGCTTTGACAAGAGATGCTTCCGTGTAGCGTGCAGGAGGCTGGGTGAAATGCTGCTCGGGCGTTGCGCTTATAAGGGAAACAGATTCGCCTTCAGAAAGATTCGGCATGCGGCTATCGGTCTCAACCGCCTCGTCGTCGATGCTTTCTTCGTACACAGCGGTAAAACCGGCAAAACGCAGTTTCTGGCTGGTGTGGCGGAAAGTGATGGAATCTTTGGTTTTCAGGTCTGCCGTCAGCGTGTCGTATACGGCGGGCGTCATCTGGCTTGCGAAGAATCGGTCGTAGATGAGCTTATAAAGCTTATACTGGTCGTTGGTGATCAGACCTTTCAGCTTTTCGGGACGAAGAAGTGCGTCCGTCGGACGGATGGCTTCGTGGGCATCCTGCGCGTTTTTGCGGCTTTTGTATACGTTCGGCGTTTCGGGCAGGTAGTCTTTTCCGAAGCGGTCTTCGATCGCCTGACGGAGCTGAGAGAGCGCATCATCGGAAATGCGGGTGGAATCGGTACGGATATAGCTGACAAGGCCCAAAGAGCCCATGCCCTCGATTTCTACGCCTTCGTATAGCTGCTGGGCGATCTGCATTGTCTTGATCGCGGTGAAATTCAGTTTTCTGGAAGCTTCCTGCTGAAGGTTGGAGGTAGTAAACGGGGGAGCGGGATATTTCTTTCGCTCGGCCTTTTTTACGCAGTCCACAAAGAAACCGGCGTTTTCGATGCGCCTCATGATATCATCGGCAGTATCTTTGCCTGTAAGGGCCTTGTTTTCCGCGTCTCCATTTATGAATCTTGCGGAAAAACGCTGTTTTCCGCTTTGGAATTCTGCGTTGATCGTCCAGTATTCTTCGGCTTCAAACGCATCAATTTCGCGTTCTCTCTGGCAGATCATGGCTGCAGCGACGCTTTGCACGCGGCCGCCGGAAAGGCCTTTTCGGACCTTGCTCCAAAGAAGCGGACTGATTTTATAGCCGACAAGGCGGTCGAGCACACGGCGCGCCTGCTGAGCGTTGATGAGGTTCATGTTTAAGGGTCTGGGCGTTTTCACAGCTGCTTTTACAGCTTTGCTGGTAACTTCGTTAAACTCGATACGGCAGTTCTCATCAGGATCAATACCCAGCATTTCGGCAAGATGCCAGGAGATGGCTTCGCCTTCGCGGTCAGGGTCTGTCGCGAGGAAGATGCGGGACGCGCCTTTGGCTTCCTTTCTGATGCGGTTTAGAATATCGCCGCGGCCGCGGATGGTGATATATTTGGGCTCAAAATTATTGTCTACATCCACGCCCAGCTGGCTTTTGGGCAGATCGCGGACATGGCCCTGCGAGGCCTCGACTTTATAGCCGCGGCCCAGATATTTAGAAATGGTCTTGGCTTTCGCCGGCGACTCAACGATGAGAAGCTTATAGGAAGACATTTGTTACCCTCCGGTTTTGAAAAGCTTAGTGCATACGATAGGAATTTCCAGGTGTCTTTACTATTATTCCGCGAAGATCCATCATTGTCAAGAGCGAATTTAGCTCTGAAGGCGAAAAATGTGTCTGTTTCGAAATTTCGTCAAAAGTCAGAGGCTGATTTTCAAGTAAATCAGCGATGATTTTTTCGTTTTCTGTGAGGGAAACGGGCTTGCTTTGCGCGCTGTTTTTCTCTGACGGGCGTGCGCCCCAGCGCTCGGCTTCAAGAATATCCCAGGGCGAAAGCGCGGGGAATGCTCCGTTTTGTATCAGATGGTTGGTGCCTTCGCTTAAGCGCGCGTAGATGGAGCCGGGAACAGCATAGATATCGCGGGAAAGATCCAGCGCATTTGAGGCAGTGATCATGGCGCCGGAGGTCTTTTTGCCTTCGACGATCAGTACGCCCTTTGAAAGCGCTGCGATGATTCTGTTTCGTGCCGGGAACGACCATTTCTGCGGACCTTCATCCGGGAGCATTTCGGAAACAACAGCGCCGCCTGTTTCAATAATGGTTTCTGAAAGTTCGGCGTTCTCGCTCGGATACATGTTGTTAAGTCCGCTTCCGAGAACCGCGATGGTCCGTCCGCCTGCCTGGATGCAGGAAGTGTGCGCAATGGTGTCGATTCCGCGCGCAAGGCCGCTTACAATGACAACATCCTCCTGAGCAATGGTCTTTACAAATTCAGATGCGGTTTTCTTTCCGTCGTATGTAGGAGTTCGGGTGCCGACAACAGCCAGCATGCGCTCATCATGAAGAACGTCGATTGAGCCTCTTACATAAAGAACGGGCGGCGGATCGAAAAGCTCAAGGAGCGATTTAGGATAATCGGGATTGCTGATGGAAAGAGCGGTGATTCCGCTTTTATCCAAGGTATAGAAAAGCTTTATGAACGTTTCCTCGGAGCGCATCTTTTTAAGCGATTCAAAGGTCTTTTCGTCCAGAAGATCCTTGGTGATTTCCGGCTTATCCCAGATGGACTGTGCATCTGCAAATGTTTCCATAAGGAGCTTGTATTTCTTCGGCGTTATTCCCTTGACAGAGGCAAGCCAAATGCGATACTGATCTGAAATATCATACTGCATACGAGGTCACTCCTGTCAATGCCAGTATTTTTCGTCGATTGTGCGGTACTGAAGCGCTTCGGCGATGTGGGCGGCGGTGATCTTGCTTTCACCGGCAAGGTCTGCGATGGTTCGGGCGACCTTGATTACCCTTGTATATGCGCGGTTGGAAAGCCCCATGGACTGCGTGGCAAGGTTGAGCATTTCTTTGGCGTCCTTATCCATCGGGCAGAATCTTTGGATTGTTTGCGCAGAAAGGCGCGCATTGCATTGAAGGGATGAGAAAGAGGCATATCGCTTTCTTTGAACTGCTCGCGCTTTTTCCACGCGTGCGTGGATTTCATGGGAAGGTTCCGCTTCCTGCTCGTCCGACAGCCTTTCTGCAGGAATGGATTCAACCTCAATATGCATATCAATTCGGTCGAGCAATGGCCCGGATATGCGGCTTAAATATTTTCGGATGTCATTGGGCGTGCAGCGGCATTCGTGGGTCTTGGATCCGTAATGTCCGCAGGGGCAGGGATTCATGGAGCAGATGAGCATGAATTCAGACGGATATGTGCTTTGCGCGCTCACACGCGTGATGGTGACAAAGCCGTCCTCCATAGGCTGTCTGAGCGCCTCAAGGACATCCCGCCTGTATTCTGGAAGCTCATCCAGAAAAAGCACGCCATTGTGGGCTTTGCTGATCTCGCCGGGAACGGCGTGGATGCCGCCGCCGACAAGGGATACGTGGCTGGCTGTATGATGCGGCGAACGGAACGGCCGCTCGGTCAGAAGACCGGTTTCCGGTATGGAACCGGCAACGGAATGGATGCGCGTTGTAACAAGCGCTTCGTCAAAGCTCATGTCCGGTAGAATCGAGGGGACGCAGCGCGCCATCAGCGTTTTTCCGGAACCGGGCGGGCCTACCATGAGCACATTATGTCCGCCGGCAGCGGCAATTTCAAGCGCGCGTTTGGCACTTCTTTGTCCTTTGACATAGCGGAAATCAAATGCATATTCGCGCTTTTGGATCATGCTTGAAAAGCTTACCGTTTCAATCGGCGCAATCGGCTTTTCGCCCGACAGATGTTGTACAACGTCATGCAGCGTTTTTGCCGGATAGAAATTTACGCCTGCTACGCACATGACTTCACTTGCGTTATCCTGAGGCAGTATCATTTCAGTGACGCCGTGGTCGTGCGCGGAAATCGCCATGGGAAGTACGCCGCGGACGCTTCGAATGGAGCCGTCCAGCGCCAGTTCGCCGAGAATCGCGATATTGTGAATGGCCATGGGGTTGACGCGCTTCTGGCAGGCGAGAATACAGACAGCAATCGGAAGATCGTAGGCAGGGCCTTCTTTTTTGATATCGGCAGGCGCGAGATTGACGGTGATGCGGTCATCGGGGAAAGGGAGCATACAGTTCCTGATGGCTGCGCGAATGCGTTCGCGCGATTCCTTGACGGCAGCGTCCGGAAGGCCGACGATTTCGAACATGGGAAGGCCGTTGGACACATTGACTTCTACGGTAATCTGATTTCCGTCGATGCCGCTTAGACCGTATGAAAGCGTTGTGGACAGCATGGGCGAGGCCTGCCTTTCAGAAGGATTTATTGAAGCGCAAAATTATACCAGTCGAACCAGCGAAGACGCAGCGCGTAATCGTAGGCGCAGGGGAAACCGGATTCAAGCGGATAGAATGCAACAAACAGGAAAAACGCAAGCGCGCACAGCGTTCCTGCAGCGGTCCAGAAAGCGTAAGCATCCGTTTTTCTGAGCTTTCCAAGCAAATATACGATTGCCAGAATAATGAACGGTACGCTTGCAAAATAGTGATAGATGAATGTGGAACGGGTGATCAGAACCCACGGCAGGAACTGAGACATAAAGCCGATTGCAATCAGGAAAGGCGCGGAGGAAGATTTTTTGGATACCGCGGGCAGAATCAGCATAATAACAAGCGCAAATGCGCCGGTCCACCATACGGCAGGATTGCCCATGCAGGAGATGGAGGAGACGACGCCGAGCCCCAAATACGCTACATCCGATGAATAGTACCACATCGGCTTTTTGATCAAGGGCCATTCGTACCAGGGAGAACGGAAATAATGCGTATCGTGGGCAAGACCGTTATGATAATTGAACATCTGCTTTTGCATGCTTAAGACTTCCTGAATGTTGAACTTGCCCTTGGGCGCAAAGTGCCAGTAGTAGGAGAAGTAGTAGATAATGACAGGAACGACTATGAACATGACAATGCAGAAAAGAAGCGTAAGGAACAGATGCAGGGGGAAGCAGTTCAGGTTTTTCTTTTCGGGATCATTGGCGGCTTTTCGCATCGCGCGGTATTCTTTTATGCGCAAAACCAGGCTTTCAATAAAGATAAGCGCAAAACCTGAAGCAAAATACCAGCCGATTTTCATTCCAAGGACGGCGATTACAAGAGAAAGGGCGGACAGAACCAGAGGAAGGGCAAGCTTTAAAACAAGCTTTGTCAGATTTTCTTTTGCGTTGTCCGCATGCGCCATATATTCCTTAAAACGCAGAAAAACGCTTGTAAAGAAGATGATGGCAAGTCCGATTCCTGCATACAGGCCAATCCATTTGCTGGCGCAGGCAAAACCGAAGAAGAGACCGGAAAGCCCAAGCGGAATGAGCGTTCTCAGGAAGGGATCCCTGTTCATGTTCATCTGCCAGTAGCGGAACATGAAAAGATACATAACCATGATGAAAAATACGGCGTATGTGTCTACGGTGGCGATGCGGGACTGCGTAAAATGCATGGAGTCGACCGCCAATAAGAACATAGCAATAAAGGAAAGCGAGGTGTTCTTTGTAAGCTGCTTTGCCAAAAGATACATGGCGGGCAGCATAAATACGCCAAGCAGTGCGCCCATGAAGCGCCAGCCGAACGGGGTCATGCCGAAAATGCGGATGCCCAGCATGATGAGGATCTTTCCAAGGTGCGGATGCGACCATTCGAGCACTTCCAGTCCGTTGGCGAATTCGTAGGCTGTACGCGCATGGTAGATTTCATCAAAATACATGCTGTTTAAATAGCTCGGGGCGAAGGGAACCGTGTCCTGCTCATCGATAAGACTGGCGTAGGTTGCATTTTCTGCGCTTCCGGTGACGGAGACGACTTCATAAAGCGTTTTGTTTTCGATATCCCAAAAGCCGATTTCGTGCAGGGGAAGACCGATGCCTTCAATCGTCAGACGCACATATCTTGCCGACTGCGCAGGATAAGGCGCGTTCGCGCTCGGATAATTCACATAAGCGTGTCCGTCTTCACCCGATACGGCATAGGAAGGTTTCTTTGCATCTGAAAATTTTCCTGCCTCATATGTTTTGGGCGTCCACCAGTGCCAGGCGAAAATATCGCCCTCGGAATACACGGCGTAGTTTTCTTCCGTCCAGTTTTCGCCGTCGTTAGACAGGGAGACGGTAAAGGTGTGGGGGCTTATACCGCCATAGTAGGTCATGCGGAAGGATTTGGTTTCACCCAGATCAAAGACAATCTCCTCCCGATAATCCGTGTTTTTATAGAAAGTCTGAGGTGCGCGCGTGGAGCCGAGGTTTACAAAGGCAAACGCGGCATAAACGAGTGTTACCGAAAGCATCAGGATATAGTCGCGGATTGATAAATTCAGCTTATAGTCTGAATGCCTGTAAAACCGCGCTTTGGATGAGGATATGATGGGGGATGCCGGCGTAAATTTCTTTATATGTTTTCCAAGGCAAATATCTGCAGATACATAAATCAGATACAGGGTAAAGAGGATATTTACAATGGAAAGGAATTTGTTTAAAAGTCCTTCGCTGGAAGAAAGATGGCCCATGCTCGCGTATTCGGTAACCATTCCGCACTGAAGCACCAGCGCCTGATTGAGGTACTGGGTGATGGTAAACGCGATAAAAACATAGAGGATGCGCCTGTCTTCGTACCAGAGATAGCTGATCAGAAGCAGGGCAAGCGCGGGGAAAAGATACCTTTCGTGCATCATAGGGCCGAAGGCAAAGATGATTGAAATCAAAACAGCGCCTGTCAGCGGCAGGGACTTTTTGTCGCGCGAGAAAAGATAAAGACATGAAGAAAGTATATATCCCAAAAGCATCATTGCCCAGGCGAATCCCTTGAAAAACGGATGATAGCTGACATTTGCCCAATTGAGGTCGAAAAGCTGATAGAGATTGAGCGCGTTGACAGTGATGTAGGAATAGCCCGAAGTGGTATCGGAATACAGACAGATCAGCCAGCTGACGGGCGAAATCAGCGCTTTAAAAATATTTTCGCCGAGCATTTTAGACTCGTACATGGAAAACGGGAATGCGGCCAGATACAAAATACAAAGGGCAACGATGAGCGACAAACCCATTTTTATAAGCGCATGCTTGTCGCGTCTGTTCTTGAATGCGTCAAAAAGGAAGGCGACAAGACCTAACGGCCCGAAAAGCAGCGCCTGCGGCTTTAATTGCATGGACACCGCAAAGACGGGAAGCGCAATGTGCCATTGGCCGCGAACGGCATAAAGAAGGCAGAGGGCGATGGACAGCGCAAGCACGCTGTCTACCTGTCCCCATGCGGCGCTGTTGATGATATAGGCGGGATTGAAAACTACGCATGCGAGCATCCAGCGCGCGCGGGATGCGCCGAGTCTGTTTTTGGAAAGCGAATATAAAAGAATTCCGAAAATCAGATCACAGAAAATGGGCGTGAGCTTAACAAAAAGTACGTGAAGGCGTGAATCAAAAGCGATGGAAAAAATCCGCCGGATCACGTCAAATATGCCGAGAACGAGCATATAAAGCGGCGGATAATCGTGAAGGCCGCTCTGGGAATAAAAGGAAGCGCCGGCGGAGAAAAAGTTGCTGCCCCAGATTTCAAAATTTGTGACGTCGACAGCATAGCCCCGATAGCGAAGCGCAATCACAATGCGGAGAATCAGGCCCGTTAAAATAAGAATAGCAAATGCTGCGCCGTGAAAGAGGGTGGTTTCATTCTGAAGCGCATGTACGTCCAGCCTGGAACGGACGTATCGTAAGGCATACAGACACAGAAGCAAGAACGCGAAAGCAAAAAGCACATGGTTTTCCGTATGGCGTTCGGGAGCAGCCTGATTGGTATCGTCAGCGAAAGATACATCTGAGTCCTTTACGGGCGCAAACGTTGCAAGGGAGAGGGGAATGATGGCGTTTTCCGCCAGCTCCGACACGGAGGCCTCTTCCATGGAGAAGGATTTGAAATATGCTTTTCCGCTGGATACGAAGCTGTAGCCGCCAAGACGCGCGCATACAGACAGCGTGGTCTGATCATTTGCCGTTTTTCCGTACAGCGTGATGGGCGTCCATTCGCCGTTTGTGTCGTATACAGCGTCGGAATACACGCTGGTATTGAGGAAGGAAATGCAGCCGCCCATGGCGTCTATGTTGTTTACGCCTTCGGCTTTGGCAAGACAGGTGAATTTATAGACAGTGTTGGGCTTTACCTTGATGTCCTGTACAAAGCGCGCATCGTTATCGGCAAAGTTATTGATGACAATCGCGTTTTCGCCGTCTTCCTGCGTCTCGACAGAAAACTGGGTATTCTGCACATTCCACGCATCGGTATACCAGCTTTCAGGCAGGCCATTGTCGGAAAGCGCTGAAAAAGACGGGTTGACAAGCATGTTTTCAGCGCTTGCGCAGAGGGAAAAGATCAAAATGAGCGCTAAAATAAAGGAAGATAATTTTCGCATATGCTGATCCTCAAGTGTTTATTGGTGCCGGCGATAGGCGCCGGCTGGAAAATATTGACGCTATATGGACGAAAACGCAGGCGCGTTTGTTCAAATACGCTATTGCGCGGAAAAAGCGGAACGGATGTATTTGATGGTTTCGCCGGATATGGCAATTACATCAAAACGGATTTTGACGTTTGTCAGACGGTTTTCCTTAAGATACATAAGAGCAGTTTGGATGATTCGTTTTTGCTTTGTATATGTGACGGCTTCTGATGGCGAACCTTTTATGAAAGAGGAACGCTGTTTAACCTCGATAAACACAATTGTGTCCTTGTCTTTTGCTACGAGGTCGATCTCGCCGGTAAATCGCTTGTAATTTTTACAAAGCGGGAGCATGCCGAGTTTTTCAATATACCGGCAGGCTTCCGCTTCCGCTAAGCTGCCAAGTTTACGCGTGTTCATGCGTTTTCACCCGGCAGAAACTTTTGTATGAAGGTCATGCGGTGCTCGGGACACGGGCCGTATTTTTTAATGGCGTCAATGTGTTCCCTGGTACCGTACCCCTTGTTTTTGATAAAATTATATACGGGATATTTTTCGTGAAGAAGCGCCATGTAACGGTCGCGCTCCACTTTTGCGATGATGGATGCGGCGGCGATCATATAGCTTTGCGCGTCGCCGTGTACAATCGGGTATGCTTCGCCGGGAAGACGGAGTCCCTTGACAGCATCGATCAGAAAAATGCCGTTTTCAAGGTCGGCGGCGCATTCTTCCATGGCACGCTTCGTGGCGTTTAAGATGTTGATTTCGTCAATTACCTGCGCGCTTACCCATGCGGTCTTTGCATAGACGGCGTTTTCTTTCAAAAGAGGGTAGAGGGTCTCTCTTCTTAATTCGGAAAGCTTTTTGGAATCGTCAACACCGGGAATCATTTTGGCAAAGGGGATGCTTACGCAAGCCGTTACAACAGGTCCTGCCAGAGGACCGCGGCCCACTTCATCAATGCCTGCGATATGCTTGGACGGATGTGAAACCGTGATATCACGCTCAATCTGCGTCATGCGGATGAGCTTTTCCTCTTTGCTTTCCCGTGCCATTAATCTATCGTTCCTCCGGTTTTTCAAGCGATATTTTTCCAACCTTGTTGCCTCTGAATTCATCCAGAATCAGCGCTGCCGCGCGCTCTGTGTCGCATCTTGCGCCGGACAGGAGCCAACCGCGTCCGCGGCAGGCTTCCTCGAGAATTTCCTGGATGGACTTATCCTTTGCTTCCTCGCTAATGCGGAAACGGGCCATGGTTTCCTTGGGCGCGATATCCATAAGAAGCTTTATGAGGTTTCCGGCAAGTTCTTCGCTGTCCATGATCTGGTCGCGAATGGAACCCAAAAAGGCGAGAATTTCAGCGTTTTTCTGGTTTTCAAGCTTGGGCCAGAGCATGCCGGGGGTGTCCAGAAGCTCTAAAAACGGGCCGACCTTCACCCACTGATTGGTTCGCGTTACGCCGGGACGGTCGGAAGCTTTGGCAATGGCCTGCCCGCGCAGCTTATTGATGAAGGTGGACTTTCCGACGTTGGGAATGCCGATGACCATCATTCGTACGGTTTTATTTGCGCCGCGGGCTTTCATGCGCTCAACAGCAGGCTGCGCTGCTTTCTGGATGAGGCTCAAAATGTCCTTGGCCTTTCCGCCGGTTGACTGGAAGCGGACACAGGAAATGCCCTGCTTTTCAAAATGGTTGATCCACTGGCGGGTAATGGTATCGTTTGCAAGATCGCACTTGTTTAAGACCAGGAAGTGGTTCTTGCCCTTGGCGATCTGAATCAGATCCGGGTTTCTCGTTGCGCCCGGCGCGCGCGCGTCGCAAAGCTCGATCACGGCGTCGACAGACTTCACCTGATCGATCAGGATGCGGCGGGTTTTGGCCATATGACCGGGATACCAGTTAATATCAGGCATAGCACATAAATCCTTTTTTTACTTACGAAAAACAAAGGCCGCATGTCGCGGCCTTTGTTATATGTGTGTTAGGCTTCCTTAACCTTGGCGGCCTTACCACTGCGCTGGCGCAGATAGTACAGCTTCGCGCGGCGAACCTTACCCTTGCGGGTAACGGTGATGCTGTCCACACGGGGCGAATGCAGCGGGAACGTACGCTCGACGCCAACACCGTAAGAAGTGCGGCGAACGGTGAACGTTTCGCGGCAAGAGCCGTTACGGCGTGCGATTACGACGCCTTCGAACGCCTGAAGACGCTCACGGTTACCTTCAACAACCTTAACCTGTACCTTTACAGTGTCGCCGATGTTGAACTTGGGGATGTCCGTGCGCAGCTGAGCATTCTCGATGGAACGGATGATTTCATTCATTGCGATATCCTCCTTCCTCTTTAGGGCGTTCATAAACGATGACTTTTCGCCAGCGGACCGCCCGATATCACAGCGTATAGTATAACACGAAGTGTGTGGAGATATAAAGCAAATTCTTGTTAATTTGCGTCAAACAAACAGTGCATAAATCATATAGCAGACGGGGATGGAGAAAAGCACGCTGTCCACGCGGTCCAGTACGCCGCCGTGGCCGGGAATCAGGTTGCTGTAATCCTTGATACCGACTTCTCTTTTGATGGCGGAAGCGGCAAGGTCTCCGAATGCGCCGGATACGGCGGAGAAAAACGCAGCGATAACAACCGCCCAGAGGGGAATAAGGTTTCTTGAAAAAGCGACGAGTATGTAATGAACGCCGAAGCCGGAAAGCGTTCCGAAGATGAGGCCGGAAATGAGACCTTCAACGGTTTTCTTGGGGCTGATGTGCGGAGCAAGCTTGTGTTTTCCGAAAAGACTTCCGCCGAAGAGGGCAAAGGTGTCCGACAAAATGGCGGGCACGATTGCATTTAAAAATACCGGCGCCCAGAGGTGATCCTTAAGGGCGATATAAACCATTAAGAGAATGGGGGAAAGCGGATAGGCCATGATACCGAGGGTTGCATAGAGGTTTTTGATGTTCGGGCGGCCTGTCAATATCATCTGAGTGAAAAGGGCGATCATGATGATCATGAAAACGGGGAAAACGTATCCGGATTTTCCAACGCACAAAAGGCCGGTGCAGAATGTGCACAGCAAAAATGCCGGCCATTTTTCAACATGAATATCGACTTTTTTGAAGGCGCGGGCGATTTCCCAGCCGGCAACAAGGCTTGCAAGCACAAGAAAAAGTACGCGTGTTTCAGTAGACAAAACGATTGCAACAATCGTAACGACGGCGCAAAGCGTACCATAAATCAATCGCTGTTTCAAATCGTTCCCTCCTTAATAAATCTACAATATTATCATTATATCAGCCGCAAACTTACGTGTCAACGCGCAATAAAGGAAAAAAACCGACAGATACGTGAATGAAATTTGAATGAATGGCATGCATAGGCGCGTTGAATTTGTGAGAACAGACGAATTTTCAGCCGGGAAGAGATTTTTGCTTGATTCTGCGTTAAAAATCGTGTATAATAAATTTGCAAACGAAATTTTAACGCAGGAGGTCTTCTATATGAAGCTTATTATCGCTATTGTACAGGATGAGGACGCTTCCAAACTCGTCAGCACGCTTATGAACGAGGGCTACAGCGTAACGAAACTGGCAACCACTGGCGGTTTCCTGCGCGCAGGCAACACAACCCTGCTTTTAGGTGTTGATGACGCAAAGCTTGACGGCGCACTGGCAGTTATTGAAAAGGTATGCCATTCCCGCAAGCAGATTGCTACTGCGCCCACTCCCATGTCCGGCGCAGCAGGCGCGTATGTACCGTATCCCATCGAGGTTATGGTTGGCGGCGCAACCGTATTTGTAATGAACGTCGAACAGTTCAAGAAATTCTGATGTCAGAGATGAAAACCTTCTCGGAATTTCGCGCAAGGCGGTTTCTGAAAGAACAATTGATGCGTCCGGTGAAAGCCGGGCGCATTGTCCATGCCCAGCTTTTCCAGGGCCCGGAGGGAACGGGCAAGCATACGGCGGCCCTTCTTGTTGCAAGAAGCATGAACTGCACAGGCACGGGCGAAAAGCCGTGCAACGCATGCCCTTCGTGCCTTCAGTTTCTGTCCGGCAATTCGCCGAATCTGATTGAAATAAAGCCTGAAAAGAACCTGATAAGAATCGGCGCCGTAAGAGACGATATCCTTAAAAAAATCAGCTTGCGTCCCGATACGGGCAAATTGTTTATACTGATAAACGAAGCTGATAAGATGAATGAAAACGCGCAGAACGCACTTTTGAAAACGCTTGAGGAGGCGCCGGAATACGCTGCGTTTATCCTGATTACGGATAAACCGGGCGCGCTTCTTCCGACGATTCGCTCCAGGTGCGCGCTTTACAGGTTTGCGCCTTTGAACGAAGAGGAAACGGCGGAAATCTTAATTCAAAACGGCGTTGATGATGAAAGGGCTGTTTTGGAAGCGCAAAGCGCAGAGGGCAGCCCGGGCCGCGCGATTTCAAGAATCAAGAGCGAGGCGTATCAGGAGCTTTTAAAGCGGGCAATCAGCGCGCTTGAATCGATCAGAAAAAAATCCGATGTAGCTGCCGCTTTTTCCAAAATTGAGCAGGACAAGGAATCCGGAAACGAGATTCTGGGTATATATGAGTTTTATGCGCGGCGCATGATGCGCGGCGAAATGGGCGAAAATAAGCGTCTTCAGGGCGGAAAGCTTCTTGAAAGCGTGATTTATGCGAAAAAACAATTGAAAGCGAACGTGGCCTATCAGTCCGTAATGGAGATTTTATTTTTTGATGCGGCCAGTCAGGAGGAAACCAACCATGGCAACGGTAATCGGCGTCCGTTTTAAAAAGGCGGGCAAGGTATATTATTTCAGCCCCGGCGAAGTCTGGCCTGCGCCCGGAGAATTTGTTATTGTAGAGACGACGCGCGGCATTGAGCTTGGCGAGGTTGTCACGGGCGCAAGAGAAGTTGCGGACGAGAAGCTGGTTGCGCCGCTTAAAAATGTTATCAGAAAAGCGACGGACGAGGATCTGCAGGTTCAGGCGACCAACGAGGTACGCGAGAAGGAAGCATTCCAGATCTGCGTTCAGAAAATCGAACAGCATAAGCTTGAAATGAAGCTTGTGAGCGTTGAATATACCTTTGACGACAGCAAAATCATTTTCTATTTTACCGCAAACGGCAGAGTGGATTTCAGAGATCTTGTCAAGGATCTTGCCGGTATTTTCCATATGCGCATCGAACTTCGCCAGATCGGCGTGCGCGACGAAGCCAAAATGCTGGGCGGCCTCGGCGCTTGCGGCCGTCAGATTTGCTGTGGCGCATTTCTGGGCGATTTCCAGCCGGTTTCCATCAAGATGGCAAAGGAACAGAATCTGTCTTTGAATCCGACCAAAATTTCCGGTCAGTGCGGAAGACTTATGTGCTGCCTCAAATACGAACAGGATTATTATGAGGAAACGCTCAAAAAGCTTCCCCGCGTCGGCAAAGACATCATGACGCCCGACGGCGTCGGCATAGTCACGGAAATCAATGTTTTAAGAGAGCACGTGAAGGTTCGCGTGAAAACGGGCGATGATACGTTTGAAGTCAAGGAATACGAGCTTCCGGATGTAAGAAAGCTCGCGCCCGGCGAAAAGGCTTTGTATCAGGAATCTGCGCCCAAACAGGCGGAGCAGAGTGCAAAGACGGCGGAAGACAAGAGTGAAGAAGAAGAACCCAAGGAAGAGAAATCTCCCAAGCGCTATCCGAGGCCCAAAATCGTAAAAACCATGAACACCGATGAATACATGGAAAAGTATTCCGGAAACGAGAATGTGCCGGGAGATAAGGCAGAGGACGAGGAAAACGCAAGCAAACCCGCAAAAAAGAACGAGAATGACGCAAAGTCTGAGCACAATGAGCATAAAATGCGCCCCCGTCACCGACATCCGCGCTCCGGAAAACCCAAGGAAAACCACGAGGGCGAACAAAATCAGTGACGGCGCAGTCAAAGTTTTGTAAAGAGTTGAAAAACGCTGTACAATTTTGAAAAAGCATGCTATAATAATGCAAGCCCAAAATGAAAGAACCTGTTTATGACGTATCCCTCTCAGGTGGTGTCCCCTCCGGTGAAAGGAACGAGTCAACAAGGAAAATCAATCATCTTAAAGGGCGCCAAAAGATTTAGGAGGGTTTTATCCATGTACGAAGACAAGACTTTGGTATGCCGTGGATGCGGCAATGAGTTCGTGTTCACCGCTTCCGAGCAGCAGTTCTTCGCCGACAAGGGCTTCCAGAATGAGCCCGGCCGTTGCCCCGCTTGCCGCGCGGCACGCCGTCAGCAGAACAATCAGAACGTAAACCGCACCGAGCGTCAGATGTTTGACGTTATCTGCGATGGTTGCGGCCGCAACACTCAGGTTCCCTTCCAGCCCCGCGGCGATCGTCCCGTGTACTGCCGTGATTGCTTCGAAGCGAACCGTCAGCCCCGCTATTAATTGAAGCATGATAAAGCCCGTTTGCTTAGGCATCCGGGTTTTATTTTTTTATGCGCCTTCAATTCTTCTTGACAGGGACCAAGGAACGTGCTACATTACATTTATACCATTATGTATATGGAGGATGCGTTTATGAAGCCGTTTATGAATGAAGATTTCCTTTTAACGACCGATGCTGCCAAAAAGCTTTATCACGAGTATGCGGAAAATATGCCCATTTGCGACTATCATTGTCATCTGATTCCCAGAGAAATCGCCGAGAATAAGCAGTTCAGAAACATTACCGAGCTGTTCCTGGGCGGCGATCACTATAAGTGGCGCGCCATGGCGTCAAACGGCGTCGATGATAAGTTCATAAGAGGCGACGGCGACGATTATGAAAAATTCCTCGCTTACGCAAAGACCATTTCTCTCGCAATCGGAAATCCTTTGTATCATTGGACGCATCTGGAACTCAAGCGGGTATTTGGCATCGACACGCCGCTTACTGAAAAGACTGCGCCCGAAATCTGGGAAAAAGCAAACGAAATGCTGGCTACAGAAGAATTCCGCGCAAAGAGACTTATTGAAAAATTCAATGTAACCCACCTCTGCACCACCGATGATCCTGCGGATTCTCTTGAATATCACATTGAAATCGCCAAGGACGAAAACTTCAAGACCAAGGTTCTGCCGACCTTCCGCCCGGACAAGGCCATCAAAATTTCTATGCCAGGATTCAAGGAGTATATCGAAAAGCTCGCTTCTGTCAGCGGCGTAAAGATCGAAAGCGCGGAAGACGTTGTCAAGGCGCTTCGCGTCCGCGCAGAGTTTTTCCATGCAAACGGCTGCCGCGTTTCCGATCACGGGCTTGACACCGTGCCCGGCGGCGATGCCTGCGCCTGCAAAGCCAACGAAGCCTTTAAGGCTGTTATGGCGGGCGAAAAAGCCTGCGAGTGCGCGATGGAGAGCTACAGAAGCTATCTGCTTGTTGAGCTCGGCGGCATCTATAAGTCCCTTGGCTGGGGTCAACAGTATCATATGAACGCCCAGCGCAACAACAATGGCCCCATGTACAGAAAGTACGGCCCCGATACCGGCTTTGACTCCATCAGCGATGAACTGATCGCCGAAAAGCTTGGCAAGATCTTAAACGCACAGGAAGAAAAGGGCATGCTGCCCAAGACCATCCTGTATACCTTGAATCCCAATGCCAACTACGTCCTTGGAAGCACCATCGGAAACTTCCAGACCGAGGCCGGTATTCCCGGCAAAATGCAGTTTGGCTCTGCATGGTGGTTCTGCGATCAGAAAGACGGTATGTTCCAGCAGATGAAAGACCTGGCAGCGCTGGGTATGCTTTCCGCATTTGTGGGCATGCTGACCGACTCCCGCTCCTTCGTAAGCTATCCGAGACATGAGTATTTCCGCCGCATCCTCTGCGAGCTTCTCGGCTCCTGGGTTGACAACGGCGAATATCCCGAGGACTGGGATACGCTCAAGACGATTGTTCAGGGCATTTGCTACAACAACGCCATGAATTATTTCGGATTCTGATTGATAAATGCATTGCCGATAAAAAACGCGGATGATCATTGATCATCCGCGCTTTTCGTTTGAATATATGAATTTTTAAGCCTCAGAGATCCGTAACGCTTTCAAGAAAAATCCTGTTTTCAAACCCGCCGCGCTTTTCTTTTTTCAAAAGCCGGATCTGTTCAACTTCGTCCATGGTTGATCCGCGCGCAGAAACGACAGCGCGAATCACTTCCAGAAGATCTGCGATTTCTTCCATGGACTTGTCATGGAGGTATTCTGAAAGCTCTTCCTGAAGCTTTTGATCCAGCATATTGAGATATTCGCTCTTAGAAAGAACCCTGAAATCCGCTTTCTTGCCGCTTTTTTCGATGATCTCGGGAATTCTGTCGCGCACGAGTTTCTTGTGTTTGATGATGTTTTTCATGCATTCCCCTTATAGCGGAATTACGCAGATAGCGCCGCCGACTTCGATTTCAAAGGCGGTTTTTCCGTTTTCAATGAGCTCAACCGTGCCGCCCAATTGATTTGCGGCGAGCAGGCTGTCTTTGTCAAGCGGCCAGATGTCGCGCGGGAAATTGCCGGATACCGGGATGATGGTTTTATTGGACAAAGATCCATCCTTTCCGATCAGGAAGCGGCATGCGCTGTGATAGCCGCGGTTTGAGATGAACAGATAATTTTTGTATTTACGGACGGCGGCGACACTGCTTTTGCCGGTGAAGCCTTCGGGCAGCGTCGATATGGTTTCGAGGCATTTCCACTGGCCGTCGATGCACTCAAAGTGCATAACCTCATTGGACAACTCGCATCCCAGATAGAATCTGTTTTCACCGTCGAAAATCAGATGCCTTGGGCCGCAGCCGCTGGCGCAGGGAATGGACGTTTCCTTGATCAGATGTCCGGTCTCTTCGTCCTGATTATATACGACCACTTCATCAAGACCCAGATCGCATACAAAAAGCCGGGTTGAATTCGGTTGAAAGATCGCCTGATGCACGTGCGCCGACTCCTGGCGGTCGGGAACCACCATGCTGCCGCCCGTATGTTTGATCAATTGCTCGCGCGGCATGATGTAGCCGTCCTGAACGGGGAAAACGGCGAGGTTGCCCGTATCGTAATTGGAAGCATACAAAAACCGTTCGTCCTCGGAAAGCGTTACATGGCAGCAGCTGGTGCCGCCGGTCGGCTGAAGCGAAAGCGGAATCAGCGTATCTCCTTCCAGACGATAGGAAGCGACTGCGCCCTTTTCGTCTTTTCCGAAAGAAGCCGCGGCGTATACGGTCTTTTTGTCCTTGGTGATCACAAGATAGCCCGGGTTGTCGATTGCGCGGCATGCGCTTACAAGGCGCAAAGTACCTTTATCATAATCAACAATGCCGGCACCGGGTCCGCCGGCATTTGTGTAGGTTCCGATAAGAAATTTCATTTGATCCCCTCCGGAACTAATGTATCATACAAATGGGCTTTCGTCAACTTTCATCGCGTGAACAATGTTGCAACTATGCTTGCGGATTTTGAAAAAGAGGGGTATAATAAATATTTGAAAGGGGGCGATAAGCAATGCGCACAGAAAACGCGCGGGCGGAATGGCTCCCTTTTACTATGTATCAGGCGCTTAAGACGTTTCTTGAAAAAAACGGCCTCAGATGGGAAGGAGACCCTGACAGATGCCTTGTGATGAAGGACGAGGGCGAAATCCTGGCCTCCTGCGCTTTATCCGGAAACGTGATTAAATATGTCGCAGTGGACGGCGCGCTTCGTCAGACCGGCTGGGCGACAAAGCTCGTTTCCATGATGATAGAGGACGCGTTTTTAATGGGGAAGACGCATCTGTTTCTCTTTACCACATCCGATAAAGCCGATTCGTTTGAAGAAATCGCATTTCGGAAAATTGCCGGATATAAATCGGTTGCCCTGCTTGAATGCGGCATGAAAAACGTTAAAAGCTACGCCGAAACTCTTAAAAAACACAAAGCTGCGGGCGTAAACGGCGCAATCGTCATGAACGCAAATCCCTTTACGCTCGGCCACAGATATCTGATCGAAAATGCATCTAAAATGTGCGACCGGCTGCACGTTTTTATGGTAAAGGAGGACAAAAGCACGTTTCCCGCGTCCGTCCGCTTAAGGCTTGTGACTGAAGGCGTTAAAGACCTTACAAATGTAGTTGTTCATAAGGGCAGCGAATATGTTTTGTCGCGCGCGACATTCCCGGGCTATTTTATAAAGGATGCCGGTGAAATTTCTTCTCTTCAGGCGGGATTGGATGTGGATCTTTTTGCAAGACACATTGCGCCTGCGCTTGACATCACAAAAAGGTTTGTAGGATCGGAGCCTTTTGATCCTGCAACGCATGCGTACAATCAGAAAATGAAGGAAATTCTTACGCCCAAAGGGATTGAAGTCCATGAAATCGAAAGACTGAATAAGGATAATGAAGCAGTCAGCGCATCGCGCGTCAGAAGTTTTTTGAAAAATGGAGAAAATGAAAAGGCGTTTTTGCTGCTTCCTGAAACCACACGGGCATTTTTAGAAACCACACAGGGAAAAGAAATCATCGAAAGGATGAAAATATATGAAAATCAATAAAAGCGCGGCGGCAGGCTCCATGGAGTCCAATGACGCAATGATTCTGATTGAGCCGGGCGAAGGCGAAGTGGAAATCGCGATTGAAAGCGTAGTCATGCGGCAGTTCGGAAAGCAGATTGAAAAGGCAGTTAAAGACGTGCTTGACGAATATGAAATTGAAGACGCGCGCGTATGGGTCAGAGATAAGGGCGCGGTTGAATGCACGCTGAAAGCGCGCACGGAAACGGCGATACTCCGCGCGCTCAAGGAGGACCTAAAAGCATGATCAGAAGTCTTCTTTTTATCCCGGGCAACAATCCCGGTATGCTTTTGAATGCGGACGTTCATGGAGCGGACGCGATTATTCTGGATCTTGAAGACGCGGTTTCGCCGGATCAGAAGGACGCGGCGAGAATTCTTGTCAGAAACGCCGTAAAGGCGCTTTCTTATGATACGCAGCTGGTTATCCGCATAAATCCCATCGGCACGGATTTTTATTTGGATGATCTGCGCGCCGTTGTTCCGCTGAAGCCGGATTTCATCATGCCTACCAAGGTGGACGGCGAGGAATACATAAAGG
Organism: Clostridia bacterium; assembly: GCA_016296675.1. Lineage (GTDB taxonomy): Bacteria > Bacillota > Clostridia > Christensenellales > Aristaeellaceae > SFHK01. The sequence goes on from JAEDIV010000002.1 coordinate 42,754, forward strand.
ATCTGGATGAGCGTTTATCGCAGCTTGAAAAGGAAAACGGCATCGAAGAAGGAAAAATCAGGATCATTCCGCTCATTGAAACCGCTGAAGGCATCGAAAATTCGTTCAGAATTGCAAAATCTTCCAAGCGCGTGTTCGGCCTGTTCTTAGGAGCGGAGGATTATTCCGCTGATCTCAGAGCCCACAGAACAAAGGAAGGCGAAGAGATCCTCTATGCCAGAGGCCGCATATTAAATGCTGCAAGAGCCGCCGCGATCGAGGCTTTTGATACGCCGTTTACCGACGTAAATGATGAAGAGGGCCTTGAAAAGGATGCTTTCCTCGCGCGCGAAATGGGCTTTTCCGGAAAAGCAGCAATTTCGCCCAGACACGTAAACGGCATCAATTCCGCTTTCAGCCCGACCAAGGCGGAAATCGATTATGCTTATGAAGTGCTTATGGCGATTGAAGAGGGCATCCGCCTTGGAAAAGGCGCGGTATCCCTGCGCGGCAAGATGATTGATAAGCCCATTGTCGACCGCGCAAAACGCGTGGTTGAGACGGCGAAAATGCTGGGAATGGGAGGAAATGAAAATGAGTAAGCTGGTTTCTTCATTACGGGAAGCGCTTGAAAAGGCCGGCCTTCAAAGCGGTATGACGATTTCCTTTCACCATCATTTGAGAAACGGCGACTATGTGCTCAATATGGTGCTTGAGGAAGCCGAAAAGATGGGCGTTCGCGATCTTGGCATTGAAGCATCTTCTGTTTTCGATGTGCACGCGCCGATCATTGATCACATAAGGGGCGGCGTTGTTACGCGCCTTGGCACAAACTACATGGGCGCAAAGGTCGGACGCGCCATTACGCAGGGCGTGATGGACAATCCCGTAATTTTCCGAACTCACGGCGGACGTCCGAGCGCGATTGAAAACGGCAGCGTCAAAATCGACATTGCCTTTGTTGCCGCACCCGCGGCCGATGAAAACGGAAACGCAAACGGAATCTATGGAAAATCCGCCTGCGGTTCAATGGGCTATGCGGTTTCTGATGCGAGATGCGCGAAAAAGACTGTCGTCATTACAGACTGCCTGATGCCGTATCCGCTTTCTCCGGCATCCATCGAAGAAACCGATGTCGATTTTGTCGTACAGGTTGATGAAATCGGAGATGCGAAAGGAATTGTATCGGGAACCACGCAGATTACGCGCGATCCGGTGGGCCTTAAAATTGCTAAGACGGCAGCAGATGTAATCAGGTATTCCGGCTATCTCAAAAACGGTTTTTCATTCCAGACCGGCGCGGGCGGCGCATCTTTGGCGGTCACAAAGTATTTAAAGCCCATCATGCGTGAAAAAGGTGTAAAGGGATCCTTCGGTCTCGGCGGCATTACCAGCTATATGGTCGATATGCTGAAGGAAGGCTACTTTGAAAAACTGATGGACGTTCAGTGCTTTGATCTTGGCGCGGTGGCGTCTCTTCGTGAAAACCCGAACCATATCGAGGTTTCTGCCAGCCGTTACGCCAGCCCCAGCGTGAAAAGCGCGTGCGTCGACCATCTGGATACCGTTATCCTGGGCGCAACGCAGATCGACCTTGATTTCAATGTAAACGTGCATACCGATTCCAACGGCTTCATCATGGGCGGAAGCGGCGGACACAGCGATACGGCCGCTGGCGCAAAACTGGCCGTCATCGTTGCGCCCTTGTACCGTGCGCGCCTTCCCATCGTCGTGGACCGCGTTCATACCAAGTCCACACCTGGCAGCACCGTGGGTGTTCTTGTTACGCAAAGAGGCGTAGCGGTCAACCCGAAGCGCGAAGAACTGAAACAGCGCCTGATCAAGGGCGGCCTTAAGGTGTTTGACATTTCTGAGCTTAAGGAAATGGCTGAGCGCGTTACAGGAACGCCCGAGCCGATCTCAAAGGGCGGCCGCGTCGTGGCCAAGGTCGAATACAGAGACGGTACGATCATCGACGAAATCCGGAGCGCGGAATAAATGGATCTGATGCAGCTGCTTAACGCTCGTGAAGAAAGATGGAAAAGAAAAACCGAAATCCTAAGGCGCACGGGGAAGACGGTCGTTTCTCTGACGCTTAGAATGCCGAATGAAATCAGACGGACAAAGGAAGCGGAACGTGTGCTGGAAAGGGCAGCGGGCGATGTGCAGGCGCTTTTGACAAATGCATTTGGCGCAGTTTCCTTAGAAGGCATGTTTCTTTCCTGCGATGGCCCGTATGCGCTTTTCTCCGTTGCTGGAGGGGGCATTGAGGTAAAAAAAGCGCTTATCCGGTTTGAGGAGGAAAGCAGGTTCGGCGAAGTTATCGATGCGGACGTTATGACCAATGAAGATAAGGAGATTTCAAGGACTGACGTCGGCGGAAAAGAAAGAACGTGCCTTGTATGCGGAGGATCCGACGCGCGTTTATGCGTTAGAAATAAGTCGCATTCGAGGGAAGACACAGAAAAAATCATTTATGCTCTTGTGATCAAAAAACTGTATCAAGGAGAATAGAAACTATGCTTTGGATGATTGCTTCGGACATCCATGGGTCGAATTATTATGCGTCCAGGCTGATGGAGAAATTCGAGGAGAGAAAAGCGGACAGGCTGATTCTTCTCGGAGATCTTCTCTACCACGGCCCGAGAAATGACCTTCCCAGGGATTATGCGCCCAAGAAGGTCGCAGCGCTTTTGAATGCGCATGCCGATAAAATTCTGACGGTTCGTGGAAACTGTGAAGCGGAAGTCGATCAGATGATGCTCGATTTCCCTGCGCTGGGCGACTATGCCTATCTGTATCTGGACGGCGCAACCATCTACGCTTCCCATGGCCATCATGCGTCAGAGAGCGCGCCGCCGCCGATCAAAAACGGTGAAATCCTGCTTTGCGGACACACGCACATCCCCAAATGCGCGCAGCATGACGGCTTTGTCTACATGAATCCGGGCTCCGTTTCCATACCGAAAGATGGAAGCGCGCACAGCTTTATGACGTTTGAAAACGGTGTTTTCAGATGGGAGAATCTGGAAACCGGCGATGTTTACATGGAATATGCTTTATAGAAATCCATAAAAAATTCGGGCGCGAGCCCGGATTTTTTATGGTTTCAATTGAAATTACGCGCGATTGCGCAGATAAAAGGATGGTTCGCCGTTTGCTTTTGAAAATGCCTAAAAGGTTTCGGCCGAATATGCTTTGGAAGGCATGATGGCTTTATGCAGTTTTGTTTGCTTCTGTTAAAATATTCTCTTCAGGAAGCGGGAAGGGAATTTGCTTGGGAAAAACGCCGCATATATAAAGTAAAGGCGGATAAACGGCAGCATCTTTCGCATTCAACAAAATCAAAATACTTTTGTCTTAAAATTGATGGATTACGAAAGACGGTATAACATTTGTGAAATTGTAAAGTCACACCTGACATGGTATAATAAAGGGTAAGCATATACTGGAAATGCGTTTAATTACAGTCTGGAGGGATCCGATATGGGCGGACTTATGAACAACTATTATTACGGCAAAGCCGGAAAAGGCGACTATACGGTCGATCAGATGCCGACTACGCGCAGACAGCTGTTTTTTACCACGCTTCGCGTGCGCTTAAGCAGCATGTGCGCTTTGAACTTTTTCCATCTGGTATTCTTAATCCCGATTCTGATTTTGGCTTTATTTGCCTACAACGGCCTTATGATGTTCACGTCGGATGATGCGTGGAAAATGGGCAGCGAAGATATGCAGAATGCCTACCATTTGTACATGGACAGCAATAATGCATATAGGGACGCTAAAAATGCAGAAGATAAAATTGAGGATTATAAAAACCGTCTGGAGGACGTGGATGAGCGCATTGACCGCGTCAAGAAAGGCGAAGAAATCATCGTTGAGGATGCGCCCGTTGTAGAAGGCGGCGAGCCGGAAAAACGCCCTGTTACGATGGAGGAGCTTGAAAAAGAAAAAGCTGGCTACGAGGCTGAGATTGCGCGCTTTGAAAAGCTTCTGTCAGAAACCGACGAAGCCAAAATGGAAGAATTGAGAGTCGCAGCCTACACAAACCTCATCAATTATGAATCCTATCGCTCCGGCGCCCTCAAGAGCTTTATCGCCCAGACGCTGCTATTCATGATTCCGCTCATCGGCCTTGCCGGCATCGGCTCTACGGGCCAGATGTATGTTTTGAGAAACTGGGCGCGCGACGAGCATGCATTCCTCTGGCAGGACTATAAAAATACCATCAAGTCGAACTGGAAGCAGGGCTTTGTTGTCGGTATTATAAACGGTCTGTCTCTGTATCTTTCCTTTATCGCGTTTACAACCTATGGATCGCTTGCCAACGACAACGCGCTGTTCCTCATTCCGCAGTGGCTGATGGTCATGCTGCTGTTTGTATGGTGGATGGTGAACGAGGTTATCTTCGCGATGATGGTAACCTACGACATGAAGCTTAAGCAGCTGATCAGAAATTCTGTCATCATGGTTCTTGCAAGGCTGCCCATTGCCGCTCTGATCCTCATCGGCTCTCTGATCGTGCCGGTTGTACTGGCGTTCTTTGTGCCGCCGCAGATTTCCTTCTTGGCGCTTATCGTCATCTATGGCGTAATCGGCTTCTCGCTGACCGGATTTGTCTATGTATCCTTTGCCAACAGCTGCTTTGACAAATTCCTCAATCCCCGCATTGAGGGCGCGGAAGTAAATAAGGGCCTTTATAAAAACGATGATTACGAAGATGAGGAAGAACTTCCCAAAGTAGAGATGAAGGAAGATCGCTTCTGGGAGCACAAATCCTGATGAAATACGAACGACTTTCTGAAATCTATGACCGGTTTACCGATGATTTTAATCACGATGATTGGGAACAATGGTACTGGAAGCTGATTTCAAGCGTAAAAGGCGGCATAAGGTCGATCCTTGACGCCGGATGCGGCACCGGCCCCTTGTCTGTCAGGTTTGCAAAACGGGGCATAAAGGTGACCGGAATAGATCTGTCCGAGGACATGCTTCGCGTGGCCTCGGACAAAGCGCGCAGATGGGGCGTACCTGTTCGCTTTGCCTGCCAGGATATGCGCAGTATGGAAATCCCATCCAGGGTGGATGCAGTGATCGCTGCCTGCGACGGCGTGAACTACTTATTGACCCGGGAAGATGTGAAGGCGTTTTTTGAATGCGCATACAAGGCGCTTAAGCCGCTTTCTCCTTTTGCGTTTGATATTTCGAATATCGAAAAGCTTACGAAAATGGGAGAAACCTATCTGTACGGCGAAGACAGAGAGGATTCGGCGTACCTGTGGACCAACGAATACGATGAGGATACGCGCCTTATTACGATGAATCTCACGTTTTTCGTTCAGGAAGACGATGGGAGATTTTCCCGCTTTGTCGAGTCTCATGTGCAGAAAGCGCACAGCGTAAAAGAAATAACCGAGCTTCTTGAAGAGGTAGGGTTTACGGATATAAAGGTATTCGGTTCCGATGCGGGAGAAAGCGAAGGCCCGGGCGGCATGCGCGTATATTTTCTCGCCAGAAAGCCATAAACCCTTGAAAGGATATAGAATGAATATTACAAATTTAAATACCGACGGAATTCTTCGCATATCATTAATGGGCGGTCAGGCACGCGCGTTTTTGGTAGACTCGACCCAGATGGTTGAAAAGGCGAGAAAGACGCACAATCTTTCAAGAACCGCAACGGCTGCGCTTGGAAGAACGCTGACGGCGGCGTGCGTTTTGGGCAATATGCTCAAGGGCGACGACGAATCCGTCACCTGCCGCATCGACGGAAACGGCCCCATGGGCTTTGTAATGGCGGTCGCCAAAAATGACGGCTGCGTCAAAGGCTTTGTCGCGCATCCTGAAGTGGATCCGCCCAGACGCGGCGAAAAATTGGATGTCGGCGGCGCAGTCGGTCATGAAGGTCTCCTGACTGTCATAAAGGATATGCGTATGCGTGATCCCTATGTTGGTCAGGTAAACCTCGTATCCGGCGAGATTGCCGAGGATTTTGCCATGTATTTTACTTCTTCCGAGCAGACACCCTCTCTGGTTTCTCTGGGCGTGCTTGTGGGAGATACAGTCGAAGCGGCCGGCGGCCTTGTCATTCAGCTTATGCCGGGCGCAACGGAAGTTGCGATCAAATCCATCGAGCTTTCGACCGGAATGTTTATGGATATTTCCAAAACCATCAAGGAAGATCATCTGGACGGCGCGGTTACGCAGCTGCTTTTGCATCTGGAGCCCGAAATCCTTGAAAGAAAGCCGATTGCCTACAAGTGCGACTGCTCCCGCGAACGCGTTGAGCGCGCGCTGATTTCCCTGGGCGCAAAGGAGCTTCAGGGGATGATCGACGAGCAGCACGGCGCAAAGGTAGACTGCCATTTCTGCAATACCCGCCGTGTATTTTCTGAATCAGACCTTATTCAGCTGCGCGATGCTGCGCTTGCCAGCGCAGCCAGGCGCTCGGAATTGAATGTGACGGAGGAATAAATGGCCGAGTTCGATTCCAAAGTGGTTTCATTCGAAAGAAATGCCAGCTATCTTCATGAACGCGCAATGAAGAACAGGAAAAACGGGCGCGGGTCGGATGCTTTGGATCTGATGCGTCAGGCGGTCAAAAGAGAGCCGGAAAATGCGCGCTATCAGCTGGATCTTGCAATGCTCATGTCTGAAATGGGTCTTTTTGAGCAAGCGTCGATGACAATGGAAAAAGTGCTCATTTCGGAAGATCCGCCCCTTGAATGCATTTATGCGATGGGCGTAATCCAGTATAACCGCGGCGATATTTCAAAGGCGGAACGCCTGATCCGCGCGTATACGCAGGTCGAATCGGGCGAGCGTACAGCGGAAGCCAGACGTTTGCTCGATGAAATCATGATTGCCAGAGAGGCGATCCGCCCTGACAGAAAAACACTTCGCGCGATGCGCTGTGTGGACCGTGCATGCCGTATGATGACCGTGGGAAATCACGCAGGAGCGGAAAAAATGTTTAAGCTTGCCATGCGCATGAATGATTCCGCGCCGGAGGTCCACGCGCTGTATGCGATGAACCTGCACATGTGGGATAAAAATGACATGGCGCTTTCGGAAATGAAAACAGCGCTTGAAAGCGCTGATAAATACGGAAGCGGCAAGGTTCGCACACTTTGTATTTCCGCGCAGATCTACGCTTCCATGGGCGATACGGAAAAGGCGAAAAAGGCAATCGACATGGCGCTTAAGGAAGAAGTGGATGAAAATGATATGCGGCTTCTTTTAAACGCGATGTATGAAGCGTCTTATCATGAGAAGGTCAGGGAGAATCTTGGGCGCGCGCTGAATGCAGCGCCGTACGACAAAGGACTCCTTCATGCGCTTTCCGTTTCTGCCTATTATACGGGATGCAGCAGGGATGAAGTGGTTTCGGGATGGAAGAAAATCGAAAGACTCGACCCGCTGGATCCGGTATGCAGGTATTTTATAAAGATAACCGATGACGATACACGCAAGGATGTTTCCTATGCATACCGCATGCCGCCGGAAGAAATGATGGCGCGCGCAAAGACCCTAATGAATGCGATGTTCATGGGGGATGAGCGGCTGGAAGATATGTGGAAGACGGATGAGGAACTCAGAGACATCGTCAACTGGGAAATCTGTCAGCCGGACAGCCGTTTTACGCGTTTGGCGCTTTCGGCGCTGATGGGCGCAAATACCGAGGAAGCCCAAAAGCGCGTGGAAGTATTTGCAGACCGGCCGGATACGCCCATTCAGCTTCGCACCTATATCATGCAGGGCGCGGCGATTACCGGAAAAACGCTGAAAAGAGCGCTTTCGGATGAGTATCTGGCTGCCGGTATGCCGACAGAGGAAGAAGCGATGGAGGATTTGTCCGTAGGCGAAAAGCAGATGATCAGGTATGCTGCGGAATATGTGGAGGACAAATACAGGGACTATCCGGTTGCCGATATTGCGCTTCTCTGGCGCGCGTTTGAAGAAAGCAGAGGGGAAATGGGCGTAAGCATGGTTTCTACGGAAGCTGGAAGCGCTGCGCTTGCCATGAATTACTTAAGTATGAAGGGGAAAACGGACGATATTTTTACGGTTTCCCGCTGGTACGGATGTTCGCCGAGACAGGCCGCCTACATTGCGCGCCTGATCAGAAACAGCATCAACCATGTTCAGGAAGAGAGATTTACTTGATAAGGAGTCGTTTTGATGTACGATATTCTTGATTTTGACGCCAATTTTGCAGCCTACTGCGAGAAATGGATGCAGATGAACAAAAATAAGTTCAAAAACATCGAACAGATGGAAGATGCAATGCCGGAGGTGTATATGCGCTGGCTCAATTCACCGGCGGCATTTCTCGAGGGCGTTGCCCCCAGCATGTACTTTGAAAAGTTCAATGATCCCCAGATGCTGGTCAACTGGGTTACGGAATACGAAGCGGCAAAGGTTCCGGTTCCGGATCTTCTGCTTGAAAGAATTGCTGATCTTGGAAAGCGCAGCCTTTATCCTTTGATGCGCGCTGCCCGCGACGGCGATAATTCCGTTCAGACCCGCGTGACTGCGCTCAATCTTCTCAAGGAGATCGACTGCGGGGAAGAGCCGATGGGAATCTGCATGGACATTATCGACAGAAGAGAAGAAGAAGACGAGATTGCAGACGTTGCGGCTGAGCTTATGGCCAATATGGGAGCAGGCGTTGTAAAGCCCATTTTAGAGCGATTTGAGGAAGTCGGCGATGCCGCGCAGGAAACCTATCTGGATATTCTGGTCAATTTCCCCGGAGACAGCCGTATTTACGACCTTCTCATGAACGCCTTTTTGACCCATACCGAAAAGATCGCGCTGTATGCATCCTTTATCGGAAAGCTTGGCGACGACAGAGCGTTGGATACGCTTAAAAAGGCGCTGAATCTTACCGATATCAGCTATCTTGATTATCTTGAAATCAGAAATGCAGTCGAGATGCTGGGCGGCGTGGTTGAAACCGAACGCGAATTTGCGGGCGATCCGTATTACGAGTCTTTGAAGGGCGAAAGATAAACCATTTTCTATCCTTATGAAAGGGAGGCGGCCAAAGACGTGTATTGCGTAAAATGCGGTACAAAAGCAGAAAAAGGCCAGAAACTGTGCAATGAGTGCGGTATGCGGCTCATTTCGCCGGAGGCGCTTTTAAAGCTTTTGAAAAAGGCCGATCTTGAAAAGAAACTGAACCAGATGGAAAACATCAGCCCTGTAAAGCCGGATAAGGGCGATGATTTCGTCAGAAGCTATGTGACAAGACTCCGTCAGGATGAAAAGGAAGCCGCTGCGCAAAAGAGAAAGCGCGTGATTACAGACAGCGTGCTTTCCAGAAAACCTGCGCCCGAAAAGACAGCCGTAAAGCCGGAGGAAAAGAAGAAAAAGGTTGTGCCCTCCGAAGAAAAGCGTAAAAAGAGCGCTGAGGAAAAGAATTCGGACGCGCTGCGTACTGTCAAAAAGACTTCGCTGAAGGTCGAAAATGCGCAGACGGAAAAAGTCAGAAAGGCGCCTGTCAAAAAGGACGGCGATTCTGAAAACAAATCCGATAAGCGCGTAACGCCGCTGTTTGACAATCCCACCCAGCCGAAACGCACAAGTATTTTTGATGAACCGGCGATGGAGATTCGCGAAAAGAAAGTGAAAAAAACGCCGGAAGCCGAAAAGAAAAGAACGGAGAATCAGAAAACTTCAGCAGAAGGAAAACTGAAAGCGCCAAAGTCCAATCCCGTAGTAAAGCTTCCCGAAAAGAAAAAGACCATGGCTGAAAGCCGAAAAAAGGACAGCAACCATGGGCGCGTGCAAAACCAGCTTATCTTTACCATGGACAGGGCAGATGAGCGGAGAAAGCCGGATCCGAACAAACAAAGAACGGTTGTGAAGCGTTCGCACGAGCATTCGGGTGTAAAGCGTCCGGAACGCACAAAAAGCGCGCAGGCAAGGCAGAATTCCTCAGCGAACAGGGAAAAGCCGGTTCAGAGAAAATCATCCTCCGGCGGCGCAGGCGCAAAGAGCATCAGGAAAAAGAAGGACGAAGATTCTTTTGCGGAAAAGCATCTAAGATCGATAATCTCCATGGTGCTTTTGACAATAACCGTGATTCTTACGCTCATGTGGGGATATTCCACAGATTCCGGTCTTCGCACGATGGCGGAGCTCGGACTCGGAAGCAGAAGAGGCTACATACTGCTCGGCGACGATTGCATGATGAACGGGAATTATAAGCGCGCCGTCGAGCACTATTACAAGGCGTTGTCAAAAAAGATCAATTATGAAGCGGGATACAGACTCTCGCTCGCCTATCAGAAGACGGGAGAAACCGATAAAGAAACCAGCGCGCTTCTACTTTTGATGGATCATTATACCGGCATGGACGCGCCTTACAAACGAATCCTCGAATTATATCCCGATCCGGGGGCAAGACCCGAAAAGGTGCAAATTGCCATCAGCATGCATGAAGGCTTACAGTGATGAAAAGCAAATTCAGTCATTGATCAGCCGAACATGCATGTTGTTTTTTTATGCAAAAAAACTGCCCCCGAAAAGATCGGGAGCAGAAGAAATACCGTATGACATCAGATAAATTCCGAGAGTGAAACGCGCGTGTTTCCGCCGAAACCTTCTACGGTATGCGCAAAGAGCATGCTTTTTAAAACAGCTTCCTCTGCCGCTTCTGCGCAGGCGCGGAAGACGGTATCAAGCTTGGATTCCTTTACGGATTGATACTCAAAAATATCCGGCGCATCGGCGCAGATGCGGTTGGCTGTAGTAAAGCCGACAAACACGTCGCCGCTGCCGTGTCCCCAATAGGAACCGGGGCGCGCAAGGCCGATTCCGCAGCGCTTGATGACGCGCTTTAACTGCCTGTCTGTCAGGGGAAGATCGGTCGCCACAATCATGATGCAGGAACCTTTGTCGGGCTTTGAATCCTGAAGCGATTCAAAGATGCGCTGACCGATGGGGTCGCCCTTCAGCGTAAGATCG
>JAEDIV010000175.1 GCA_016296675.1 Clostridia bacterium
ATTGCTTTTACTTCAGCATTTCGCACATGTATTCCATAATAATATCATCCGCATCCGGGAATCCTTCGTGCGCGAAATCCGGATAGATCACCATTTCCTTTTCAGAGGTGATGGCATTGTATGCAGCAAACTGCGTGCTGGGCGGGCAAACAGTATCCATAAGGCCCGTAAAATGCTTGACCTTCGCCTTGATTCTGGGCGCAAGATTCAGGTTGTCGATATAGCCGAGCTTTTCAAATACTTCGTCTTCTCTTTCATGACGAGGATCAAAATAACGGAAATACTGTCTCAGCTCATGATACGCCGCTACATCCAGATCCATGTCCCAAACGCGCTTGTAATCGCACAGGAAACTGATCATCGGGCAGCAGCGGTTGAGCGTAGGCGTAAGTGCCGCGCATGCTAAGGTGAGCGCGCCGCCCTGGGATCCGCCGGTTGCGCCGACGCGCGTCTCGTCAACTTCTTCCATCGCCATAATAATGCGCGCAAACTGCGCGGTATCCAGAAACACATTTCTGAAATACAGCTTATCAGGATCGGGATCATCGAGGCCGCGGATGATATGGCCGTTCAAAGTGTTGCCTTTAACCGCAAGATTATCCTCGCTCTTGCCGCCCTGTCCGCGCGCGTCCATAGCCGCAACGCAGAATCCAAGCGCAACATAGTTGAGAAGATGCGCAAAATCGCCTCTGTTGCCGGAATAGCCGTGGAAACGAATCAGCGCAGGACATTTGCCTTCTCTATTCTTAGGGCGCGCATAACGGCCATATACAGTCGCCCCGCCAACGCCCTTAAACGTCAGATGAAACAGTTCAACACCAGGAAAAGAATACTCTGCGGGCGTGAGCGTACAGCCTGTTCCAAGATCTTCCATTTCCTTTACAGCTCTGTCCCAATACTCGTCAAAATCAGCAGGCTTCGGACTTACGCCTTTATAGTTTTTTAGCTCATGAAGCGGCATATCAACAATAGGCATGTTTTATCCTCCTTTATTTTGCACTGTCAACGATCGGGAACTGGCTGATTCGAAGCGACGTATAGCCGTAGGGAATCAGTTCAACTGTTTCCACAGTTTCCTTCTTGATCTCAGGCAAAATCGGCGTCTGGTCGCAGTTTTCGCCGTTCATGCCCCATTCGCGCGCCTTGCCCATCTTGGCCAATACCTTAACGGGCGCTTTGCCGTTTTTGAAAGCATTGTCATTTTCATCGGAAAATACTGCTTTCATGGGTTCAGAGCGGATGATCGCCCAGTTCCATTCGTCATCGGTTGTTACCTGCCAGGTCGGGCAAATATCCATACCGCCGATCTTTTCCCATTTTTCGCTTGGATTAAACGCCATGAGAATCGGTCCAAGCTCAACGGCTGCAGACTGATGGTTCCAGCGGGTGATTCTGGGCTCCATGGGCATTTCGATCTTTACGACATCGCCCGAAACCCATTTTCTTCTGACACACGTGGTTTCTCCTGCGTGAACGCTCATAATTTCGCCGTCCGGCAGGTGGATCGCAGGAGACTTTGCCCAGAAAGGAATCCTCAGATACATTGGGAATTCAGCAGGACGTTTTACAGATACTTCAATGGATACATTTTCGCTGAAGGGATAGCCGCCGGATACATTGAGACGCACCGAAACACCGTCAATCGCCGTTTTTACCTTGCAGGGCGCGTAGCTTACAGCCGAAAGGCCGTCATCATTGGTTGCATACCAGAGAGATGCAGTGAATTTCGGCCAGCCTTGATGGATATTTGCCGTACAGCAGCCGTAATTGGGTTCAAGTCCGAACAAATTGGACTGATCGCCGTTGTTGTACCACGGACGTTTCGCGTCGGTAACGCGGATCTGATTGGCCTGCTGGTCGTACTGGTGGCCCATATTGTCGGGCGTGGAAAAGGCAGGCAGCGCATTGAAGGCAATCTTCTCAAGGATATCCGGAAGATCATTTCCGAAATCGCCGCAGCCGATCAGGGTTTCAAGCGAATGCATGGCTTCAACAACCGCGCAGCTTTCCGTTCCCTGTACAGGACTTGAGCCGTTCAGATGCTCGTCGCCAGTGAACATGCCGTAAGCAACGCCATGGTGTTTCATAAGCTTCTGCCAGCCGAACTTAAAGCCGCCCTGCTCCTTGAAGCCGCTTTTGAACATATTGATAACGCCGGGCGTTTTAAGGCCCATTGCTACATTCACAACGTGGGACTGATGGTAATACGTGCTGAAGTACGGCTGATCGGTGCCCTTGAGGCCTTCCGTCTCTTCCTTCAGCGCCTCGCTCAGTCTCTGCCAGTTGAGGGATCTTGACATAGGCTGAATGTTCGGGAAAGTATGGAAGATGTTCGGCCAGTCAAGCGTCTGCGCCTTGAGCTTTTTGCAAAGCTCAATCAGATATTTCTGACCGGTGATATTGTATAACTGCAAAGCTGCCAGCATATTTTCGCCGCCGCGCGCGCAAGCCCATCCGCGCAGGGGCTTCTCAGAAAGATTCTTGTATTCATATCTGAAGAACTTGTCCATAAAGAGCAGAACACGCTTGTCAAGGGTCGCAGTGAAATACTGATACAGCGCCTTTAAGCAGATCATAAGCGGCCAGTAATCATCGTTTTTCTCCGGGCCAAACCAGCCGTCTTCTCGCTGTGAGGCCAGAATCCATTCGATATAATCCATTGCGCTTTTTTTGAGTTCCTCGTCGTCCAGACCCCATGCAAGCGATACAAGGCCGTCCAGATAATAAGGCGCGCGTTCCCAGCCATCGCCGTCTCCACCGAGCCATGCGCAGCCGTTTCCAACGTCAGGCCATATTTTGCGAAGCTTGCCGGTAATGCCCTTTGCCTGCGCCTCCATCTGCTTTTTGAGCCAGCCCTCTGGCTGAATCGAACCAAGGGAAAGCGGAGATAGGGTATTGCTGGTTAAAGGAGTACGATTAAAAATCGGCTTCATGGTATTTATTTGCCTCCTCGCGAGCCCTGGGGCTTTTTCTGAGTGTTTCTTTTATCTGCGTGATTTGAAGGCGCGCCTTCAAACATGTGATATTCGCATTCGATTTTGCCGTTATAGAAGCGGCGTCTGCGCGTAGCTCGTTTTCCGTATTCCCTCTCAAAGCCCATGTCAGCGGAAAATGCATATACATTCCATCCGGGACATCTCTTTGAAAGTTCACCCAGCTGCTTTGCAACCGCATGCGCAACGCGCCTGTCTCCGATGCGCTCACCGTAAGGCGGATTGGCAACGATGCATCCGGGGTCACCCTTGAGCGTTACTTCGCGCATATCCTTAACGCTTAAATCAATCCTGCCTGCAAGGCCGGCCTGACGGATGTGCCTTGACGCAAGCTCAATCGCTTCGGGATCAATATCCGAACCGGCGATGGTAATTTTTCTAACGCTGCATTCGTCGTATTTTGCCTGTGCTTCACGCCTTACAGCATCAAGCGCTTTCTGATCGGCGATCGGCCATTCTTCCATGGCAAATGCGCGTCTTAAGCCCGGCGCACGGTTAAGCGCAATGAATGCAGCTTCGATCAGCAGCGTGCCCGTTCCGCAGCAGGGATCATACAAAGGCTGCCACGGGTGCCACGAGCTTGTAAGAATCAGGGCCGCAGCAAGCGTTTCCCGAAGCGGCGCTTCACCGTTCCACGTGCGGTATCCGCGCTTGGAAAGCGGTTCTCCCGAAGCATCCAGCGAAATCGTCACCTTATCGTCGCGGATGTTTACGTCCACCTGCACAATGCTTCCGGATTCAGGAAGCCATTCTCCGCCGTATTCGGCTTTGAGGTTTTCGGCAATCGCCTTTTTGGTAATCTTCTGGCAATCCGAAGGACTCATGAGCGTGGATTTGACGCAATGCGCTCGAACCGGAAACGCACTGTCGTGATTCATGTAATCCGCCCAGTCGATGGCCTTAACGCCTTCAAAAAGCTCTTCAAAGCTGCGCGCTTCAAATTCGCCGACAACCAGTGAAATACGATCGCACGTGCGAAGCCACAAATTGGCCTTCATCGCTGTTTCCATCGTACCTTCAAACGTCGCGCCGCCGACATTCATTACCTGAACATTTTCCGCGCCCAGTCTCTTTAAATCTTTTCCGGTTAATCCTTCCATACCGAAGGCAGCTGCCGCAATCCATTTCATATAAAATCACTCGTTCTCATATTCATTCAGTTTATTATACTCAAAATCCCCTTCTTCGGCAATATCCGAAAGCGCTAATAAAGTCAAATGATTTAAATTTAATATCCCGTCCATCAATAGTTTTCAATGAATTAAAGCGCAGCAGATACGCTGCGCTCAGATCATCAACAAACCTCCGAGAGAGGTATGGAGAGGGAGATAACTCCCTCTCCATTTTCAATCGATTTTGGCGGC
>JAEDIV010000176.1 GCA_016296675.1 Clostridia bacterium
CAGAGCATTCGGCTGTTAACCGAAGGGTTGTAGGTTCGAGTCCTACCTGAGGAGCGCATAAAAGAGCATTGACAAGAAAGTCAATGCTTTTTTTCTATGCTTTTTTACTGTATATAATAAAAATAATTAGCATCACAAGGCGGCTTTTATATTGAAATTCAGCTTTTTTTCCATTCTGTGTCGTCTAATAAAATGAAAGGAGTTGATCGGGTGTTTTACGGAAGCGATGCGGACAGCCGCGAGGAGATCGCGCGGCTTATGGCTAAGTATAGCAGCAGTCTTTTGAGAATGAGCGCACTCTATTTAAAGGATGCTTTTCTTGCGCAGGACGCTGTGCAGGAGACATTTTTGTAGGCATACCGGCATTTATAAGATTTTCGTGGCGAGAGCTCTGAAAAAACATGGCTGACGAGTATATGCATTAATACCTGTCGGGACATGCTGAAAAGTGCATATTTTCGCCATAACAGCCGGATGGATATGGATTTACTGTCTGAAAGGCCTGCCGAATTTTGTTTTCCGGACAACACTGCGCAGAAAAACGCTTATGGCCATCGGCAGGGCGGAAAAAGCTGTGAAGAGGATTTCAACGAGAGTTGTTGTTGTGGCGGCTGTATTGTGCCTGTGCATTTGCATGACGGCGCTCGCGGCAGGAATCGTGTTTTCCAGGAATGTGGATGCGGTGAAGCTTTCAGACGAAGCGCTTTATAAAAAATATGGAATCACATCTGAAATGCAGACATATTTTAACCGCACTGTGGAAGAAAAGGGCGAAGAGCACATCGTGTATTACGCCGGCGTTGGCGCGTATGAATATGTGCTTGGCGAATATACTTCGGTTGTAGCGGACGGAAAAGCTGAGATTACGTGGAGCCATGACGGAGAGGACACGGCCGGAGGGTTTGATGCAAAGGCATGGGGCGCCGTTCAGCTTTCCAAAATGCTAAAAGAGGGAACGGATCTTACGGTGTGCTATCGAAAGGCGACTGCCATTGCTGAAAGGAACGGGGCTGTCATTGAAATCCCGACCTTTGACGAGGCAGAAGCCATGGCGCAGTGGCAGAGGGAACAAAGGGAAGCGGAGACTGCGAAAAAAGCTGCAAAACTTACGGTTCACGAGATGGAAGCCATTGCGCGGGAGGCGCTGAGCGTGCGCCATCAGTTTACGCCCGAACAGGCTGCCTGTCTTATGCGTCAGGAGGACAGCGTGGGCTATGCGCTGCATGGAGAGAACAAATTGCCGGTGTATCGTTTCTATTTCGCGCTTGGATATATAGAGGATGGTTATCAGGGGGAATCCGGCCGCGGTATATATCATGTTGCAGTCAATGTGGAAAGCGGCGTGATTGAGGATATGCTGTACGATTCCGCGTTGGGCGGCTGCGGCTGATGAAGGTTCGCATGCGGAAAGAATGCGTATAGGAATTGTCTTTCGCGCCATTTCCAATTGCTGTAGAATCTATGATGCCTGCCCGCCTATTTTCGGTTGACATTTTTAAGCGCTTTCTTTATGATAAAGAAAGAGCATTTTTACTGGAGTGATACAAATGATCAATCAAATGAAAAAACACTTAATGGAAAAGATTCTTCCTTTCTGGATGAAGCTTTCTGATAAAGAATACGGCGGATATTACGGGTATGTGGATAAGGATCTGGTTGTTTATAAGGATGCACACAAGGGGTGCATTCTGAACAGCCGGCTTTTGTGGACATTTTCTACGGCTTATCGAATTACAGGAAATGAAGCATATCGTTCGCATGCGGATCACGCTTATGAATTTTTGAATGTCTTTTGGGACAATAAAAACGGCGGCGTTTTCTGGTCGGTGACGCATGACGGAAAACCGCTGGATCTGACCAAACATACGTATTGCCAGGCGTTTGCAATTTATGGGCTTTCGGCGTATTACCGGGCGACGGGTAAAACGGATGCGCTTAATAAGGCGATGGCGCTTTTTTCTGTGATTGAAGAAAAATGCACGGATGAGGGCGGGTACGGTGAGGCGTACAAGTGCGATTTTTCACCGGAAAGCAATGAAAAGCTTTCGGAAAACGGCGTAATGGCAGGCCGCACGATGAACACGCTTTTGCATGTGCTGGAGGCGTATGCGGAATTGTACCGCGCATCTTTCGATGAAAAGGTAAGGCGTGCAGGCGAAATCTGCCTTGAGCGCTTTTTGAACGTGATGTACAATCCCGAACTGAGGCGGCTGGAAGTGTTTTATGACAGGGATTATCGTTCGCTTCTTGATATGCAGTCCTTTGGCCATGACATTGAGGCTTCGTGGCTCATGTGGGATGCGGCTTTGTGCATGATTCCCGGGGAGAAGCGTGATGCGTACAAAGATATGTGCATTGCGCTTGCTGAGGCCGTGTATGAACGCGCGATGACGGATCACGGGCTGAAAAACGAGATGGTGAACGGTGAAATTGATGAAACACGCATCTGGTGGGTGCAGGCGGAGACGGTTCTGGGCTTTGAAAACGCGTATGCGCTTACCGGAGAAAATAAATATAAGGAAGCGTTTGAAACGCAATGGCGTGCGGTTCAGCGCATGATCGTGGATCCGAGGGAAGAAAGCGAATGGTTCTGGTCCGTGTCTGAGGACGGCACACCCACGGACAAGCCGATTGTGGAAGAGTGGAAATGCCCCTATCACAACGGACGCATGTGCCTCAGATTGATGGAAAAAGCATAAAAGGCACGAAGGAGAAAACATGGACTGCGAAAATCGGAAGTATGTGATAGCGGCGGATTTCATGTGCGCGGACGCGAGACTCGCATTCATAATGCAGATATCAAAAACGCATCGGTTGGCCTTCACATGAAATACGGCGTAAACAACGGATCGAGCGATACAGACATCACGAATGTGAACGTTACGGGAAACGGAAAAAGGGATTCCGTCGGCGTTCTTATTGAAGAATTTGACAATACGCTTACCAACATGCGTCTGGGCAATGTATTTACAGGCGTTGTCGTGAAAAGCGACGGAAATATGCTCAGAAACATCCATCCGCTTTTGTATATGAACGAGGCAGCGAAAGCGGAATATGAAAAGACAGCGGGCTTTTACGTTTTCAATCCCATGAACTGGTTTGACTACTGCTACAGCGACCGGTATTCCACGGGCTTTAAAACGACAGGCGGCGGCGTTTTCAAAAATTGCTTCTGCTGGTGGTATTCGGATGAGGAGAAAACGCATCTGGCATTCAGAAGTACCGGAGCGTTTATCGGAAGTATTGACACGCTTGTGATCGGCGGAAAGAGCCATCCGGAAGCTGAAAACCGTTTTGCACCGGAGGACACGCAGTTTTTCGGTGCGGTTTCGGGCGTTGTGAATGTGCTCAAAGACGGCACGGCCGTAAAGGTCATGGGATGAGAGGGGGAAAAACGGATGACGGATTATTTGATGCTGCTGACGGCGGTTTTGCTGCTGGCGGGCGATTTTTCGATCAACAAGCTTTATCAGAAAAAAGTCGGCGCGGATGCGCGGGCGGTGCTTCTGTTCAACTGCATAAACGGCCTTCTGACGGCCGGCATTTTCTTTGTAATCAACGGAATTCTGAATGGTTTTTCGTTTGAGTTTCATTGGTATTCGTTTTTGATGGCTGCGTCTATGGCACTTTTCGGACTTTCGTATAATTTCATCGGATTTCGGATGCTTCGGGACGGAAACATGGCTTCCTATACGCTTTTTCTGATGACAGGCGGCATGGTTCTTCCGTATGTGGTCGGGTTGATCGGGCTTAATGAGCCGTTTTCGGTTTTGAGGACGCTGGGTCTTGGCGTGATTTTTGCAGGCGTTTTCAGTGCAAATGCGCCCAAAACGCGTCCAAGCAGCAAATACATGCTCATGGGCGGCGCGGTATTTGTATTGAACGGTCTTGTGAGCACGGTTTCAAAGCTCCATCAGATTGAAAATACGATTCCGACTGTTTCGTCAGCATCGTTTGTAATGCTTTCGGGACTTGCGAGGAGCATTTGCTGCGCGCTGGCGCTTGCCTTTATGAAGAAGGGAGCGGAAACCGGCGCAGCCAAGCGAAATATGCTTGTATATCTGATCGCCGTCAGCGCGCTTTTCGGCGGTGTATCGTATCTTCTCCAGCTGGTTGGCGCAAAAAGCCTGCCGGCAACGGTTTTGTATCCGATCATCACCGGCGGCAGTATCATCTTCTCCGCGCTTGCCGGACGCGTTTTCTTTAAAGAGCGCATAGGAAAACAGACGCTTATCGGGATTGCGCTTTGCTTTCTTGGAACGTGTATGTTTTTATAAAGACGAAAAACGCCTGACAACGGCGTTCAGATCATCAACAAACCTCCGGGAGAGGTATGGAGAGGGAGATAACTTCCTC
>JAEDIV010000034.1 GCA_016296675.1 Clostridia bacterium
CAGCTCCCTTTACACAAGGGAGCCCTGGGTGCTGCCGCGCCAGTACATAACATAAGGCGCTGTCTCAAAATACATTCAAACTCCGTTAATCGTGTATCTCCATGAAATGATCAAAGATTACGGGACGGGATACCCGTCCCCTACATAACGAAGAAGCTGTTTTCTTCCTGTAGGGGACGGGTTTCCCGTCCCGCTGTGTTGCTTTTTTGAGGTTTTATTCTTAATGAGACAGACCCTTACTGTCTTACGAACACCCGCAAAAATGCGCTTCGGACAGGGTGGTTTTCTGTCAGATAGTTTCGCTCTGATAGGCGATGAGGCTGGCTTCGTGTACGCCGTTGATGGAAAGAAGCTTGTTTAAGAAAGCTTCGGTCTTTTCAACGCGGACTTCGTAGGTAACTTCCACGCCGTTTCCGGTGATGGTCTTGCTCTTGAGCTTCATGAACTTAAGCTGTCTCATCAGCTGGGAAGCGCTGGATTCGGCATTCTGGGAAAGGCGCATAACGAGGAGATAGCTGTCGGCGCCCTTGGAGGTGATGCGGCGAAGGAGGAAGATAAGCGCGCCGATGGCGGCAACGGTGAGGGCAGCCAGAATGTACTGACCGGCGCCGATTAAGATACCCATGGTGAGCGCCCAGAACATGTAAGCGGTATCGAGGGGATCCTTGACGGCGGTTCTGAAACGGACGATGGACAGCGCGCCGACCATACCCATGGACAGCTGCAGGGAGTCCTTGATACACATGACGACGGGCGCGGTGATGGTGGTCATGAGAACCAGGGTGAGGCCGAAGTTCGAGGAGAACATTACGCCGCGATAGTTGTTTTTGTATACCCAGTATACAAACAGGCCGACGACGAAGGCCAGAGCGATCATGAAAAGAACGTTGATCCAGGAAGTGGTGCTTACGGTATTGGCTTGAAAGATGTCAGCGATAATAGTCTTCACGAGGAAAGTCCCCTTTCAATCTTTGGTCTTATGGCGATATCGCCGTCCCTCGGCGACAATCGGTTCCTAATCAGGAGAGAGGCTCGAAGCGGCGGCAGAGCACATATTTGGAAATGGCGCTGCGCACGGCGGGTGTGTCGGACAGAAGCGTGGAAACCGTATCCGGAAGGAAGTGGTCGTATTTCACCTCCAGGATCTCGCGTCCGTCGTCCAGCGGACTTACGGTCAGAAGATGGGGGTTAAAAAGGTCGGTGGCTCTTCCGGCGGTTCTGAGCTGCTTATCAAAGGTGATGCGAACATTTTCAACCGGGAGCACGAAGGTTTCTCTTGTGTAGTCGACAATGACGACCGGCCGTAAAAGCTTCGTGCGCATTTCGCGGTACATATCGTCCAGCAGCGGATGCTGCGCTTTCAAAAGTCCCTTGGGATTTCCGTCCATCAACTGCTCGCACAGCTTTCTGGAAATTCTTGCGGAGGATTTTTGAATCAGATCACCGACCTTGCGCTTTCTTTCCAGGAAGATTACCTGATCGGACAGATTGTAGATGCGGATTCTGTATTTATCGCGTCCCATAACGCCGCTCATTTTGTCGTAATAGGCGGTGTTGTATGCGTCGTCAAAATACAGGGAGCGGATGAAATATTCGCCTCGTTCATCGGCATGAGAATCGGCTTTCATGATGCCGCCAAGCTTATGGCCGAGAGCGATCATGTCGCCTTTGTTGATGAAATACTTCAACTCGTGCCGCTCAGGGAAGGAAGCGTGTTCTTCGTTTCGCAAATGAAATTCCCTCCTGCGCTGTGTATTGTGTATGGTTGGTATTCTCAGGAAATCGGAGTGACGGTTTCAAGGATATCGCCGAAATAGTGCTGCATCTCCGATTCGGATAAGAGATTGGAGAAGAAGTAAAGCAATCTTCCCGGACGTTTCTGAACCCATCTGAGCATGGTTTTGATTTCTGAATCGTATGTCGATCTGGAGATGTTCCATCTGGCCAGATGCTGATCGATTTCAGGTTCAAGAAGTGCAGCGCGTTCCTCAATGAGGCGGGTTACATTTTCTGTCGACCAGGTGGTCGCCAGATGCTCCGCAAAATACGTCAGGAACTGATCTTTGCAAACCGGGTTTTTCATCAGCTCGATGAACAGAGAGTTGTCGGTTCGTTTATCCGTACCCATGCCGCCGGGCGTGAGCCAACGGTTGGGGGAGTTGGTATCGTGATGGAAGCCCCAGTCGGTGTCAAACAGGACCCAGCGCCATTTGCCGTCGACTTCGTCCGACTTGTATTTCTTGACGTTCAGAAGATCGGGGTTTCCGCCGTACATCTGAATGGCAATGTATTCAAGATAGTTGTCGACATCGATGAAACGCTTGACATATTCAAGCTCTTCTTCGGTCTCAATGCCGTTTTTGTCATACCATTCCTTGATCTTGAGCCAATCTTCATTGGAACCCTGCATGACATTGGTGTTTGCCTTCAGAAGATCCATCGAATCCTTTAAAGACTCATCCCAGCCTTCCCACTGACAGATAGAGAAGGTGTTGATACGTTCGCGCAGATTGTAATGGCCCCAGTATTCGCCGTTCAGGTACACAATGGCAAGCGCAGTATCCTGATACATGACAGAGGAGCCTTCAGACAGCGCGGTAAGAATAGAGTCGCGCATGCGCGTTCTGTCCCAGTCCTGACCGGAGGAACGAAGGACGAAGGACTGGTATTCGGTATAGTCGCGATTCGGAAACAGCGGCGCGTAAAAACGGTTTACTCCGTATTTGCTTCGGGCGACAATCTTAAATGCTTTTTGTGCTTCTTTTCGGCTGTACTGGCCGTGCAGCTTCACGCCGCAGCCCTGAGAGAGAATCGTTTTTCCGTCGGTTGAATACATTTCGATGTTGGAGTCTTTCTCCCAGGTCATCCAGAAGTTCGCACCTTTACCGATTGAGCCGTGCGGGCTTTGGGCCAAAGCATTCGGACCGTAGACATAAAGGCCGTTGTTTCTGTCCCAAAGATCCACTGGATTCATGACGAGGGAGATGACATCCATCGTATGCTTGACACCAAGCAAATAGCTTTGGGTATTTATCAGAGATGAGATTTTTCCGTCCTTGACCGCGATTGCACGGATGATGGTGGTGGAGAGGACGGGAATAGGCTCAGAATAGACATGTGTCTGATAAAACGTGGTAGCCGGGAAATATACGTTTCTGGAGTCGGTATCCATTGTGTAATTGGTACCGTTCAGATTGGCCGGATCGGGCGTTGAAGAATCAAGCGTATAATAGATGGTTGCGCCGGGCTCTGCGGTGAGGGTTACCGTGAAAGGCATTGTGGATTCAAATGCGCCGCCCTTGACGCTGAAGGTGGGGGGGAGAAGGCGGCTCGTGTAGCCCGACTGCGCGTTGGCGGTCAAGGGCGTTGTTGCCGTCATGTAGTAAAAACCGTTTTTGCCGTTTATGCGGCCGTAGGATATATTGGAATACTGATACGTGAGCGGAGCGCGGTCGACAATCGTGCCGTCGGGCATGGAAAGAACCAATGTATTTCCTTCGGTGGAGGAAAGCCTGAAACTCGCGTGATAGTAAGGGCCTTCTTTTTTGTCAAGTCCGGACATCAGAACGCCCAGATACTGGCCGGAAGCCACGCTTGCGCCGTCGGGGAACTGCCATTTGCGGGGTTTGTCCGGTTCATCGGAAATACCCCAGCCGCTTAAGTCAACGGTATGGCTTGAACGATTGTAGATCTCAATCCAGTCGTAGGAAGCGCCGGAGGAATTGACCTGCGTGGTTGAAGCCATGATCTCGTTTAAATAAACGCCTGTTGCATTTTGCGCCGCGAACTGACCATCGATCAGCGCGGCGCTTTCATAGCTGTTGGATTTTCCCGGGGTGGGAGGAAGCATCGTGGTCCACGAATCATCCGCCTGACGGGAGTAAGACTGATCCGCTTTGAGTATGTCGTATTCGACATAATCCACCATGTTGCCGGAGGCATTTGTAAGAATCAGGCATTCTTTTTCTGTACTCAGGCGGAAATTGGTGTGGAGATTGCTGCCGGTCTGAGAGCGGTCATATCCGGATGCGTAGACGATCATGTATTCGCCGGCGCCGAGGGAGAAATTCGGAAAACGCCATTTCTGAAGGTTTTCCTCGGAATCCGAAAGCGCATAGCCGTTCAGGCTGACGGTGTAATCGGAACTGTTGTGAATTTCAATCCAGTCGACATATTCGCCGTTCTCATCGGGAGCGTAGCTTACATTCTTCGCCATGAATTCGGTGATTTTGATGGGACTCTCGGTGAGCGTACGGTCGCCGCGGGCAAGAACATAGTTTTCGTGTGTATTCTCCATGCGGGGCGTGTATTCGCCTGTGACAATCCATTTTCCGTCTACTTCGGCGTAAGACTGATTCGAAGACAAGGCGGGGACGTTGATTGTCTGGATCGCATGATCGTGGGGATTGAACAGGATCAGCGTATCGCCTGCGGAAGAAATCTTAAACGGCGCGTGATAGGTGTAGCCGAAATTGTTTTTTGAAGTATTGGTAGCAAAGACAATCGTGCGTTCGCCGGGAGCAAGGGTGTGATCAGGGAATTCAAAATACTGAAGAACATGGGTTGCTTCCTGTGCGATTTTGTAGCCGCGAAGGTTTACGGATTGTCCTGACACGTTTGCAACTTCGAACCAGTCGGAGAATTCGCCGTTTTCGTCCTGTACAGCGGATCCGTTGGATGACATGACCTCGGTTATGCGGATGGAAAGCGCAACGTCAATTGCAGGAAGGGCCGTCTGCGTATTTCCGCCGATGCCGTTGGGGAATTTTGCCTGCAGGATAAAGCTGATAATGATAAAGACTATTACGCCGACAGCGACAAGCTTTCCGCTTACGGAGGAATTGCGATTTTCGTTTTTGGTTTGGACGGACTGAGACTTCTGCGCGGGACGCTGCTGAGGCCTTGCCTGCGCCGGTTTTCGGTTTTGCGCGGCTGCCGGTCTGGCGCCTGCTTTATTGGCTGCCTGCGGACGGCGGGCAGGATTTGCGGTCGGTTTCTTGGTCTGCAAGGTGAACCTCCATCTATTATGTGCGTGTATTTACGCAAAGTATATAGCAGAAACTACTCATCATTATTATATCATAAAGCGAATCGGTTTCCACTGCGCTTATGTTAATTGTGGATTTCTAAGGAATGGACAGATAATCCGCGTCCGAACTGATCGCCCAGCTTTCCGCTGAAGAGCCTGCTTTTACAATGAAAAGGGTATCGGTGGTCAGATCAAATGCAGAAAATTCGATTGTGATCTCACATTCGGGCAGATGCACGTATTTAAGATTCGAAATACCGATAAATGCGCCCGTACCGATCGACTGAACGTTGGATTTTGAAAGGTTTACGCATGCGATATTGCCTGCATCCCGGAAGGCGTCTTCTCCGATTTCTGTAAGCATGATCGGCGGACAAAGCGTATTGGCAGGATAAATGCAGTCATATCGGCAGGTGGATTTGCCGGCGGCGAGATGCGCGCTGCTTCCGACGGGAACAAGGTATTTTGCGCCCTGCTTTATGGAATCGGCGGCAATTTCACGCACGCTTTCCGGCAGCTGAACTGTGTCCGGTCCGTCAGGAGAGGTAAAAGCACTTTCAAAAACAGCAATGACAGGAAGGTTCTGAATGGATTCGGGCACAATGAGGGTGTTTTTATTACCCTGATACCCCATTACGGCGCAGCCTTCTTCATAGGGAATATAGATAAGTTTCGTATTTTCATCAAGACCGCTCAGAGGCACCATGTAATCAGGAATGATCATCGCGCACCAGCCGGTTTTGCCGTTTGGCGTATAGCCCCATCCCCAGTCATAAGAACTTCCGGAAACGACGTCCAGAATGGTTACTGTTTCGCCGGTATACATGTGGTCGAGCGTCTCATATTTTGCGCCCGGTCCTTCGCGCAGCTTAAGGGAGGAAGAGACGGTGATTTCATATACCGGGAAGATTTCCTTTGTTTTGCTGCCGTATTCGACAATAAAGCCTTCGTTGGCAAACGAGGAGGCGACAAGGTCTACCCATTTTCCGCTGGAATTCTGCGAAAGCTTGCCGCGCTGCGTGGGGCCGTAATGCGCACAGGGTTCGCCGGATGCCCATTTGGAGGAGGCGAATGTGTCTTTGAACGCTTCTCCGGTAACCCACTGCCAGTTGCCGTCATCGTATATGCCGCCCAGCCAGCAATCTCCGCCCGACTGCGAAACGAGAGAGGCAACAGCGGCGTATTCTTCCTGCGTTTCCACCGTGGCGAGATAACCGCCTTTGGATTCGGCATAGTAACTTGCGTATGTCCAGGTGAAGGAGCCTTTGTACAATTCATAGGTGTGTCCGTTCAGGGAAACAGACGCATCGGCTGAGGTATCCTCATCGATGGTACTCTCCCAGACGGCATAGAGCGTCGTATCCTTATTGATGCAGAATTCGTCGTAACCTTCGTAATCCAATGTGCTTGCATCGGAATTCAAGGACCAGCCGACCAGAGAATGGCCGGATTGCGTGGGCTCTTTAAGCGTGAGGATCGTGGGAATGCCCTCGGTTTTGGTCTGGGGATCCGGCGCGTTGATTCCGCCGTTTGCGTCGAATGTGATGGTGTAGGTGTCTACCTTTCCTCCGTAATAATCGCGCCAGTATGTAGTAACTGCATTGGTTCCCCTCTGCTTGCTCTTGGTGGTGCGGTTGGCGGGGATTTCGTAGTAATAACAGAAATGATACGCTGCATCGTATGCGGCTTGCGCGGTATTCGGCAAGGTTTTTAAGAAATCGCCTACACTTTTTTTGTAGTAGCCGAGTTCGTATTTGAGATATGCCAGCTGGCCGTAAATGTTTGTCCAGTCTCCGTATCCGTTGTCCTTGCAGAATTTGACCATTGTATCGCGCCGGGCATTCCATTGGCAGATGCCGTACGCGGCTCCGCTGTCGCCGATGGCAGCAGGATCAAAGTTGGATTCTGCTTTGACATTGGCCAAAATGCCGCAGGCAACCGCAGGCGTAAGATTCAGCTCTTCGGTTATGTATTTATATATAATCTGCATGTTTGCTTCCCGGTCGACCGCAGCCTGACCCGACACAGGCATGAATCCGGCCAGGAGAGACAGAAGCAAAAAGCAAGTCAACAGGCGCTTCATGGATGCAGTTCCTTTCATTAATACAGCATATAAGCAGTAATCATATTTCTTCACATATACTATACATGAAAAACTCCGAAAAGTCAATTTCTGAAGAATTCTGAAGCGGATTCTAAGGATTTTTCAGAAAAACATTCCACTTTCTGCGAAAAAAAGCGCGGAATGTTTTCAAAATGGAGATATACTTTTCGCATCCCAAATATGGAGGAATTTCAAATGGCGAGAAAAGGAAAAAAGAAAAGTATCCTGCGCAGGATTATGAAATGGATGATTGCGCTTGTGAGTCTTGCGATTCTGGGCATTTTGTTTTATTATGTGTGGCTGCCCATGCTGAAGGCGTCCGTTACTACGACCTATGACGCTTATCAGGCGACCACGGGGACGATTTCCAATTCGCTCAGCTTTTCAGGAAGCGTAAATATCGTGAACAGTGAATACATCACTTCTCCGGATTCCGGTACGGTACGTGACATTTATGTGAAAAACGGAGATGATGTGAAAAAGGGCGAGCGGCTTATGCGTTTGTCTACCGGCGACACGCTCAAGGCGAATTTCGACGGAACCATCAACAGCATAAATGTTGAGGCAGGCGACAGTGTATCCAATGGGATGCAGCTGTGTCAGGTTGTGGATTTTTCCAATATGAAGGTTACGATGCGCGTGGACGAATATGACATTTCGAAGGTTTTTGAAGGTCAGGAATGCACGGTTACCGTAACAGCGCTTGAAAAGAGCTTTCCTTCGGTGATTTCCCATATTAATAGGATCTCTTCATCCAGCGGCTCGGTCGCCTACTATACCGTGACGGCGACGGTCGAAGTTACGGAAGATGTATTTCCGGGGATGCAGGTTACCGTCTCCATTCCCAAGGAAGAGGCCAAGGATGTGGTTGTGCTAAAAATGGA
This sequence comes from Clostridia bacterium, assembly GCA_016296675.1. GTDB lineage: Bacteria > Bacillota > Clostridia > Christensenellales > Aristaeellaceae > SFHK01. The sequence goes on from JAEDIV010000034.1 coordinate 8,018, forward strand.
CGCGCTCAGTTTTGACGAGACCAACCGCGCGTTTGTATACGTAATGAACGAAAGCGGTATGATGGATACAAAATATGTCGAAGTCGGCGTTGATAACGGCAATTATGTGGAGATCAGAAGCGGGCTTGAAGACGGAGAAACCGTCTATGTTGAAACCGAGGAAGAAGTAACAGCCTCCGGCGGGCTTCAGGATCTGCTTAGCGGTCTTATGGGCGGAACGCAGGTTAACAGACCCACCGGTTCCAATCAGCGCAGCGGCGGCGTGGGCGGAGACTATGGCAATATGCCCAATATGAACGGCTTCAGCGGAAACAGTCAGCGCGGCGGCGCGAGGTAGAACTATGGAAAATGTGTTTTTCAAAATGTCGGATGTCTGTAAAAATTATCTTGTCGGCGGCGAAACGCTGGAAGTGCTGAAATTGATCAATCTGAACATTGATAAAGGTGAATACCTGAGCGTTCTTGGCCCTTCCGGAAGCGGCAAAAGCACGCTGATGAACATTATCGGATGCCTCGACCAGGCAACAAGCGGCGAATACATATTAAATGGAAGATTGATTGAGGATCTGAGCGAGAAGGAGCTTGCAGAGATCCGAAACCGGGAAATCGGATTCATTTTTCAGAATTCGCAGCTGCTTCAAAAGCTGGATGCGCTTTCCAATGTGGAATTGCCGCTGGTCTATCAGGGCATTGGCCCCCGAGAACGCAGAAAACGCGCAAGAGCGATGCTTGAGCGCGTAGGACTTGAAGAACGTATGCATCATTTTCCCAACCAGCTCTCCGGCGGTCAGCAGCAGAGAGTCGCCATTGCCAGAGCATTGGTGACGGATCCCAAAATCCTGCTTGCGGATGAGCCGACAGGCGCGCTGGATCAGAAAACCGGCAGACAGATCATGGGCCTTTTTGATGAAATCAGCAGCGAGGGAAGAACCATCATCATGATTACGCATGATCTGAAGCTTGCAGGCTTTGCCAAGCGCATCGTCAATATCATTGACGGCTGCCTTACCGAAGGGGAGGCGGGCTGATGATCAAATATATCAGAAGATTTTTCAGTATGCTCGCGGAAAACATCCGGATGAGCATAAGCAATATTTTCGCAAACCGACTACGGTCGTTTTTGACAGTTCTGGGCATAATGATCGGCGTTACGGCGGTTATCGCCCTGATAACGACAATTTCAGCGGTTTCGACGTCGATTTCAGATTCTTTCACCTCAATGGGCGCAGGTCAATTGACGCTCTCCATATCCGGAAACGATATAAAGCCCGGCCTGAACGCGGAAAACCTTGAAACCCTGAAGAAGATTGAAGGCGTTGTTGGGCTCACGCCGTCTGTATCGCTATCTGCGAGCTTTGTATGCGCAGGCGAGAGAGACACGGGGATTTCTGTAAAGGGTGTAAGCGATTATTACTTTGTCCGTGAAGATGATCTTGTCAAAAGAGGAAGAAAGCTGAATCAATTCGATGTGGATCGTAAAAACGCTGTGTGCCTGATCGGAGAAGAGGTGCTTGAAACCTTCTTCTATGGTGAGAATCCCATTGAAAAAACTGTATACCTCAATGGAATCGCTTTTAAGGTGGTCGGAATATTGAATGAAGATGCGGCAAGCGATGTGATCATCCCGTACACAACTGCGCTCAAAATGAACAGCGAGGCATTTGTCACAAGCGTTACGCTTTATCTTTCTTCTCCTGATATCTCAAAATCCGTGACAGAAAAGCTTGAGCCTGTCATGGACGCGATGTTTTCTTTCGAGGAGGACACCTATTCGATTGTCACGATGGAAGCGATTGAAAACACGATGACAGAATTATTGGATATGATGAGCGCTTTGCTTGCCGGAATTGCGTCCATTGCGCTGATTGTCGGCGGCATCGGCATTATGAACATGATGCTCACTTCCGTTACGGAGCGCACCAGCGAGATCGGCCTGAAAAAAGCGCTCGGCGCGCGTCCCGGCGAAATTCAAATGCAGTTTTTGATTGAATCATTTATGCTTTCTATGATGGGCGGCGTGCTGGGCGTGCTTTTTGGAATTATCCTGAGCATGGTCATGTGCAACGCAATGGGCGCGTCGTTCAGCCTTTCCTATGGCGCGGTTGTGCTGGGTGTCGGATTTTCTGCGGCGGTTGGCATTCTGTTTGGCTGGAGTCCCGCAAGAAAAGCAAGTAAGCTCAATCCGATCGATGCTTTGAGAAGCGCGTAAAAGGAGGCAGTATGAAAGGGATAAAGAGGGGATTGACATTTCTGATTGTTTTTGCCGTTACGTTAAACGCAGGCCGAAGCATTTCAGAAGATGCGACTTTGCAGGAACCTTTGCCTGATGTCAGCGTATGCCATATGCTGCAAACGCTCAGCGGCGGTTATGAGGCGGCGCAAAGCGCGAAAGAGAAGCCGAATCCGGAATACCGGGCTGGAGAAGCCTTTTCCGGGGACCTGAATTCGCTTTCAAGAAAGTATCCGGGTTTTACGAGCGATGAAGTAAAGATAAGCAGGGACGAAAATGGAAATATCGTTTCCGCCGATGTTTTCTACACAAGGAATTCCTATGTTCTTATCGTTGAATATATCTATGAGGACGGAGAGACGGCCTATGAAACATATACGCAAAGTGTATTGTTCGAGGCGGAATACGCCGTTTCTTCTCCGGAGATTCTGCTTTATTCTCCAAGTCAGGCATTGGTATCGGGAACAATGGGAACATCCAATCAAAGCTACACCGTAGTTTATACAAAAAACGAGGATGAACCTGAAGAGCCGTCTACGCCAAGTGAGCCGGACGAACCTGCAACGCCGTCCACGCCAAGTGAGCCGGATGAACCTGCAACGCCGTCCACCCCAACTGAGCCGGATGAACCTGCAACGCCGTCCACCCCAACTGAGCCGGATGAACCTGCAACGCCGTCCATCCCAACTGAGCCGGACGAACCTGCAACACCGTCCACGCCAAGTGAGCCGGATGAACCCGCAACGCCGTCTACGCCAAGTGAACCGGATGAACCTGCAACACCGTCTACGCCAAGTGAGCCGGATGAACCTGCAATTCCATCCACCCCAACCGAGCCAGCAACACCCGTGGAGCCCGGAGGACGCCCCGGCGGCATACCCAGCGGAGGCAGAAACAATGGCCGCGGGCAGACGGAAACAAAAGTCAATCCCGGTGAGGCAGCGACCAGCTATCATTCCATGGGCACACGGGATTTGAATGCGCATTGGTATAGCGAAATTCAGATGGGAGAAGAAAGACTGAAAACCCTGATGCTGGATGATGCAAGCGCAGTGATTGGGTTTGCGGGTACCAATGAAGACGATACATTTATTGTCGAGAGCGCGGAGAACGGAGAAATCGTCCTTTCGGCAATGTGCGCCGGAACATGGGATGTCAATGGGTTTGCGCTAAAGATTCTGAAGGAAAGCGGCTATGAAGCGCTGGTTCTTAAGACGAGCGCATCTACAGTATGGATTTCGACCGATGCCGCTGCACAAGGCGATACATACAAAAGCCTTAAAGCACAGGGCGTAGGCGAAAGACGCATGGTGTACCGCTATTCGATCACGCAAAGCGGAGACTGTGTGTTTACTCTGCTGGCAGACGGAAAGACATTGGAAGCTGAAGGCATCTATACCGTGGCCGGAAAGGAGGACGGCGTATGAAAAGAATGTGTATGCTCATGGCGATGGTTATGCTCCTTTCATTTTCAAGCGCCTTGTCCGAGGAGTTTTCGGGCAAAACGGCGTTTCTGAATACTGAGACGGTATACGCTTGTTCTGATGGAAGGATCGGGGATGTTTTTCTGAAAACAGGGAGAAAAGTTGCCCCGGGAGATGAAGTGCTGCTTTATGAAACCGAGCGCGTGTTTGCAGATTTCGATGCGACCGTCCGCGGCGTAAGCGTCATGGAGGGCGATACGTTTTCACAGGCGGTGTTTGAACTTGAGCCCAAGGAAAAATACAAGCTTCTGTCAAGCACGGCATATGCGTATGATACGCCGGAAAACAAGTTTGTTCACGCCGGAGAAACGGTGTATATCTCCTGCGTGAAGGATGCGACGCATCTGGCTGCCGGCTATATTGCACAGGTGGACAATGATGAATTCACGGTCTATACCACGCATGGAACGCTGTATGTGGGTGAGGCGGTAAACATTTTCAGAAGCCCGGACAGAAATTACCTCTCCAGAATTGGCCGTGCAACGGTATATCCCGCAGACAATACCGCGGTCGAGAAGGAAGGCCGAGCGGTAAAGGTGTATGTCCGGGAGGGCGACCGTGTCGAAAAGGGCGAAGTGCTGATGGAATACCTGCCTGGAATGCATGCCCCGGATACGCCTGTTCTGCGTGCGCTGACCGAAGGAATTGTGACGGAAGTTTTTGTGAAGAGCGGCGACAGCATATCAAAAGGCGACAAAATCTATGAATACGCGATCATCGGGAATATCGGAATGTCCTTTGAGGTTTTGCAGGCGGATATGCTGGATATTGCGCTTGGATCAAAAGCGCGCATCGTGCTTCTGATGGATGCGGAGGAGACGGTTTTGGATGCATCCGTGTTTGCAATAAATCCCCTTTCCGCCGGGGAGGATGCGCGGTATGAGGTTTTGCTGAAATTCGATCAGCCGCCGGCCAACTTGCGCGAAGGGCTGACGGCAATCACAGAGTTCGGAGATGATCCGGAAGAAACCGGAAGAATAGAGGGAGGAATAACTCATGGCGAATTTGAAAAAAAGATGTGCGGTACTTCTTATGGCACTTTCGATGATGCTTTCATTCGGCGCTTCGGCGGAGGGACAGCTGGCGTTTGACGGAACCGTGGCGGCGGATGAACAAGTTTCTGTTACTGCGCCGATCGGCGGATGCGCAGCGGACCTTAAGCTTATTGCAGGACAGCGCGTGGAGGCGGGCGAACAAATCATGACGCTTATCCCCGAACAGGTCAAGGCAACACAGAGCGGCACCGTGCGCGGCGTTTTTGCCAAGGCCGGAGACAGCGTGGACGTAATCACGAACCGGTATGGCGCCGTAATGTACCTTGAGCCGGACTATGTATACACGCTTTCTGCCAGCACAGAAAATGCGTATAATCTGGATGAAAACAAATTTATCCATACCGGTGAAATCGTCTATCTCACCTGTACAGACAATACTTACATGAAAGGCACGGGCCTGATTACATCCGTAAGCGGCAGCGACTACACTGTAGAGGTTACCGAAGGCACATTTGGAATCGGTGACACAGTGAATATTTTCAGGCTGGAAACGCGCGATTCCAAATCCCGAATCGGCCGCGGCACGGTTGCACGCGTAAACCCTGTGGGCTATACCGGAAGCGGCAGTATCTTCAATGTGCTCGTTGAGGAAGGGCAGCATGTGGAGGCCGGCGATGTTTTGTTTGAAACCCTGTCCGGGACGTTCGACGGCTATTATTTCACGGGCAATGCTGTGATCAGCGATGTGAGCGGCATTGTTGAGAGCGTAAATGTACAGAATGGACAGTCGGTCAGCAAAGGCGACAGCGTTCTGAGCGTCTATCCCGACGGCTGCATGTACATTGAATTTACCGTCAATGAAATGGATCTTTACGGCATTCACGAGGGTGATACGGTCGAAATTGAATTTTTGTGGAACGAAGGCGAAGCCCAGCGGGTGAAAGGCGAAGTTACGTTTATCTCCCTAATCAGCAGCGGTTCCAATGCTGAATACACCGCCCGCGCTTCCTTTGAAGCCGATGAAAACATCCGCCTCGGCATGACTGCGGTTGTGTATACCGTATCTGATGAGAAATAAGCAAATGGAGCGGACAGCGAAGACAGTTTTGAATAAAACGGGAAAAAGAAGCAGCCTGCGCCGAAAGCATTTTTGCTTGGCGCAGGCTGCTTTTATTTGTTTATGAGCGCATTCAGCGCTTCAGGGAGGGGCGATGAAAACTCCATGATTTCGCCTGTGATCGGATGCGTAAATCGGATGTAGGCTGAATGAAGGGCGAATCTTCCGGGCAGGACGTCTTCCCGTTCTTCGCCGTAGAGAAAATCGCCGAACACGGGACATGAGATGTGCTTTAAATGCACGCGGATCTGATGGGTTCTGCCGGTTTCAAGGCGCAGGTGGATAAGACTTCTGTTTCCAAAGACTTTGACTGTCTCATAATGCGTGACGGATTCCTTTCCGCCGAGCTTTACCTCGCGCTTGACCGTCGCGCCGTCCGCTTTTCCGATTGGCGCGTTGATCGTGCCCGAAAGGGGACTCGGTATGCCTTCTGCCACCGCAAGATACTCGCGCACAAAATCGGGCGTGTGCAACTGAGCAGCCATTTTCATCTGCGCGTGCGCGTGCTTTGCTACGCACATCAGACCGCTCGTGCCCTTATCGAGCCGGTTGACCGGGCGGAAAACATAGTTTTCAACATCCCGATACCTGTAAACCAAGCGGTTTTCAAGCGTGTTGTCCGGCTGCTTGGGCGATGACTGTGTGGCAAGCGGCGCTTCCTTATCGAGAATGATGATGTCGTCGTCCTCATAAAGCACGTTGACCGGCATATTTTCCGGCGCAACCGAAAAATCGTTTTCATCGTCGATGAGGCTTATAGAAATCACATCGCCCGCGTGCACGACATGGTCGGCATGAACGCCTTCGCCGTTTAAGCAAAGGGCATTTAAAGCCTTTGCACGCGCAAGCTGATGGCTGGATATACCGATTTTCGATCTGGCCACGCGCTTGATAAGGCGGCCGTCGTCATCCTGTAGGGCAGTGTAGGAAAGCGTTCGCATGTGCCTTTGATCTCCTTTTGTTATCGGTAGCGGCAATCCCTCAGTCACGGCTGCGCGTGACAGCTCCCTTTACACAAGGGAGCCCAGATCATCAACAAACCTCCGGAAGAGGTATGGAGAGGGAGATAACTTCCTCTCCATTTTCAATCGATTTTGGCGGCATGTACGCCTAAATCGCGCGTTTTCACAAAGCGTAGCAACTGTTAACGCTTCCCCTTTCCGATCCCCTGAAATCCCGCAGGATTTCAGGGGATCGGCCCTTCCCATCAAAAAAGGTACTTTTTTGATGGCTTGAGCTCCCTTTACACAAGGGAGCCTTAGGCTGCTTTGTGAAAAAGCCTCCGCTCCTGTTTTGAAGGAACGGAGGCGGGAAAGTTTTGGGGAATTACTTCTTTTCCTTATTGTCGACAACTTCCTTAAGAAGCTGAGCAAACGCGTCAAAGCTCATGGCGCCTAAGTCGCCCTCTGCGCGGTGACGGACGGAAACCGTGCCGTCTGCCATGTCGCGGTCGCCAACGATCAGCATGTAGGGGATCTTCTCAAGCTGCGCGTCTCTGATTTTCTTTCCGATCTTGTTGCCGGTTACGTCCGCTTCGGCGCGGAAGCCGAGGGCGGAAAGCTTGTTCTTAAGATCGATGGCGTAGTCGGCGGCGCGGTCGGTTACAGAGAGAATGCGAACCTGCTCGGGAGCCATCCAGGTGGGCAGCGCGCCGGCGTAGGTTTCGATGAGGTATGCGAGGGTGCGCTCGTAGCAGCCGAGGCTGGTACGGTGGATGATATAGGGCAGCTTCTTCTCGCCGTTTTCGTCGATGTAGTACATGCCGAACTTCTCCGCCAGCAGCATGTCGATCTGGATGGTGACGATGGTGTCTTCTTTTCCGAATACGTTGTGGAACTGGATGTCCAGCTTCGGGCCGTAGAAGGCGGCTTCGTCGATGCCGATTTCATATTTGACGTCGAGGTCGTCCAGAATCTGCTTCATGACGGCCTGCGCGGTCTCCCACTGCTCGCGGGTGCCTTCATACTTGTTCTTGGGGTTCTCCGGATCCCACTGGGAGAAGCGGAAGGTGCACTTGTCGAGCATGCCGACGGTGCCGAGCATGTACTTGGCAAGCTCTAAGCAGCCCTTGAATTCCTCTTCCAGCTGATCGGGACGAAGAACGAGGTGGCCTTCGGAGATCGTGAACTGGCGAACGCGAATGAGGCCGTGCATTTCGCCGGAATCTTCGTTTCTGAAAAGGGTCGAGGTTTCGCCCAGACGCATGGGAAGCTCTCTGTAGCTTCTCTGGCGGTTGAGATACACCTGATACTGGAAGGGGCAGGTCATCGGGCGCAGCGCGAAGCATTCCTTCGTCTCGTCGTAGGGATCGCCCAGAATGAACATGCCGTCCAGATAATGATCCCAGTGGCCGGAGATGCGGTACAGATCGCGCTTGGCCATAAGGGGAGTCTTTGTTAAGAGATATCCGGCCTTCTGCTCGGTGTCTTCAACCCATCTCTGGAGCAGCTGAATGGTTCTTGCGCCCTTGGGCAGAAGGATCGGGAGGCCCTGGCCGATGGAATCGACGGTGGTGAAGTATTCAAGCTCGCGGCCAAGCTTGTTGTGGTCGCGCTTTAAAGCGTCTTCACGGGCGGCGACGTATGCGTCCAGCTCTTCCTTAGTGGCAAAGGCGGTGGCATAGATGCGCTGCAGCATCTTGTTTTTCTCGCTTCCGCGCCAGTATGCGCCGGCGATAGACATAATCTTTACGGCCTTGACCTTGCCGGTGGAGGGGAGGTGCGGGCCGGCGCAAAGGTCGGTGAAGCCTTCCTGCTTGTAGAAGGAGATGGTTTCGCCTTCGGGCAGGTCGTTAATGAGCTCGATTTTGTAGGGCTCGTCCTTCATAAGCTCAAGCGCTTCCTCGCGGGAAAGCTCGAAACGCTCAACTCTGGAATTCTTCTTGACGATCTTCGCCATTTCCTTTTCAACAGCGGCGATGAAATCGGTGGTGAAGGGCTCGTCTACGTCAAAGTCGTAGTAGAAGCCGTTGTCGATTGCGGGGCCGATGGCGAGCTTCGCCTCGGGGCGAAGGTTCTTGACGGCCTGGGCGAGCACGTGGCTCGCGGTGTGGCGAAGCACTCTGAGACCTTCGGGATCGGCTGCGGTCAGGAATTCGACCTCAGCGTCTTCATTGATGGCGGCGGCCAGATCGGTCACAACGCCGTTGACCTTTGCGGCCAGCGCGCTCTTTTTGAGCTCCTTATCGATTTCGCCTGCGATATCGAGGGCGTTTTTGCCGTTTTCAAACTCGTATGCGTTTCCGTTTACCATGATTTTCATGATTGTCTTTCCTCCGTTTCAGAAATAAAAAACGCCCGTCCCTTATGCGAAGGGACGAGCGGTATGCCCGTGGTTCCACCCAACTGACGTGAGATTCACGCCGCTTTGAAAGGCTGTATCGTGCCTTTATTACGCCCGCGGTCAGGAGGCGGTGCGCCCATATCAAGGTGTGCTGCATGCGTTTTCAGCCCGTGGCGCACGCTCTCTTTCGCTCCTTTTGAAAAGGCAAATCTCCGTCATTCCGTTGGATTAAGGCGATTATACGCCCGAAACGGGTTTGTGTCAAGGCGTGGATTGTAAAATCGGCTGCAACAGATGAAAAGGCCTATAGCCGAATGATATGTATTTTCCCCTTCTGTTCCTTTTTTGATGCAAATTCGAGAAGCTTTCCCGAATTACCAAAGGAATGGCGGACAAAACAGATAAGATAACCGCAGTGTTCGATCATATATTGGTTTGCCCGAATGATGGAAAAGCGCTTTGGTACGGATTCAAGTCCTTCCGGATAAAGGGATCCATCAAATCCGTCCGGAAGTAAAATGGTACAGGATGGATGATAATATGGAAGCAATCGGAGAATTCTTATATCGGGGAATTCCGATTTCAAACGTACTGCGGCTGATGAAGCAAGCGCGTCGAATGAACCATAACTGCCGATTACGAATTCCTGTACATTTTCGCTGATGATTAAGCGCCGGATTTCGGCTTTCAGATGTTCATATAAAGATGAGGGCGCATCTCTGTGTCCTACAAAGAAACATCTGTGTATGCACATTAAAATCACCTCTTTTGAGTTATTATAACTCAAAAGAGTTAATCTTTTCAAGCGCATAAGGGTATCATAAATACAAAAGATGAGGTGATGCCCTTGAATATCGGACAGGCTGTCAGAAAACGCATTATCGATCTGTGTCAAAGCCATGATCTCACCGTGAATGGACTTGCCAATATGTGCGGCGTGACGCAGTCTACGGTCAATAATATTGTCAGCGGCAGAAACAAAAGCGCGACTGTGTCTACGGTCAAGAAGATTTGCGATGGGCTTGAAATGACGATACAGGAATTTTTCGACGACGAAGTGTTTTATGATCTTGAACAGGAAATCAAATAAAATCCGGCTTTCTTGATGTGTGAAAGCCGGATTTTTGCTGTTTATCGGGCAGATAGAAGTCGATCATATATGGGTTTGTTGGGAATTAAGATCGTAGGGCGGAGGCTTGCTCCTGGCCTATGCTGGTAACGGTAATGGAAGCACTTATAAGAGGTGTGCGATACAAAAAAACGCCCGTCCGGACAGGTACCCGGACGGGCGATCAGATCATCAACAAACCTCCGGGTGTGGTTTGGAGAGGGAGCGCACTCCCTCTCCATTTTCAATCGATTTTGGCG
>JAEDIV010000035.1 GCA_016296675.1 Clostridia bacterium
TTTAAACGCAAGCATGATTCTTGAAATTTCACCGCCTGATGCGATTGCCGCCAGCGGACGGAGCGGCTCGCCGGGATTGGGCGAAATCATAAATTCCATTTTGTCCCAGCCGCCCCTGTCAGGCTTGTCCATTTTATCGAACTTCGCCTCGAAGCGCGTTCTGGCCATTCCCAGGTCTTTCAGCTGCTCTACAACCGCCTGGCTGAGCAATCCGCCCTTTTCCTTTCGCGCTTCAGAAAGCGCCTCTGCGGCCGTTTTCAGGGCATTCAGCTGCACTTTCAGCGTATCTTCCAATTCCTGCTTGGTATCGGAGGAGGCATTGAGTCTTTTGAGCTCCTCTTGGGCCTTTTTGCCAAACTCGATTACATCCTTAAGCTCAGGGCCATATTTGCGTTTTAGCCTTTGGATCAGATCCAGCCTGTCCTGTACCTTTTCCGCCTCTAATGGATCAAACTCCATTTCTTCCGATGCATCCTGAAGTTCGTATCCAATATCGCTGACCGTATAATACGCCTCTTCAAGGCGCGAAGCAAGGTTTTTATATTTTTCATCGATATCCGAAATCGCATTCATTGCATCCATCGCCCGCTTGAGGCTCTCCTGCGCGCTGATGCTCTTTCCGCCGATATACACCCGCTCATACGCGGTCCTCAGATGTCCGGATAACTTTTCTGCATTTTCATAAATGCGGTTTTTGGATTCAAGCGCCTCTTCCTCATCCGCCTTCAGTTTTGCGCCGGCAATTTCTTTGTGCTGGAAGGTAAGGTTGTCGATCCTTCTTGCCCGCTCAGCTTCATCCATATTGAGACGGTTCAGCTCTCTGTTTGTCTGCGCATATGCCTCGTAGGCCTTTTCCGTATCTGCTTTCAAAGGCTCAAGCGCGCTTCCTGCATAGGCATCCAGAAAAGACAAGTGCTTTTCTCCGTCCATCAGGCGCTGATGCTCGTGCTGTCCGTGAATATCGACAAGCATTCCTGTAAACATCTTCACATTGGAAAGCGTCATCATTGCACCGTTGACGCGGCAGATGTTTTTCCCGCTCCTCGTGATCTCTCTTGAAACCTCGGCAAGCCCTTCTTCCGCGTCAATTCCCATCCCTTCAAGGTAATCCTTCGCCTCGGGATTTTCAGAAATATCAAAAAGCGCGCGGACATACGCCTTTTCTTCGCCGGTTCTTATCAGATCTCTGTCCGCCCGTCCTCCGAGCGCAAGATTCACGCAGTCGACAACGATGGATTTACCTGCGCCCGTTTCGCCCGTAAGCACATTAAGCCCCCGGCCAAATTCGATCCGGAGGCGTTCAATCAAGGCAATATTTTGAATATTCAACTCTAACAGCATTTTGTATACCGCTCTTCAGAAAGAGATTTTTATCAGATTCTGTTTCCGATCAACTCACGGAAACGCGCGATGACTTCGTCTACATCCTCGATATTCTTGATAATAACAAGAATCGTATTGTCTCCGGCAATCGTTCCGATAATCTCCGGCCATTTAAGGCTGTCAATCGCTTCCGCAGCAGACGGCGCAGAAGCCGACAGCGTTTTTAAGACAATCAGATTGCCCGCGCCGGCTATGGACATAACAGACTCGGAAAAAATGCGGATAAAGCGATCGTTGATTCCCTTCTCCGCGCGCTCTGCTGTCGCATAGCGGTATCCGCCGTTGTCTGAAAGCACCTTCAGAAGCCGTAATTCCTTTATGTCTCTGGATACCGTCGCCTGCGTAACATTTACACCGTGATGACGCAGTTCTTCTGCGAGTTCTTCCTGCGTCTCAATATTCTTGGCCTCTATGATTTCAAGGATCATGGCGTGTCTCATGGTTTTCATTTGGGGTACGCCTCCTGCTTGTTTCTATATTCAATGCTTTAAAGCAAGTCTAACCTTAAGAAAAACCGACCAAAGCCTCTTTTTATATTGTATACCAGAAACGCACAATAAAACAATAACTCTTGCGATTATTTAATAAATTTGTCATAAGCGGCATCGATCACGTCATTGATTGTAGCATCTTCGAAAGATCGATCGGGCGAAACCGTATTTCGGATTAAAAGCAGAAACTCAATATTGCCTTCAGGACCCCGTATCGGCGAAAAATCAAGTCCCTCAATCGTCCAGCCCTTTTGCGTGACAAAATCCGTGATCATTTTGATCACATTTTCATGTACATCGCGTCTTCTGACAACGCCCTTCTCGCCAACCTCTTCCTTCTGCGCCTCAAACTGCGGCTTGATCAGCGCCACAAACAGCGCGTTTTTTTCAAGCACGGAAAAAATCGACGGAAGCACAGCTTTGAGAGAAATAAACGATACGTCCGTTGCGCCGAATTCAATCGGCTCATCGAACATGTTTTTTTCAAGAAATCTCGCGTTTGTGCGCTCCATACAGGTAACGTGCTTGTCGCTTCTGAGTCTATAGTCAAGAAGATTGTAGCCAACATCGATGGAAAACACTCGTCTGGCGCCTTCCCTTAGCATTACATCCGTAAAGCCGCCCGTAGAAGCGCCGACGTCTATGCAGTTTTTCCCCTTAATGTCAAGCGCGAATGCTTCAACTGCGCGCTTAAGCTTCTTGGCTCCGCGGCTGACATAAGCATCCGTTTCACCCTTGATGGTCAAAACCGCGTCCTTTTTTACGGGATCCGACGCCTTCATGATCTTGTTCGTGCCGCTGAGCACGCGCCCTTCCATAATCAGCGCGCGAGCCAGCTCAATCGTATCGGCAAGACCCGTTTTCACCATCTGTTCATCTGCGCGTACAGGCACTACATTATCTCCTTCCCAAGCGCTTTGAGCGTACGCATGCAAACGCTTTCAGCGTCCATCAAGTTATCCCTCGTCTGTTCTTCAACCGAAGCATGCGCAATGAACGCGCTGGGTACGCCGATCAGATCGATCCTCTGATCGAATCCCATCTCCCGCATTCTGCGCATGATTTCTTCGCCCATTCCGCCTTCAACAATTCCATCTTCCAAAGCGACAATAGGCAAATTTTCCTTCATAATCTCTGAAAGCATATTATCGTCCATTGGCCGAACAAAGCGCGCATTGACAATTCCTGCTGTAACGCCAAACTTCCTGAGTTTTTCAGAAGCTTCCCTTGCAATATCCACCATTCGTCCGGCAGCAATAAACTGAACGTCTTTTCCAACAGATATTCTTTCCCACTTGCCGATTTCGATTTTCTTGTCGTTTACGCCTTTCGCCAGGGACTTCGGATAGCGGATCGCCATCGGCTTATCGCACTTGAGGCTGACATCAAGCATCCCCTCAAGCTCGCCCGTGTCACAGGGAGAAGCGATAATGAGGTTTGGAATCGTTTTAAGGTAGGCGATATCAAATATGCCCTGATGCGTTTCTCCGTCGGCGCCGTTTAAGCCTGCGCGGTCGATTAAGAACGTGACGGGCGCATTGTTGAGACACACGTCCATCATCACCTGATCATAGGATCTTTGAAGGAAGGTGGAATACAGGGCGACATAAGGCTTCATGCCGCCAAGCGCAAGGCCGGCTGCCATGGTCACCGCGTGCTCCTCCGCAATTCCTACATCAAACGTTCTTTCAGGATACGCCTTTTGAAACTGATCAAGCCCCGTGCCCTTGAGCATCGCTGCCGAAACGGCGACAATGCGCGGATCCCTTTGGGCAAGTTTTATAAGCGCATTTACAGCAATTGCACCCGCGCTTTTACCGCCAGCCTTCTTCGCCTCACCTGACTGCGTATCAAACGGCTGAACGCCGTGATAGTGCTCGGGCTCATCTTCAGCAAGCGTATACCCTCTTCCCTTTTTGGTCACCACATGGATCAGCACCGGCTCGTCATATTGCTTTGCGCGTTCAAAAACGCGCTCCATTTCCTCAATATCATGTCCGTCCACAGGGCCGATGTATTCAATGCCCATCGCATCAAAAAACATGTCGTTGATCAAAAGCGATTTCAATAAATCCTTGATTTTGGAAAGCACGCGCATTACCGGCATGCCCATTCCCGGGATCTTTTCGAGCATCCTGCGGATTTTCTGCTTCATTTGCCGATACGTGTTGCTCTGGCGCATTTTGGTCAGGTGTCTTGACATCGCGCCGACATTTGAGGAAATGCTCATGGCATTGTCGTTAAGAACAATAATCATCGGCGTTTTTGTATTTCCTGCGTCATTGAGCGCCTCATAACACATGCCGCCGGTAAGCGCGCCGTCGCCGACTACGCACACGACGCTTCTGTCTTCCTTCTTAAGCTGCATGGCGCGCGCCATGCCAAGCGCGAGAGAAATTGAATCCGACGCATGGCCTGCGCAGTTGGCATCGTGCTCGCTTTCTTCCCTTCTCGGAAAACCGCTCAATCCGCCCTTGGTTCTGATAGTGCGCATCTTTCCAAAGCGGCCCGTCAGCATTTTATGCGCATACGCCTGATGACCGACGTCGAAGATGATTTTGTCCTTCGGGGTATCAAAAACGCTGTGAAGCGCAATCGTTAATTCCACGCTTCCGAGGTTTGACGCAAGATGTCCGCCCGTCTCCGATACGATATCCAAAAGCGCATTTCGGATTTCTTCGGACAGCGCTTTTTTGTCCTCTTTGGACAGATGCTTTATGTCCGACGGAGACGCGATATTTTCAAGCATGATTTTCTTACTCCAATCAATGATCTCTGTGAGCCACGGTATCCGCGAGGCGGACAAAAAATTCCGCTTCTTCGCCGAATCCGCGAATTGCATCCAGCGCTTCCTTCAAAAGCGCCTCTACGCGCGCCTTTGCGCCTTCAAGCGACAGAATGCTCACAGCCGTAAGTTTTCCGTCGCGCACGTCCTTGCCGACGGAATGGCCGAAAAGCGCGGGGTCAGCAATAATATCCAGCACATCGTCAGACGCCTGGAAAAGAAGCCCGAACGCGCGGGCATATTCCGTAATCGCATCAAGCGACTTTTGATCCGCGCCCGCCAGGCGCGCGCCTGCGCGCATTGCGCCGACAAACATGGCCATGGTCTTCCCTTCGTGGATAAACCTGAGCATTGCTTCCGAGCCGTCTTCGCGTCCTTCCTGATAAAGGTCGGCGCACTGGCCGGCAATCATACCGGTGACGCCAGCGCCTCGCGCAATTTCACTCGCTGCTGATATGCACTTATCCGCATCTTTCCCCGCGTTCATCGCCGTTTTGAGCATGATCTCATAGGCCATATTGAGAAGTCCGTCGCCGGCCAGAATTGCCTGACCCACGCCGAAAACGACATGATTGGTCGGTCTTCCTCTTCTCATATCGTCATCGTCCATGCCGGGCAGATCATCATGGATCAGAGAATAGGTATGGATCATTTCAATGGCGCAGGCAAAGTCCAGTGCCAGCTGAATGTCTCCTCCCAGCATCTCGCACGCCGCCAAAAGCATCGCGGGGCGCAGACGCTTTCCGCCTGCCAGGAGGCTGTAGCGCATGCTCCTTGAAAGAAGCTCCGGCATATTTTCCGGTTCAAAAGAATTCTCAGGAAGCACCGGAATGATTTCGTTAAGCCGCTTTTCCGTAATGAGCGCATATTCTTTTAAGGTTTTCATTCCAAAACTTCCTCCGTAATATCCTTATCTCCCGATTTCATAATCTCGGCAATGCGTACTTCGCCTTTGTTCAGCATCTCTTCAAGCGCTTTATACAGTTCGCTTGCTTCGTGATACGCTTCGAACGACTCTTCAAGCGGCATGTCGCCCTTTTCAAGCCTTGAAACGATCGCTTCAAGCTTCTCCATGCCCTCTTCAAACGTATATTTCATACTTCTACTCCTTATCGGTTACGGCCTTTACGCCGGCACGGATGCAGGCATCCTGCATATGAATCTGAATGTCGTCTCCAGGGATAAGCTCCCTTGGATTTTTCACAAGCTGATCGTCCTTGTAAACGACCGCGTAGCCCCTTTTCAGCACATTTTCGGGGTTGACTGCACTGAGAATTGCACAAAGTCCATTGAGCTTTATGTGCCTTTTCTCAATGAATGTTTTTAAAGCGCGCTCCATTTTCTCCTGCGTCTGATTGAGCGCACGCCTTTTTTCATCAATCAGCATGCGATTTGGCATTGAAAGCGCGGGCGATTTCGCGACTGTCAAAAGCCTCATGCGCTTTTGCCTAAGATCATTTTTCAGCGCGCCTTTCAATCGGATGCCCAGCTGTGACAGCGTTTTTTGCAGCTCCTTTATATCCGCAACTGCGATTTCCGCCGCATTCGACGGCGTTGCCGCACGGCAGTCGGCGACGAAATCCGCAATCGTAAAATCGATTTCATGCCCTACGCAGGATATAACCGGAATGCGTGAGGCAAAAATCGCCCGGGCAACAACCTCTTCGTTGAACGCCCATAAATCCTCCATGGAACCACCGCCGCGCCCGACGAGGAGAACTTCGCTCCTGCCGTCCGCATTCAGTCTTTCTATCGCGCGCGCAATTTCCTCAGCTGCGCCTGCGCCCTGAACGGCGCACGGGCACAATAGAATCGTAACAGACGGATCGCGCATCACAGATACGCGGACGATATCCCGAAAAGCCGCGCCGACGCGGGAAGTCGCTACGCCGATGGTTTTGGGCATTACAGGCAGCGGCTTTTTGACCGAAGGATCAAACAAGCCTTCGTCGGCAAGCCTCCGCTTGAGCTTTTCAAACTTCTCAAACAGATTGCCCGTTCCGTCCTTTTCCATCGATTCCACATACAATTGATAGGTTCCCGACACCGCATACAGCCCGGCAGCAGCGATCACGACCACCTGCTGTCCGTCTTGCGGCTGAAAATTCAGCTTCATCGCCTGCATGCGGAACATCGCGCACGAAACGCGGGAGGTTTCATCCTTGAGCGTGAAATACAAGTGTCCGCTCACATGCCTTTTAAAGCCCGAAATCTCGCCCTTTACGCGAACCGAGCGCAGCATCGGATCGCCCGCAAGCTTTTTGCGGACGTATTCATTGAGTTCCCCTACCGACAGCGTCCATTCAGGCATTTTGCATCTCCGCTGCAATAATTGTATTTTTCATAAGCATGGCAATGGTCATAGGACCTACGCCGCCCGGAACAGGCGTTATCGCGCCTGCAACCCGGCATGCGGATTCGAAATCCACATCGCCCACAATGCTGCCGTCTTCAAGGCGGTTGATGCCGACGTCGATGACCGCCGCGCCTTCCTTCAGCATGTCTCCCGTGACAGCCTTGGGACGGCCCATCGCGCTTACAACGATATCGGCGTTTTTCAGGATCTCCTTAAGATTCCTGGTCTTGGAATGGCAAACCGTGACCGTGCAGTTTTCGCGAAGCAGCATAAGCGCAATCGGCTTTCCGACAATATTGCTTCTGCCGATGACCACTGCATTTGCTCCGGCCAGCGGTACGCCTGCGCGTTTAAGAAGTTCCATGCAGCCGGCAGGCGTGCACGGTTCAAGCGTCGCGCCCGCGCGCATCAATTCACCCGCGTTCATCGGGTGGAACCCGTCCACGTCCTTCTCGGGCGCAACGGCGCACAGGATATTTTCCTCATTAATGCCCTTGGGCAGCGGAAGCTGTACGAGGATTCCGTTGATCCCGGGATCTTCATTGAGCGCACGAATTTCGTTTATCAGTTCTTCTTCCGTAATCGATGCGGGGAATTTCTTGGCTACAGAGCGAATGCCTACCCAGCCGCAGGCCTTTTCCTTGGAAGCAACATACACTTTGCTTGCAGGATTGTCGCCGGCGAGAATCACGCACAGCGCAGGCTTTTTGCCGTACTTTTCGGAAAATTCCTTTACACGCACTTTCACATCCGCGCGAACAAGTCTTGCGATCTCTTTTCCGTCAATCAGAGCATGCATTCATTCTTCCCCCATCATTTGTTATTCAAAAGCATTTCTTCGCCAATCAGCGCAACACCTGTTGCATTGTCTCCGGAGAGTTCCGGCTTCGCCCAACAGATCTTTTGCGAAACGCCCTTTTTACGGCATCGTTCATGTACAAGTTTTCTCAAAAGCCTGCTCGACGCAACGCCGCCGGCCAAAAGCGCCTGATCTGCTTTGGTCTTTTCAAATGCGTCCATTAAAAGCCAGGTAATTGCGCGCGCTAAATAATTGTATACCTCTGCTGCAACATCTTCTTTTTTCATTTCGCCCTTTTCAATCACGCGCATCGCCTGCGCTTCCGCGCCGGAAAAGGAGCAGTGTCCGTTTTTATGGGACAAAGGGAACAGCGACTTTGCCTGTCCTTTGACCGCCAGTTCCTCAAGATGCGGTCCTGCCGGAAACTTAAGGCCCAGCTTTACGCCCACGCGATCGACAAACTGACCCGCGTGCAGGTCGTCCGAGCCGCCGATGAGCGATATATTCATCTTCTCGTCAACAAGCAGCGTTTCCGTCGTTCCGCCGGATAAATGCATGGCGACAAACGGCTTGTTTTCAATGCCGGAATCCACCATCGCAGCGCGCACATGCCCCTTTTGATGGCATGTCTCATAAAACGGAACGCCCAATATACTTGCAACGCTTTTGCCCAGCGAAACACCGGCAAGGAACACCGGCATATAGCTGTCATCCACATCCCTCGGGCGGCTCGAAGCGCACACTGCCGCGATTTCTACAGGACCCGCTTCTTTCATAAGGCCTTCTACCATCTGAGGGAGCGCGTTTACATGCTGAAAAAGGCCTTCCGACTGACGAAGGCCCCTTTCTCCTTCCTTTACGACGAGCAGCTTTCTCCAAGACGCAACGACACGCCCGTCACCCGCAAGGGCAACGGACGTGGTATAGCAGCTTGTATCAATTCCAAGCACGAGGCGCGTCATGCGTTTTCGCCTCTCATGATGCTTCCGAGAATGCCGTTGATAAACGTTCCCGCTTTGTCGGTGGAATAGGTGTTTGCAAGTTCGACCGCCTCGCTGATGGCAACGCCCTTGGGCACAGATGCAAACAGCATCTCATACACCGCCACGCGCAGAATCGAAAGATCCACACGGGAAATGCGCTCAAGCGTCCAGCCGATCGCATACTTTTCGATTTTCGCATCGATGTCCGCTTTGTTTTCCGTTACGCCCGCCACAAGGCTGTCCACGTAATCGGCTTCGCTTTCATCGGGCTTGATCTCAAGAAGACCCAGCTTCGTATCTTCGCCGCCGTCTCCGCCAAGCTCCCATTCATAAACCATCTGCATCGCGCGTGCGCGCGCTACGGACCTTTTCATTTATTCGTACATCCCCGTTTCCGTATACTTATTTATTCCTGTGTATCGGCGTTTTCTTCCGCTGCTTCTTCTGTTTCTTCTTCAGCTTCTTTGATTTCCTCCGCAGCTTCTTCCTTGACTTCCTCAATTGCTTCGGCAGTTTCTTCAGCCGCTTCAGAAGTGATTTCTTCCGTCTTCTCTTTTATTTCGGCTTCTTCCTTCTTGTCCGCCCAGGGCATCTTCATGCCTTCGGTGTTTTCAGGAACATTGATGCCGGAAATGATGACGGTCACACCGCTTAAGCGAATACCGTTGACAACTTCAAGCTGTTCGCGGATGATTGCCTGCATGTTGGCTGTAGCATTCGCGATATCGGTATCCATATTGACAGCAAGGGTCACCGTTACATCCAAAGACATGTCGCGGTACTGCGTAGCAACGCTTATATCGGTAACGCCTTCCGGCTTTCCGATTACGGACTTTACAAAATCATCCAGCGTTTCCTGCTTGATCAGAACAACGTCGTCATCGGTGCCTTTCAGTGTAACCATGCGGGCTTTATAAGCTTTTTCGCCGTTAAAGGCCAGATAGAAAGAATATGCGCAAAGACCGGCCAGCGCTACAAGGACGATGATTATAAGAAGAAGCACAACAACAGACGATGCCGCGGCTTTGTTAAAAAGTCCAAATACGCGAACGCCGAAAGTCTCCAGCATCGTAAACAGAACGCCCAGCACACCAAGAGCGGACGTCGCCATAATGGCAGAACGTTTCAAAAGCTTCATTTTCATACAGACAGCCTTCCTTCCAATGTATTATTCCTCAGACGCATTCTCCGTCTTCTTGTTTTCTTCGATTTCGTCTTCTACGTCCTCGAGCTCAAGAATGAATTCATCCTCGTCCTCAGCGTTTTCTTCCTTCTTTTCCTGTGCCTGTTCAATTGCAGGGGATACAGGCTGCTTCTCAAGAAGCTTCCTCTGCGTCATTTCAAGCTCGGCAACAGCGCGGTTCTCTCTTTCGAAGCTGACGCCCTGAACGTGAACATCAACGCTCTTTACGTTCATTCCGGTCATGGTCTCGATCGCCTTTTTGACATTCTCCTGAATGCTGCTGGCAACCTCGGGAACGGGCGAGCCGTATTCCACGATGATGGTGACATTGACCGTCACATCATTGCCCACCACGTCGACCTTGATGCCGCGGGTGAGGTTTTTGGAATTGCTCTGCGCCTTACGCGCAAACATATCAACAAAACTGCCGTTGCCGCTGACTGTGTTCGCTACGCCTTCCACTTCCGTCACGGCAAGACCTGCTATCGTCGCAAGAACATCGGAAACAAAATACACCGTGCCGTTGGAAGTTGCATCCAGCCTTACATCGGACATGTTATTCTCAGTCATAAGTGATCCTCCTTGAAAAAGCGATAATCGCTAAGGGGAACAATCCTCCCCAATCTATACTGATTATACCAGACTTTTGTCCAAAACGCAAACAGTTTATGCATGAAATACGGTTATGATTCCGATACCCCGATGATTTTTACGTTTCCTGCGGTTTGTCCTGTTTCCCTGAGCACCAGATCCAGGATAAACGCGCATTCATCCCTGTCGTTTGTCCCTTCCTTCAAAACAACATTCACGCTGCCCGGATGCACAGTGACAACAACTTCCTCATGACCGCGCATCTTCAGGATTCCCTCGATTGTCGTTTCCATCTCCATCCTTTCGGCAATCTCGTTAAGCATTCCGGCCGCTTCGATTCTGACGTCCTCTTTGACGCTTAAATCATTCATAAGCGCAGTCAGCTGAACCGTCTCAAGTTCTCTCACCTGCTTACGCTCCATACGGAACTGCTCAAAAACGTCCGCTGACGCGCTCGCTTTGACTGCGTGATCTTCAATTCTTTCATGCCCTTGATTTGCCGTCACCGAAAACATCATGGCGAAAAGAACCGCAATCGCCGAAAGCGCAAGCCCGATTCCCTCCATCGCTTTGTCAAGCTTCATTTTCCTTCATCCTCCATCGGTATCACATGGACCCGTTCATTGTCAACATTCAAAAGCGCACGCGCCGCTTCCTGGATTCTCAGCCTCACAGAGATATTCTCCGCGCCTTCTGAGACAATCAGAACCCCTGTAACTTTACCGTCTTCTTCGTTGATCATCACGCTCGTCTTGCCGGCGCCTTCCGCCTTTGAAAGCAGGCGCTCCATCCGCGCCTCCATATCTGTCTTGACAGGATCATCTTCTCTTTGAGAATACATGAAAAGCAGGCACAAAAGCGCCAGCGCGCCAATCATCGCCCAGCCGCCCGCGCCCAATCTGTTCATCCATTTTTCTTTTTTGCCTGCGCCCGTCATAAATCCACCCACTAACAAAGTTTCAAAAGCGCATCTTTCAAAAATTCCGCAATCACCTTAATGCCCAACATTCCGGTAATCAAGCGAACCCCGTAACGAGCGTTTCCTTCCGGCAAAAGCGCGCTCAGTATGCCGCCAAGAAGCATCAGGCACAGAAATCTTTGCATCCGAATATATTCCCCTTTGTTTTAAAATAGTATTCGTTTCCCAAGGCCGACAAAAGCGCCTATATAAACGATTCCCATGCACAAAAACGCCGCTATCAGCGAAAGCAGACAGGAAAATATCCCGGCAAAGCCGTCTGCCAATTGCATTGCTTCCTTGTCCGATACGCATTCCAAAATCGCGGAAAGCGCCTTGAGTCCCCACATTGCCAGGAATACATCAATGGCCGGAATCAGGCATGCGCCGATCAGCGCAGCCATTCCCGTCACGCCGGCAGCGCTTTTGAGCAATTGCGCGCTTGATGTAATCGAGTCCATCTTTCCGGCAATATCGCCGCCAATGATCGGTATCAGGCTGTCCGCCGCATACTTGAGCCCTTTATTCAGCGCGCCGTCATACGTGCCTGCAATCGTTCCGCCTGCAGACATCAGCAAAAAGAACAGACTGGTTGCGCTTGCGACCATCCACTTGAATACCGACTTGATCATATCCGTCATCCTGCCAAGCGGCATGTCCCCGATTTGCGTGATCAGATGAAGGCATGAAAGAACGGAAAGAAGTGAAAGAGCCCCTTTTGAAAACCATGATGCAACTGTCCCGGATAAGAAAGCGCCGAAGGGAGTAATAAACGATGAGGTATGCGCTTCTCCCGTAAACGCAATCAGCGATACAAGCATCGGCGTGAGCGAATCTATGACTTTTGAAACGCTCTCAATCGCTGACCGGGAAGACTGGAAAAACGCCTGAACGTCTGTGTACACGCTCAGCATGACGCATATATGAATGATCATCATCGCGCCTTTTGCGTTTTTTCCATCCGGAAGCAGACGTTTAAGGCACGCCGCCATGCACATGTAAAACGATGCTTTCCTTAGAAACCTTGAAACTGCTTTCGTGCGCTCAGCGATTTTTTCAAAAACCAACCTTACAATCGTTTCCGGCGAAAACTCAGCCTCTCCCGATAAAACCGACAAAAATATCTCCTCAAGCCCAATATCTACGCCCTCTTCATGCAGCTGCTCTTCAACAGTTTCAAAATTGACCGCTGCCTCCTCAGCCTGCGTTACAGCCGCATAAGTGCATGTAAAAACCACAAGCACAAAAAGCGCCGCCGTTTTCATGCATTCAGCTCCATGATTACGTCCAATACACGCATAATCAGAGGAACAGCAAGCGCCATCAGCGATATGCGCACAGCCATGTCCACCCGCTGCGCAAGCGCGCCTTCGCCTGCATCCCGGCACAGCTGCGCACCGTATTCACCGGCTATCGCAATTCCCATCGCCTTGATAATCATAATCACATCTTCTTCCTCTACCTGCGCTGACTGAAACGCTGTTTTTATGCATCTGACAATTTCCCTAAGCTCATCAAGCGAAAGCATGCAGGCGATTACACCCGCAGCCAGCGCAACCGTTAAAGCGATTTCCGGCCGGAACGAACGCAGAAACAAGCACATTACCGCAGCCGCAACGCACAAAACTGCTATTTTTACCGCCATACTTTTTCAGTACAGGCTGAACATCTGCCTGACAGAAGAAAAAAAGTCTGACATCAGCCCTGCTACATACATAACGACAATAATCAGCCCTGCAAGCGTGGCAAGCGTAGCAATATCTTCTCTCCCGGCGTTTTTCAAGAGCTGATTGACAATCGTGAGCATGATGCCGAAGGCAGCAATCCGAAACACAAGGTCTACATCCATTTTGTTTCCCTCCTACACAAGGAAAATTACTGCACAAAAACCCGTAAGCGCCCCAAGAGATGTATACAGCTTTATCTTTTCCCTGCCCTCTTTCCTTTTCTTTTCCTCCCGTATTTTGAGATCACTCAGCGCGCGTTCAAATTCCTTTTCCTGCTCAGCGCGTCCAAGGTTTTCAAGCTCATCAAACAGAAGCGCAACAACGGAATTTTCCTCTTCGCATCCGTTCCCCGCGCCGCCGGTTTTTTCCCATGCGCCGCGCAGCGTCAGTGCTTCATCCTCTTTCAAATATCCGCGCATTTTCAAAAACGATTCCCCCTCCAGCGCCGATAACGCATCCGATGCAGAAAGCCTTCTTTCAAGCGTCCTGTTTTTTAAACGCTTGATATCCTCCTGCATATGTCTGATTCCGTCAGCCTCTCTGATTTTTTGATACGCACACGCCCTTCCTGTAATCGCACAGAGAAGAATTACAAGCCCGCCTGCGATGAATTTAATCGCCATTTACCCTCCGAAAATACATAGATCTTGTCTACATTTCCAGGTTTTCCTTTGAGTATGCATATATTTTCAAACGTTCCCGCCTTCATGATTTCACTCAGCATTGGCCTTGACAGTGCATCTTCCATCGTTTGGGCGTGCGCGCTTGCAACGACACAGACGCCCATACGCGAGGCCTCATAAATTGCCTGCGCATCGCCCTTTGATCCGATTTCGTCCAAAACAATCACATCCGGCGCCATTGATCTTATGAGCATCATGATTGCCTGACTTTTGAAAACTCCCTCGCATACATCGGTTCTGTCGCCTGCATCCAGCTGCGCCTGTCCGTTTTTTACCGCTGCGATTTCTCCTCTCTCATCCACAAGCGATACATTTTTCCCTTCTTCTCCCAGCATCCGGCACACATCTCTCAAAAGCGTAGTTTTGCCCATGCCGGGCGGCGAAAGAATCAGCGTACTTCTTAAAATGTTGTCTCTTACAAGGACATGCCTGATCTTTTCAGACGCTCCTTTCACTTCGCGTGCTATACGGACAAGAAGGCTGGTCGGCGCGACCAAGCGTGTTTCTTCCGCCTCCCTTTTAAACCGACCGGTTATGCCTACCCGAACGCCGAAAGGCAGCGTGAAATACCCTTGCCCGAGCTCGTCCTCCCATGCATAGACCGAATGTTCGAGCATACGCGATATAAGCGCCATAAGGCTTTGGGGCGTGGTCACATCCCCGAATCTCTCCTCTGAAGACATGCAGACGACGCTTCCTCTCCTGCCTGTCCGGATGCGGATTTCCGTTGGATGAAGGGACGAAAAAAGGCGCATTTCCTTCTGTTCCTCTGCTGTAAAAAACCGGATTACCGCCTCATATGCATCCATATATTCCTTTTACCGATAAAAAAAGCTTTTACTGAATCATATGACCAGTAAAAGCTTTGCATGCAAGGCGCTATAGATTTTTCAGATTTTCCCTTCGAAGCAGAGTTTGTCCATAAGTTCTTTTCTCAGGCTTTCGCACATCTTTCGTATGTCTTCTTCCTTGCCGGAAATATCTTTAATGAGTTGATTCTCGGAGGAAACCGCCAGATCAAACATCTCTTTTGAAATCATGCCTGACTTCAGAAGATCATTGAGTTCATGCCTGTCAAGCTTGATCATATCGCCGCCCGGCCGCATCACAACATCCAGAATCATGTCGTAAAACCAAGCGCCGCCGGGATCATCCAGATGGTTTTCATAGGTTATATCAAAATAATACTGGAAAAGATTTCCTTTTTCATCAAACATCACTGTCGCCCAGAAATGCTCTGTCTCCGGCGCGATCTGAAGCCATGTATACCCTTTTCCTGTCACCTGCAGGCGCTTTGAAAACGAGCGGACAAAAAATGGCTCGTCCACTCTTTTCATGTACAAAAGTCCGACACGGGCGCGTCCCCACGGAAGATCAGCGGTTTTATTCGCGTTTACGCGCTCTTCAATACCGCGCCATTCAGTTCTGAGCATTGTCTTTTTCTTAAAAATCATATGTTTATCCCTTTTAAATACGCATCCCGGTATGCTTTGACCGCCGTAGGCATGGCAATTTTCATGATCATTTGCGCATCTGCAAACATTCCTTTTTCACATGCTTTCCGGCACCTGAAAAGATAACCCGTCATATGCCACTCAAGATGCGTGAAAACATGCTTTGCATTGCCGATTTCGCGAATCGGCGCTACCTCAAATCCCATTTCCTCAAGGCATGCCTGCGTATCCTGAATATTCCTCGCATCCGTAAATCCGGGAAACTCCCACAGGCCCATAAGCATTCCCTGATCACGTTTTTGAACAAACACCCGGCCATCTTCATCCAAAATGATCGCAACCGCTCTTTTTTCAATTCGGCGCATAATTTTTTCAGGCTTTTTGGGAATTTCATTCTGCATTCCGTTTTCAAGCGCCATGCAGTAATCTTTCACAGGGCACGATCCGCACTTTGGATTTCTCGGCGTGCATACCATCGCGCCAAGCCCCATGAGCGCCTGATTATACTCTCCGGGGTCGCTTTCACTCACAAACGGCAGCGCGCGCTCATAAAGCGCCTGCGGTGTTTTGATTACGTCTGTAATTCCAAGCACTCTTGAAAGCACGCGCGCCTGATTTCCGTCAAGCGCAGGCTCTCTGAGCCCATAGGCAATCGAAGCAATCGCGCCTGCCGCATAATCGCCGATTCCGGGAAGCGATTTAAGCCCGTCAAGGGTATCAGGAAAGCGACCGTTGCGGTCATATGCCACGCGCTTTGCAGCCGCATGCAGGTTTCTGGCCCTTGAATAATAGCCCAGTCCTTCCCACAGCTTCAAAACTTCGCTTTCCTCCGCGTTTGCAAGCGCAAATACATCGGGAAACGCGCTTAAAAAACGCGCATAATAGCCCTTAACTGTTTCAGCCCGCGTCTGCTGCAGCATGATTTCAGATACCCAGATTTTATATACATCCGTTTCACCGTGCCACGGAAGATCCCGCGCAGAAACATAATGCCACTTAAGAAGCGCATCCTGAAAATCATTCGTTCTTTCATTCATATCATTTATGTCCTTATCGAAAGTAACTTCATGCCGGGATACAAGGGGCCGAAATAGGAATTCAGCATCATAAGCGCTTGCGGTTGCGCAAAGCTTTCCCATGTCTGACCGGGTTTTACGGTCAGAATTGTCATGTGTTCTTCGCGCTCGGGGAGCAAAAGCAGTTTTCCTTCCGTAACTTCGCCATGTACGCACGCCAATACGATTCTTTTGGGCAACTGAAACGCCTTGGCGATTGTTTCTGCGTCATCCTCTTTTTGAACAATGCAGCCGATCCTGAACGGAATATCGCCCATTGCAAAATTCCTCGGACAGGGAAAGGCGCTTTTTCTGCATTCATCCTCATCCGGAACGCGCACTTTTTCACGCACTTCGAGCCACGCGCCGCTCAATACCCCGTTTGCCCTCAGAAGCATACACAAAGGGCAGCCCACGCGAAGCGCAATATCGCCTGCACTCTCCCCTTCAAGAACCTTTATATACATAGTCACCGCCCCTTTACCCGATTCTATGCGGCTAAAGGGGCGGCGCATGCATTATTTTGTCAGAAGGTTTCCAACGCCCTTGGACATGGCAACGATCGAATCATTGTAGCTTGTAAGCATCTTCTGATAATCCTCGTTGGTCATGTTCGCCGGCGGGTTATTGATGTAATCATTGATGTTCAGAACCTGGAAATTGTAATTGCTCTTATCATTTCCGGTGACCCAGACCCAGGTCGGCAGATAGCCTGCATTGACAATCTTGAAGCTGCCGTCGGCCTGTTCCTGAATGGTGAAATCGAAAATAATACCGCCGTCTTTGTACTGCCCTCTCTGGAAGGTAAGGAAGTTGCCCAAAGAATACAGGCACAAGGTTTCTTGGCGCTCGCCGAACTGGTTGGTGCCGGTAACCCATTCTGCGCGCTGCACAACGTGCGGGTGACCGCCAATAATTACATCCACACCGCACTGCATAAGCTTTTCTGCCAGTGTTTTCTGATCGCGGTCCGGCTCAAGCTCATATTCGGTGCCCCAATGCATGAAGCATACAATTACGTCAGCGCCTGCATCCCTGAGCGCTTTTGCATCATTGGCAGAATTGGAATTCTTAACGGCATGAACGGCAAACTGCATGGCGCGCTTATCAAGGGACGTCTTCTGATCCATGGAGTTCAGATCTTCCGTGTAGTTCAAAAATCCGATCTTGATACCGTTGACTTCATAAATAACGGGCGTGTTGCGCTCTTCCTGCGTACGGCTCGCGCCAATGTGCTTAAGATTCATATACTCAACGTTTTCGATCGTCTTCATGAGACCGTCAAACCAGCCGTCCAGCATATGGTTGTTGGCGAGCGTCAGCATATCAACGGAGCTGTCCTTCAAAGCAGCGAGAATGTACTGCGGCGTATTGATCTGAGGATATCCGCTGTAACCGTATTTGTACGCTTCCTTGCCGCCAAGACATCCGTCAACATTGGTAACGGTGAAGTCAGCGTTTCCGATGACGTCCCATACAGGGTCAATCATGGGCGCAAAGTTATAGGGCCATTTGTAATTCGTAGACTTGGCAAGACGCTCGGCATTTAAGAATACCTCTTCGTGGATAACGAAGTCGCCTATTGCCCGGATGGTTGCTTTTCTAAGACCGTTATCCGGAACAATTTCATTCTGCACGGGAACAACCGGGTTATTATTAGTATTCTCACCGACCTGCTGTAAAGGAGAAGTCGGCACGGGCGTAGCTGTCGCAGTCAAATGAATCTGCGGTCTGACCGTAGATTGCACGTTTCCGGCTGCGCCGTTTGAGCAGCCGCCTGCGCAGCGGCTGATACCGATGCTCATAAGAACGATAATGCCGATCAAAATCAGAACGCTGATCGCAACCACCAAAACCAGCGGCCAGTTTACGTTTTTCGGAATCAGCTGCTGAATGCGGCTGATCACAGGGTTATCAGCAAAGCTGCTTCTGTTCGCGCGAGGCTGGGTACGTCTCTTCGCAGGCATTGTCCCGGTAGGCGAAGTTCTGACAGCAGTTTGTCTGCCCGCTGAAGCCGTCCGTCCTGCACCC
>JAEDIV010000036.1 GCA_016296675.1 Clostridia bacterium
AGTTGCAAGAAAGTTTGAGGTCAACTTTCACTGTGCGGTTTTCAAGGTGTGGAAAGAGCGAAGCGGAAACGGAGAGACAAAGCGGAGCGGCCACAACCGAATAAGAATTTCCGGTGATAATGGCAAGAGGGAACCACCTGTACCCATCCCGAACACAGAAGTTAAGCCTCTTAGCGCTGATGGTACTTGGCTGGAAACGGCCCGGGAGAGTAGGTCGTCGCCGGATTCCAAAGGGAACTGAAGTTCAAAACCTTCGGTTCCCGATTTTTCGGGAATTTACCGGGGCATGTGTCCCGTTAATATATAAAATTCCTTCCAAAAAGGCGAAAAGCCCCGTGGAATTTATATAGAAGAATCGCAATTGCGATTCCGGATTTCCGAAAGACCCCGGACGAAAGTCCGGTTCACATATACGTTTTCCACCGCAATCGAAAGAAAAGCGGTTTTACATAAAAGATTCGCAAATGCGATTCCTCAAAGGAAAACTCCGGGACGAACGTCCCGCTCACATATACATACAATTTCCGGTGACAATGGCGAGAGGGCACCACCTGTACCCATCCCGAACACAGAAGTTAAGCCTCTCAGCGCCGATGGTACTTGGCTGGAAACGGCCTGGGAGAGTAGGTCGCCGCCGGATTCAAATTAAAAAGCAGTTGCTGTATGGCAACTGCTTTTATGATGCATCTCTAACGCGATATGAAGCGTGGCTAATATCGAAAGATACTGAGCAAAGCTCAATGATGTTCGCCGATAGCTGAATTATGGTTTGTTCGATGAGAAAAATCGAGAAGATAACGCTTGGCTTCTTGATGCGACTATTATTATGATCATGAATGCAATCTTTTTGTCACTTATGAGAATAATGGAACCGTCACCTAATTCATACTTGAAATGGAAATCAAAAGATATTAGAAATTCTTACTTCTTGATACTTAATCGTGTTTAAGATCATTTTTATTGCAAACTTTTCTACAGTTGGCACCAATTAATAAACAAAGAGGCTTTAATGGTTTACAGCAAGCAGCAGTAATTTTTGAAATATTCAATTTTTTAATGAAATCTTCTGTCTTTTCTCCTTTAACATAAAGCTTATCCGCATTCTTGAAAAGTTTTTTCAAAGCCGATTGACCATTCCCTTCAGGGCGTTTTGTTGCTTTTGGTAATCTCAAATAGGAAAGCACACCTTCAAGATCATTCAAAAACCAATCTTCTATTGATGATTTTGCTTCGACAAGTATCACCTTTTTTGCTCCGGCTTTTTCTAAGTATGCTTTTATTTCTGACTTATTTATTGGTGGTTTTTTAGAGTACTCAAAAACATCAGTATCAATGCATAAAACTGTATAGATATCTGAATCTGGATTATTCTCCTTAAGAGCATTGAATTTTCGCAACGCTGTAGTCTTATAATTGCCAATTCCATGCATATCGTACCATTCAAAAGAACAATCATAAGGTGTATTCATTTTATCATGAATGTTTTTGACTACTGCTTTGTAAAACTCGATTTCTGTAGGCCCTTCAACAAAAAGAGCAACGATTTTCTCTTTCATCATTCACAATACTCCAGAATGCTGTCATCTGTTTCAGAAGAAATAAGAGTAAAAATATAGTCACCTACAGAACTATCATACTTACCTGCATCAGATAGTAGCGAATGTACTTTTAATGCTGCTATCTTTTTGAAGTTAACCTCTCCAGT
Organism: Clostridia bacterium; assembly: GCA_016296675.1. Classification (GTDB taxonomy): domain Bacteria; phylum Bacillota; class Clostridia; order Christensenellales; family Aristaeellaceae; genus SFHK01. The sequence continues at coordinate 1,706 of JAEDIV010000036.1, forward strand.
TTTTTTAGAAATACCAACATATATATTTCTCGGATTTAAATATTGAATGATGTATGGGGAATGACTGGTGAAAATAATCTTACAGCCATCTACTAGCTGAGTGATTATATCTATGTAGCTTTGGAATAGACTTGGATGAATCGAATTTTCGGGCTCTTCAATAGCAATCATTGACAGATTCTTAATATCTGCAATTATTGCTATTGTTAAGGTCAAAAAAACGCGTTTTGTGCCATTAGAGAGTTGTTCAAATCTAATTGGTTGATGAAGTCTTTTATCAGAAATGCTAATGGAGTAAACGCTATCCGTAAATATAAAAGGTGCATCATCTGCAACTCTTATTCTTTCTGATTGATCTAATTTAATTTCTTGAACCTTTAGGTCAATAATATTAGGAAACAATAGCTTAAATGCATTAACCAGCAGGTTATACTTGTTAGGATAATCTTTCTTTAAGTAGTAAATCGCGCGCGGAATACTCTGAATACCCTGAAGTTCCAATTCCTTAAATCCCTTGATTACAAAAGGATCTGGCATAAAAGAGGAACTTGCGTCTAAATGCCTTTCAATATAAAAATGATTCGAGTTGATCTGTTCCACAATAGGCAAGTAATATAAATCGTCTAATGCAAGTAGCTTATTAATAATTAATGCGTTGTTCTCTATCTTGATGGTTCTATCGCATCTTCCTGTTTCCGAAGTTTTATAATAGGCGTTATCGCTATTTCGAGAAATAAAGGTATTGTATTTCTGGTTTTTACCGTCTTTCTTAATCTTCAGGAGTTCTGATCTAATGCCAGCTTCGGAATGAGTTGTCTTCCAAGCAAATGAATAACGATAGAATACGTAGTATACAATATCATTGTATTCTATTTTAGATTCAATTTCGAAAAGAAAGTCTTTGCTAACATTTGCAGAAAGTAGAGGAATGCAGCTCTTTGCTTTCATCAAGGTTTCTTTTCCAATATTTGGATGCTGGATAAAGTCAAAGCCAAAGTCAATAGCATCAATTACATTGGACTTTCCGTATCCATTAAGGCCAATTAAGGCTGTAACATCATCAAAAGATAGATTTATTTCAGTTATATTTCTGAATCCACAAATCTTTATTCTGCTAATTTCCATGTGTTTTACCTCGTGTAGCACAACTAATTTTTCTAGTGATACAGACATTTATATTATACCCCCTTGATGTTTAAAAAGCAATAAATAATTGCGTTATTTATAAAAAATTATTATATTTGATAGAGATATTCGAGTGTTGTGCAATCCATTATTTCTTATTTTGAACTATGGTATATTACAAAGAGGCATCTATCAGGTATTTGTGTTTGAGAGCAAATCTACCTATAAAAAATTACGAATCTTTGTATAGCTTTTTACTATTCCTAAACAGTTAGCTACAACGCTTTTGATATGTGAAACGACAAATGTAGTATGACAATCTATTTTCATGACATGGAGAATATATGCTTTCTTTATATTATTTATGAAAACATGAATTGAGAGAAGTACGACGGTTCACGATAACGACAAAAAGAGGGCACCACCTGTACCCATCCCGAACACAGAAGTTAAGCCTCTCAGCGCCGATGGTACTTGGCTGGAAACGGCCTGGGAGAGTAGGTCGCCGCCGGATTCCAATAAAAAAGCAGTTGCTGTATGGCAACTGCTTTTATGATGCATCGCTAAAGCGAAAGATGGGCGGCTCACGCCGCATGAAGCAGAGCTCCGCTCTATGAAGCTCGGCTTCGCCGAATTTAGATATGATTGATAAGAACAATTATTCTGATACACAAATTATGAATCATAGATTGAAAATTATACCTTATACAACCACTTATATACGGATTGTAACATCTCATAATCTGCTTCTGTGACGCTGTAAGATGAAAGGTCTCTGCTTCTCAGTTTGTCAATGCATTCCATCCATTCCGTCTTTTTATTTTTATCTCCCTTTATGTTTGGAAAAGCGTATACAGACGAAAAAGTGTCTTGCCAATTATTTTTATGAAGAATTATCTGTCTACATTGTGCCAATGTAACGCAGTCCCAAGCAGTTACGGCCTTTCCTTCTTCACGAAGAACAAGATTTTCTTTGATTGATTTATTGGATGCAGAGAGGTAGACTTGTTCGGGCGAGCGCAAAGCGAACCATTCTGAACCAAATTTCGCTGCCATATGCTTTGGTATGTCAGCTTTGATGATTTTGTAAATGTCATCAAGCAATTGGATGGCTTCTTCATTATGCTGTTTGCCGTTATCCTTCCACCACTCATCCAAACCATCTGGCTGAAATTCTGGACAACGATCCCTTACTGCTTTTTGATAGATGCGCCATGCTCTAATCGGACCGGTGCTGCCATATCGTTTGACAGCTTCACGCTCTTCTGGCGTCATTTCTCCAATATAGGCAATTAGTGCATCAAGATACGTCTTGACGTGTTCAAGCATCGCATACGATTTCGTAGTAAGAGGATTTACGGCGTGTGCATTTTTCACATGCTTTGTAATGTCATGCAAGAGCATTATGATAGCTTGTACACCGTTATTGATAAGAAGAACGCCGGACTTGCCCATATCCCATTCTTTAGGTGCATGCTCATGAATATATGCAAAGCATTCCTTTAAATATGGATATAAGATTGCCCGTGTCATGTCGTTATCATCTAGATCAAAAAGGCCATGTTCAACGGTCGAATCTTTGCCATTTTTCTTTTTGTAGGTATTAAGATAGTTGACCTTTTTAATACCGTCACTAATTGCTTCCATTGTAATTGATGCTTCGGGAATATTATCTGTTTCGTCAATACTGACTTTTCGGTATAATGGAGAAGTAGGATCTTCGCCGAGTTTCTGTGCAATACTCAAACGCAAAGCTTTCCTTCGTTGGTTCGGATCATCCGAATCTTGCAGCAGGCTTGCATTAAGAACATTTCGCAGTTTCTTAGGTACTGCCTTTTGGTTTTCATTGATCTGCATAAACAACTCAACCTGTTCTTCCGCTTTCAAGCCTATAAACGCAACTACAGGTATTGTGTTCGTCTCAGCATATTCCGTTTCCGCATAGCCATACAGGCGATGTTGACCATCAATTACATATGCTGAATGATATACCTGCGGAAGATGAAGTAACCCCAGCTTTGTCATACTTTCTTCGCATTGTTTTTCTGAATAATCAAAACATTTTTTCTTGGCGACTTCAATATTTATAACAATCGAATTCGGAAAATACCCGCCATTGTCAATGAAATTCCTAACAGCTATCAAGCGATCACGTTTCACAAATCGTTGATAGGATGGCATATTATCTTTGTTTACCTTGCTACGATGTAAAACATGACACATTTTTAGCAAAGTAGCCGGTTTTATAGAAAACGCATAATATGTATGGCCACCCATACTACCCTGCACGGCAGGTACGATTGCTTGCATATTATCAATTTTTTGATTCATAAACAGATGTCCTTGCAGTTGGTACTTTGCGCAATGTCCTAACTGTCTAACAAGTTCTTCATAATAAACAAGAACATCTTCATCAAAATATGTGATTTTCGCTTCGTGCAAGCGATCCAAATCCTGAACACCCAGAAGATAATTGTTGGTTGCGAAAATAAATGCAAATCGACGCTTCGGATACTTTTTCTTCACAGCTGCCATAATCCCGGCACGGGTTCCTTGCATAGCGGTAATAGTTTCCTTGAAATTAGTCTTTTTATCCTGCGTTTGAGCAGATTTGCATTCGACAACAATAGCTGTTTCATTATCAATAGCGAGAACGTCTACCTGTTGAGTCAGGGCAGGATTGTTCTTTTCGTATGGAATCTCCAAATGACGATCCCGATTCATATCAGTAAAGCCCATACGCGCAAAAAGCATCCATACGCGATCTTCAAAGGCTTCATCTGCGGGCTTGGCTTTTTTGATACGAACCTTTGTTTTTAGTTCTTTGTCAATTTCCCAGCCAAGTTGCAAATATCCATCCAACAGCTGCGGCTTAATTGCAGAAAAAATATGGGTTTTGCTTCTCTGGTTGCGGATGTTAATCAAATCATTCCCGCTGACCATTCTTTCAGTCCAATCCATACTCACACCTCGCAGCTATATTGGTAAAGACATATTCATCGACGTGTCCACGCTGGGCCTGATTGCCGCCGATTGTGCTATGACGATTTCGTGTATACATAACGTTGCCATCATCAAAGATTTCACGGATAGTATTATGGGCTGCATTTGTTAGAATGTAGTAAGCACCTTGTTCCTTGATATGATCAATAAAGCCTTTCAACCTGTACTGATCATCAAGAGAAAACAAATGCTGATTATACTTTATGAAACCATTTTGATTGTGGGAAACGGTATACGGCGGATCAAGAAAAACCAGATCGCCTGCTTGGATTTCTTGCTCATAAGTGCCAAAGTCACCGCAACGCAGGTCTGCACTTTGAAGCAACTGACTGACATGTCGCAGATGATCTTCTTTGATAAAGTCTATTTTTCGCCGTCCGAACGGTACATTGTATTGTCCAGCCATATTGACACGATACAAGCCATTGTAGGAGGTTTGATTTAGGAAGATGAACCGAGCACACATATACACATCATCGTTCCTGACATCAGAGCGTACACGGTAATAGCACTCACTTTCATTCTGAAATGTTTTTAGTACAGAAATGACTTCTTCCGGCTTTTCACGCAATGTAATGTAAGTGTGAATCAATTCAGCATTGACATCGGAGAGAATAGCTTTCTGCGGTTTGATTGCAAAGAATACTGCTCCACCGCCGAGAAACGGTTCATAGTAGCGATTGATTTCAAGATCTTTCGTCATAGAAAGAACAAAATCTGTCAACCACGTTTTTCCACCTGCCCAGCGCAAAAATGGGCGGTCAGTATGGGCTGTGCGTTTCATGTTGCATACACTCTCCAGAAGTACATGTATTTAGTCTGAATATTCGACATAAAACGCATGAATCCTTTGGCTTTTATGAGATTAACTATAATTTTCTGTAATTATGATGTTTCTGAAGCGTATCTATTTGAAATTTAGCATGGATTATGGGACTGATTAATGTTTTATTTCCCTATCACATGCCACACATCAGACCCTTTAAATCCGCAGTTGCGGTAGAGCTTTTCCGGGTTTGCGGGATTATTGCATTGGCCTGATACGGTGGCGAACCGGGCGGAGTTTTTCATTCGCCTGAGAAGCTCTGAAACGATGAAGCGGCCCAGGCCTTTTCCGCGTGCATCTTTGGAAACCTGAATCCATTCGAGGACGCCTTCGCCGATTTCGCGGTCAAGCTCGGCAATTCCGGTTGCTATGATTTTTCCGGTCTGATCGTCCCTGACGGAAATCCACAGGGAGGCGTCGTATACGGGCCGGGCGGCGCAGGTTTTGAGTTCCGATTCTGAAATCCCGATGCTTTCATAGCAGCTGTTGATATGCTCTGCGAATTCGCCGAGGGATGCTTTTGAAAGAGAATACCCTTCCGGAAGAATCGGAGCGGAGAGATTCTGAAGATCATGGATCAGACGGAAATAGGGTTCGTCGGTGTATTCATGATATTTTGTTTTATCGTATTCCTCGTCATGTACAATCAGCATACCGCTTGGGATGGAAAGGGACTTTGCTTTCCAATATGGAATAGACGACGCCCTGCACGGCGCTGAAAGGTAATCATCTTTCGTGATCATTTGCTCACCTTGATTTATCGGGTAACGGATTTTTGTAAAGGCGATGGTTTTGAAAAAAATCTACAGGTTATTATGAACGGTAGGGACGCTCCTTTCGGAGCGTCCGCGGACACCCGGGGACGGGCGTCCCTACGGTGTTCATTGTTTCGTTTTCTGTTTTGAAAGGGAGTTTATGTGTCAGAGGGCGCTTCCTCTGATTTCTTTTTTTAAATACGAAAGGCCATCATTTAAGACGGAGTCGTAGCCGTTTTTGAAGTCCTCTTCGGATATTTCTGAGAAGACGTCGGGGGTTATGCCTTGGCCTATGAATTCGGTGCCGTCCATGAGGCGATAGGCGACGGAGCAGATTCTCATCCATCCACCGGAGGACAGGTCCTGCATGAAGGGGGTGCCGGTGGTTCCGCAGGTTGGGGTTCCGATGACGGCGGCCCGCCTGTTGGTGCGCAGCATGGCGATGAAATCCTCGGCGGCGGAGACGGTGTGGCGGGAGGTGAGGACTGCGCAGGGGCCCGAAAAGATGGCGGGATGATCGACGGAGCCATAGGTATCGGCGTAGGAATCGAAGTGGGTGTTTGTGATGTAGGATTTGGTTTCGGCGATTTCTTCGGGCGTTGTGTATCCGGCGGCGATGTGGGCTTTGATTTCGTCTTCTGTCCAGTCCATGATCTGGCTTGCGGAGGCATAGGCTACGCCGGTCATGGATCGGGTTCGTTTTTGGCAGGCGTGGAAGATGCCTGGGATCAGTAGCTCTGCAATTCTTGCTCCGCTTAATGTCATTCCGCCGACGTTTTCGCGAAGATCGAAAAGAATGCCCGATATGGCGGGATTTTGTGTGATTGCCAGGGCGACTTCGTCCGCTGCTTTTGAATAGGTGAAGCTGTCCAGCTTGATATAGAGGATATCTCCATAGAGGCGGATGTCCAGTTTGCCGGTGGAGAGGTTTTCAAAGGCAATAGGCAGATGGAGCGATTGGGGCTTCAGGTTTTCCGGCCTTGACGGAAGCAGGTCGAAGGTGAACGCACCGGATGTGGTTTCGGCGCGATTGCCTTTGGGCTTTAAAAAGAATGGGAGAATTTGGGAAAGTCTGTAGCGGGACACATAATTTCCGATATGATAAGCGTATTTTTTTGTCTTTTGAATAAGAGACATAAAGGGCGCATCGTTTATGGACAGAATGCGAAAGCCCAAATGGGCTTCGTATTCGTGGATGGATGCGTCTATGGAATAGGAATCGCCGATCAAGCGAAGAGAGAAGGGAAGATAGCCGGCTTCGTCCCGAAGCGATTTGGGCAGCATGTATTCCGTGTGCCCATCGGAAAGCAGATTCATGAATTCAGATAGAAGGAGATGAAATTCCAGATCGGTTTTTGCGTTCATTACCTTTGGAAGGTATTCTTTGTACGCTTTGTCCCAATCGAGATTGAGCCGGTCAAAGTAGGGGAAAACAAGGGACGCCTGTTTCCAGATGAGGGATAAATCGCAGATGCGGTTTTGAATGGTCATGGTTTTTCTCCTTGCAGTATAAGGGTTTTTGTTGACTTGAAAAGGGGATTCGGATAGAATGAAGGGTGTTTTGTTCATGATGAAATTGGTACAGTCAGTCTATCACACGCATCTCCAATTGGCAAGACGGCGATGACTGTTTGTAAAAGGGAGAAAGATATGCATATTTGTTACGCGATTTCAGAAGACCTCGCTGCCTGGATGCGGCTTGTCACGCGCGTCCGGCTAAATTTTCCGGGGCTTGAGACGGAGGAAGGGCTTTCGGATTACAGAGAAACGGTCCTCAAGTTTATGAAAAAGCGGCAGGCGATCTGCGTGAAGGAGGACGGAGAAATCAAAGGCGTTATGCTTTTTTCGCGCGGACACAATATGATTTGCTGTCTTGCGGTTTCGCCGGATTTCAGAAGGCGGGGAGCTGCGTCGATTTTGATGGACGAGGCGCTGAAGGAACTGGACCGGACGAAGGAGATTTCGGTTTCCACGTTCCGCGCGGAGGATGAAAAGGGGCTTGCGCCGAGAGCGCTTTATGAAAAATACGGGTTTGTCCCGGATGCGCTTAATATGGAGATGGGGTATCCGAATCAGAAATACGTCTTGCATCCCGAAGGCGCGGAAAGAAAGAATCGGCAGACGGCGATCAATAAGATGGTGAGAGCGGTTTCGGAAATTCTTTCTGACGCTGTTCCTTCCATTTATATATACGGCTCGTCGGCGATCGATGATTTCCGGCTCGGGTGGAGCGATATTGACCTTTTTGTGCTTACGGAGAAGGCGATCAGCGAAAATCAGGCGAATCAACTTTTGCGTCTAAGGCAGGATTTGTCAAATGAAAATCCGGGAAATCCCTATTACCGCCTGTTTGAGGGCGGTATGCTTTCGGCGGATATGTTTTTTGAGAACCGCCCCGGGCGCGCGGTTTATTGGGGCACGCGCGGGGAGAGAATCTGCGAAAGATATGATAAGGACGCATTCGGAAAAGCGCAGCTTATCCAAAGCAGCGTGCATTTCTATGGAAACGACATCCGGGATCGGATCAAACAGATCGAATATTCAGATCTGCTTGAAGGCGTAAAGCGACATCATGCGACGATCCGGGATTATGCGCACACGACCGGGCGCAGCCTTTACACCTTTGGCTGGATGCTCGATATCGCGCGGTGCATTTATACGCTCAGGTCCGGGAAGATCCTTTCGAAAACCAAAGCCGCCGAATGGGCGATGGAAAATCATCTGTGCCCGGATGAGGACGCGCTTTTGTTTGCGCTGGATGTGAGAAAAAATCCGTCGGAGAAAAAGAAGGATCCAAAGGTGTTCGATTTTGCAGAAACGATGGCAGGCGCGATTCAGAGGTTTAATGATGTGCTTGAGATGGAGATTAAGCGCGCAGAGGAATGAAAAGAAGCTGTCTTAAAACAAGTTTTGCTTTTGAGTTTAACGAAATGCTTTTAAAAACATGAACTACGGGACGGGAAACCCGTCCCCTACAATGGAGACACGATGGTTTCTTCCTGTAGGGGATGGGTTTCCCGTCCCGGCTTCGTGTTTTATACTTTTAGTGAGACAGGCCTTTATATGTTTTTTGCTTCTTACGTAAAATGCTCCGTGCCCAACCAAGCGCGCGCAGAGCGGATGTGACGTCGCCGAGATAGACGGGGCTTCCCAGAATCAGACCGTCGGCCTGACGGATTTTCTTTAAGACGTCGTATAAATCATCCTTTAGAACACACGCGCCCGGGTGCGCTTCGTTTTAGCAGCCGAAGCAGGAGGCGCAGCCTTTAAAATTTTGAAACTTGTATAGATCGATGTATTCTATCTGTACGCCCGCGCTTTTTGCGCCTTGCGCGGCTCATGGGCGGCGCAAAAAGATTGAACGGAAAAAACTCTTTATTGATTGGATATTTTGTCTTGGCCATACGCGCTCCGATTGAAAATTTATTGATTTCAGTATAACAGGGTTTATTGGGATTTTCAAGGATGGAAAAAGTTTGCCATTTCATGCAAAAGGAGTGCGATAGAAAGCGGAATCTATGGTATAATGAAAGAAAAGCGGGTGACAGCATGAAAAACTACAATCAGGTATATGTGAAAAACAGCTTTGAGGCTGCAAAGATGTATTGCCGGGCATTCGGGGCTTGTATTGCGCGCGAGTTTTTGAATGATACAAAGGATGCGTATGAGCACTGCGAATTGTCTGTGGACGGCGAAGGATTTTTAGCGCTTGCCGAAGCGAAAAATCCCTGCGATGTTCAGACTGTTCATAAAAACAAGTGGGATACCATGACATTCAATGTATTTGAGATGGGATCAAGGGAGAAAGTAGACCGCGCGTTTTCCGTGCTGTCTGAGGGCGGCGTGGTGCTCGAGCCCATTCACGAGCTTCCGTGGAGCGCGTACTGCGCGACGGTGATTGACAAATACGGTGTATGCTGGTGGATTTCGATTTAATGGAGGGCAATATGGAATACAGAAAAACGGTATCCGTGCATTCCGAGTGGGATGTGGTTGTCTGCGGTGCGGGCGCGAGCGGCATTTGCGCGGCGATTGCGGCGGCGCGGCTGGGCATGCGCGTTATGCTGGTGGAGCGGTACGGCGCGGTTGGCGGAAGCCTCACGTTTGGAAACGTGACCACGATTATGGGCGATGTCGCGAAGGCTTCAATCCGCGATGAAATCGCGCGCCTTTTGAAAAGCCCGAATCCGTCCACAGGTATTGACAATGACGACGCGAAGGGAAAGCTGACCGCGCTTTTGGATGAAGCGGGCGTGACTTTCCGCCTTCAGACGCCGGTCGTCGACGCGTATGTGGAGGACGGCGAAATCAAAGGCGTTTTTGTGCTTACGCAAAAAGGCATGATGCTCATCAAGGGCAAGCGCGTGATTGACGCGACCGGCGACGGATTTGTTTCTTTCCTGGCCGGGTGCGATGTGATGGTGGGGCGCGACGAAGACGGACTGGTTCAGCCGTCATCCCTTATGTACACCATTGACGGAATCGATGAAAACGTGACGCTCGTGTGCAATCATGAAGAGCATTACACCCATTTCCCGGACGGAAGAGAATACCTTTCCATGTGCAAAAAAGCCGCCGAAGAGGGCAGACTTCCCGAAAACGTGACCATCGTGCGCCTGTATGCAACCGGCAGAAAGGGCGAACGCCTCGTAAACGCCACGCAGATGAACGGCGTGAACATTTTAAACGACGGCGACGCGGAAAAAAGCGAAATCGAGCTTCGTAAGCAGATGGATTTGGTCAACCGCTTTTTGCGGGAGGAAGTTCCGGGCTTTCAGAATATCCGCGTGCGCATGAGCGCGTCCACTTTGGGCGTTCGCGAAAGCAGGCGCATCAAAGGAAAATATATCCTGACGGGCGAGGATCTTGTCGCGGGCAGAAGATTTCCCGATGTCGTTGTACACAAGGCGAATTTCTGCATTGATATCCACAATCCCAAGGGCGGCGGACAGGCGGAAACGGACGGGCTTCCGCACATTGCCCAGCCCTACGACATTCCCATGCGTTCGCTGATTCCGGAAAAGGTTGACAATCTGGTGCTCGCGGGGCGTATCATCAGCGGCGAACACCGCGCGCATGCCTCCTATCGCGTGATGAACATCGCCATGGCGATCGGTCAGGCGGCGGGCACGATGGCGGCGGTATCCGTTCGTGAAAACGAAAACATTTCAAATCTCAATTACGCAAGGGTCAGAGCGTCTCTGCTTGAACAGGGCTGTACGCTCGAAGACAAATAAGGAGAAAGAAAAAATGCTTGCTGAAATCAAACGCAGAAATCTTCCCGAAACCATTCCGAACGGACTTACGAAGGAAAACTGGGCTGCCTACAAAAAGGAAATGATCGCCCTTTTTGAAAAGGAAGAATACGGCGTTACGCCCGAAAAGCCCGGGTGCGTCCGATGGGAGGTTGAAAAGCAGCATGATACCGTGGGCGGAAAAGCGGTTCACAATCTTGTGAAGCTTACCTTCGAAACGCCCATGGGCGATTTTACCTTCCCCTTTGATACCGTGATTCCGAATACCGGTAAGCCTGTTCCCATGTTCGTGTATATTTCCTTCCATCCCTACGGCGCGGGCCAGTATCTGCCGATTGAGGAAATCATCGATAGCGGCTACGCGCTTGCGATTGTCAACTACAACGATGTGACGAAGGATACAAACGACAATTTTGAATCCGGCATCGCAAAAATGTATCCCCGCCGAAACGACGGAACCGACTGGGGCAAAATCGGCATGTGGGCGTTTGCCGCCAGCCGTATGATGGACTACATCCAGACCCTGCCCGCTGTCGATCGGGAGAAAATCTATGTCGCAGGCCATTCGCGCCTTGGAAAAACCGCCATCTGGTGCGGCGTTCAGGATGAACGATTCGCAGGCGTCATCTCAAACGACTCCGGCTGCTCGGGCGCAGCGGTCACAAGGGGCAAAAAGGGCGAGCACGTCGTTCACATCACGAAAAACTTCCCCTATTGGTTCTGCAAAAATTATCAGAAATACATCGAAAATGAAGACAGCATGCCCTTTGACCAGCACCAGCTCTTGGCCCTCGTCGCGCCCCGCCCCCTGTGTGTCGGAAGCGCATCGGAGGATGAATGGGCCGACCCCGAAAGCGAACGCATGGGCGCGTATCTCGCAGGCGAGGCATACGAAATGCTGGGCCTTAAGGGCTTATCAGGCGATATCGAAATTCCCGCTGAGCCCGGAGATAAACAGTTTGGCGGAAAGGTTGGCTATCAGCTGAGAAAAGGCACGCACTTTTTGTCCAGATATGACTGGCAGAGATATATTGAATTTTTCAATCAGCAGTAAAAAAGAAACCGCTTCAAGCCATCAAAAAAGTACCTTTTTTTGATGGGGAGGGCCGATCCCCTGAAATCCTTCGGGATTTCCGGGCGGGGATCGGAAAGGGGAAGCGTTAACAGTTGCTACGCTTTGTGAAAACGCGCGATTTAGGCGTACATGCCGCCAAAATCGATTGAAAATGGAGAGGAAGTTATCTCCCTCTCCATACCTCTCCCGGAGGTTTGTTGATGATCTGAAACCGCTTCTGAAAAGAGCGGTTTATTTTCTTTTGTTTGTTTGACATTTTTATTACAATCCGTTTTGCGCAGCGCATTGAGGCGGTTGCCGCCTTGATAATTTTTTATATAAATGATATAATTTAGAGTGAGTAAATACGATCGGGAGGAAACGAATGAGACTCGTATCCTGGAATGTGAACGGCCTTCGCGCTGTCTGGCAGAAGGGTTTTTTGGAAAGCATGCAGTCGCTGGATGCAGACGTGATCTGCCTTCAGGAGATCAAGCTTCAAAGGCATCAGTTTACTTTTGACATGGAAGGCTATTATGCCTTTACCAATCATGCGGATAAGCCCGGCTATTCGGGCACTGCGATATACACAAAAAAGCAGCCGATTTCCGTGACCTACGGAATTGGCGTGGACGAGCATGATCATGAGGGGCGCGTGATCACGGCGGAGTTTGAGGAATTTTACCTCGTTTGCTGCTATACGCCCAATTCCCAGAACGAGCTTAAGCGCCTTCCCTACCGCATGACGTGGGAAGATGCGTTTTATGCATATTTAAAGGGACTTGAAGCGAAAAAAGGCGTGATCCTGTGCGGAGATCTGAACGTTGCGCACAAGGAGATCGACCTTAAAAACCCCAAGACCAACCATATGAACGCGGGCTTTACGGACGAGGAAAGGGAAAAAATTTCCCGCCTCCTGGATTCCGGCTTCATCGATACCTTCCGCCATTTCCACCCGGATGAGAAGGACCAGTATTCCTGGTGGAGCTACATCGGCGGCGCGAGAAGCAGAAATGCCGGATGGCGCATCGACTATTTCCTGGCAAGCGAGCGCCTTAAGGACAAGCTTCAGAGTGCATCCATACACCAGACAATCATGGGAAGCGACCATTGTCCGGTATCGCTGGAAATCGATGCAAAATAAGGTTTTCATCGCATAAAAAGCGGTTTTTATGCATTAAATATTGAATTGAGTTCTGTAATCCTGTAGGATGGATACTGTCAGGAGGCCTGAATATGAACGGAAACCAAAAGAAAAAAACCATCGTTCACAAAAGCGCTATGCCGTTTTATGCGGCGGGCGCGGTATTTCTTCTCTGGGCGCTGATTACGCCGATTTACAGACTGGCGTTTCTCTTGATCGGCGCGGCTGTTTCTGTGGCGGCGTACCTTGCCGCGAAGAAATTCTTCCCCGGCCGCGTGGAAGAATATATCGTAGAAGAATATACGGGCGATGAAGAGCTGGACAAGCAGATCAAGTTTGCCCGCGAGCTCAGCGTCCGAATCGGCGCAATCGCGAAAGAAACGCCGGATGAAGCCATCCGCAAAGACCTCGAGAGCATCGCCGTTTCCACCGGCCGCATCATCGAGGATGTCGTGCGCGATTCCACCGGCAGAAACGACGCCTATACCTTCTTCAGCTATTATCTGCCCACGCTTGATAAGCTGCTTTCCTTCTATACCGCCGATGTGGGCGCGGGAGAGAATGCTCAGGAGAGCAAGACGCGCATTCGCAACAGCCTGGACATGGTTGCTTCTGCCTTTGAAAAGCAGGCGGACAATATGTATAAGAATGAAGCCATGGACATCAAGACCGACATCGCTGTCATGCAGACCATGCTCAGATCCGAAGGTCTGATTGATAAAAAGTAATTCATAATTGTGATCAATGAAATTTATAACGGAAAGGGAGATTCATCATGTCTGAAGCCAATGCTGTAGCCGCAACCCCCATCATCCCCGAGTTTGAAGAAGCCCTCAAGGCGCTCAACATCGAAATCGACTTAAACCAGGACGCCGAGCAGGTAGAGAAAGAGCGCAAGGCTATCTACGATGCCATGACCGACGTTCAGAAGGCGGACATCCGCGAGACCACCGACATCTTTGCCTACGGAACCGCCGCCCAGAGCGACCTGACCCGTTTCTCCGACACTGCCCTTAATAAGGTCAAGATGAAGGATCTGGGCGAAACCGGCGACATGATCGCGGGCCTGGTGACTGAGCTTCAGGGATTTGACGCAGACGAAGAGCCCAAGAAGTTCTTCTTCGGCCTTTTCAAGAAGGCTGTTGACCGCGTAGCGCTGCTGAAGAACCGCTATGAAGATGCTTCCAAGAATGTCGACGGCATCGTTAAGGCTCTCACCAACCACAAGATTCAGCTGCTCAACGACGTAATCCTTCTCGATCAGCTCTATGCCGAGAACCTGACCTACTTCAAGACCCTGTCTGTGTACATCGACATGGGCAAAAAGAAGCTGGAAGAGTTCAGAAACAAGGATGTTGCCGCTGCGCACGCGCTTGCAGAGCGCACCGGCCTTCCTGAGGACGCGCAGGCTGCGAAGGATCTCGCCGACAAGGCCGATCGCTTTGAGAAGAAGATCTATGACCTCGAGCTCACGAGAAACATTTCCCTTCAGATGGCGCCCCAGATCCGCCTGATCCAGTCTTCCGACACGGTTATGGCGGAGAAGATCCAGTCCACCCTCAACAACACCATTCCGCTTTGGAAGAGCCAGATGGTTCTCGCCCTCGGCCTTGAGCACAGCCGCGAAGCCATGGAAGCCCAGCGCGCCGTTACCGATGTGACCAATGATCTTCTTAAGAAGAACGCCGAAAAGCTCAAGATGGCCACCGTCGAAACCGCCCGCGAAGCCGAGAGAGGCATCATCGATATCGAAACCCTTACCCACACCAACCAGATGCTCATCCAGACCATGGACGAAGTGCTCGCCATCCAGAAGGAAGGCAAGGAAAAGCGCCGCACTGCGGAGGCCGAGCTTGCCAACATCGAGAGCGAACTCAAGAAAAAGCTTCTTGAGCAGCGCTAAAAGAAAGGGAAAATATCCATGTCCCGGCAGAAAACAGACGTATCCTTTAAAGAAAACACGCGCCTTGGCGTGATTGTTCTGATTGTCTGCGTGCTGGTGTCCATCTTCGTGCTGGGCCCGGTAAAACTGAACGGCGCCAGACGCGAAGCGGAAAAGGTTTTCAGAAACGGCACCGAAGAAGGCATCACGGTTTCCGTGTATACCGATCTTGTCGCCATGGCTGAAAACGCCAACCGCCTTGCAAACTTCGCCCAGGATCAGCTGGGCGAAGACAATCAGGATATTCTGACCCTAAAGGAAAGCGCGAAGAATATCCTCGACGCGAAGAACGAAAAGACCATGCTCGCGGCGTATTCCGCCATCGCCCTGGCTTCCGATAATGTGTATACCCGCCTGACCGGAAGCGCCAAGGACGATGCGAAGGGCGCATATGTGAACATCGACAACTATGTGTCCACAATCAAGAGGGACAGCTATTTCTCCTATGCGGATGATTTCAATCACAAGAGAAACGCGTTCCCGGCCGTGATCCTTGCCTCTCTTTTCGGAATTGACGAAATGCCTACATTGGGAAAATAAAAGATGAAAAAGTTTTTGTATTCATTTCTTTCGGTTTTGATTCTGATCGCGCTTTTTGCCTCGAACGCATTTGCTGCCGTTCCCGATCCCGGCGATGATTTTTATTATCTGGATCAGGTCGGCGTGATGTCTTCGAAGACCAAGTCCATGCTGTATGAAAACGGAGAAGCCCTGAAAAAGGCTTGCGGCGCGCAGATCGTCGTCTGCGTCGTGGATTCGTTCGGCAGGATGAGCGATGAGGATTTTGCCTATGAGCTCATCAACAAATGGGGCGTGGGCGACAAGAGCAAGAAAAACGGCGTTGCGCTCGTCATCGCGGAGACCGACGGCGTTTATAGAATGGTCATCGGCACCGGCCTTGAACGCTATATGGATGGCGCTGAGGTTCAGAATTTGCTGGATCGCTATTTCGATGCTTATTTCAAGGACTATAAGACCGATAAGGGCATTCAGGCGCTGTATAAGCCGCTGTTTGACAGGATTTGCTCGATTTATGACGTAAATCCCGCCTTTTCTTTGGGTACCGCTTCGGATGACGCCGGAAATTACCCGGATTCTTCCATTGGATACAGCGAGAAGGAAAGCGGCGGATTGAATTTCGGCACGATCCTTTTAATTGTGATCATCCTCATCATCATCTGCGCAATCGTCAACAGAAGAAAAGGCCCGCGCGCAGTGCCCGGCCCCGGACCGAGTCCCACGCCCGGCCCCGGACCGAGTCCCGCGCCCGGTCCTGCCGCGCCTCCCAGGCGTACCCATCGTCCGATCATTATCGTAAACCGCCCGCATATCGGCGGATTCGGCGGAAACAGCAGAAGCAATCGCCCGACCGGCGGCTTCTTCGGAGGCTCTCACACCGGCGGCTTTGGCAGCAGTTCCCGTTCTTCCGGCCGTTCCGGCGGCTTTGGCAGCGGATCCCGCTCTTCCGGCGGATTCGGCGGAGCCCGGGGCGGAGGCGGCAGCAGCCGCGGCGTCGGCGGAGGCGGCAGACGCTGAGAAAAGCAAAAAAAGGCGCTGTCTCAAAATACATTCAAACTCCGTTAATCGTGTATCTCCATGAA
>JAEDIV010000177.1 GCA_016296675.1 Clostridia bacterium
AAATCCCGCAGGATTTCAGGGGATCGGCCCTTCCCATCAAAAAAGGTACTTTTTGATGGCTTGGCAGCACGGGCACTCAAACGCCCGTGCTGTGTTTTCTTTCGCAATTATGCTTTTTCTTTCCTGATAACCCCGAAATAGGTGTAGGTCAAAAGTCCTGCCGTAATCATGGCCGCTATTAAAGACATGACCTGCTGAGGATACAGATGAAGTCCCAGGATCATATTCCCGTTTTTCTGTATCCGGTCTACAAGGCTTGACGCCGCGCACGTCGTCAGAAAGCCGCATACGCCGCAGACCGCCTGATTGAGCGCAATGGCCTGCGAGCGGATTTCCAGCGGCGCATAGCCAAAGACGATGTTGAGTATTGCGCTGTTGATGCCCGCCATGGAAACTGCATTCAGAATGTTATAGATGAAAAACATAGCTCTGCCGTTGGAAGGAGCCGTAAATGCGCCGGCCAAAAAGCCCAGTCCTGCAACAATAAAACAGAGAAAGGCCATTTTCACAAAGCCATGGCGGTCGGCAAGTTTCCCCATAAACGGCGAAACAATGGATCTGACAATGGCATAGACAATCGAAAGAACAGAAATAAAGCGCATGGAAAAATTCAGCTGGTTGATCTGATAGGCTCCGTAAAACGGCGTAGCCGTATAGGTCGCTATGTACCAGATCACGCCGATCAGAATCACACCCATGACCTTTTTGTTCCTGATGACATCCTTTATGCCCATCTTGACATCCAAAGAGCCGGAAATTTCAGAAGGTTTCTCCTTTGTCATGAAAAGCGTCGCCATATGAATGGCATTAATCACAAAAATCACGATTGCGAGGAGAACAAACGCGCCGTTCATGTTCCCCGCGTATTCGAATCTGTCAATCGCGCTTCCAATGATGTAAGTAAACACCATGCCGCTTAAAAGCGACACGATCTCCTTTGTCGCCGTGAAGCTGCCCCTTTTTTTATCGTCAATCAGGGAAAGCATCCACGTGTTTTTCTGAGAGCGTACGAGATTGATCAGGATATACGCGCTCAAAAACGCCGAAAGAAACACGCCCGTGCGTACATTTGCATGCGCGCTTAGAACCGGCGTCAGATACACAACGACAAACAGCAGCTGGTACACCATCTGAAATGCGATCACGCGCCCCTTGACGCGCCGGGCATGTTTGAACAAAACGCCCGATCCCAGCTGAAAAATACAACCCAGCGAAACAAACGCCGACAAAACGCCCGTCAGGCTGTCCGAGAAGGAAAGCGCGCTTGTGATTTTGGCAAGATACGCGCCGGATGTCACAATCGCAATAAAGTATTCCAGCGCAGCCTCCGCAATCACGCCGAGGCGGCTTAAGGCATATTCATCCTTCTTCCATTGCCCAAGGAACGTCAGACTGATTTTTCCCATTTGTGCATCGCCTTCAGTTGATCAGATTCTTATTAATTGCATACATTCGCCGTTCCGTTTGCCTGTCAGATTCCGCTTGCGGCCTTAAGAAGCATTTCCCTCGCCTCTCTGTATTTGGCGATATCCAGTTCGTAATCCGTATAGCCTCTGAATACCCTTTCGACGATATCCCGTCTCTTTTCAGGAGAAATCTTCTTTAATAGGCACAAGTCCTCAAGGCCGATCCTCTGCGCTTCTGCGCGGGTGGTGTGGTAGACAGTATTGTAGCCGGGATATACGATGGAAAAATCGCCCGCCGGCAGGAACAGATCGAGCTTCGGATGGAACTCCAGCATTCTTTCAGAGAACATACACGCGCTTCTGTCATAGGGATCCTGATCGTCCACAAACTGATTGTATCCCCAATGGAGGAAGCCGGAAATATTTTCATATTTCGCGGGCGCCCAGCCAAGATAGGTCTGGCGCAAGCGCTGCATATCGAGCATGCGGTTCAGATATTTTCCGCCGGGCGTAAGGCAGGTGTACACATACAGGCCGTCGCCGTCTTTCACGCGCGCATCATAGTATTCCCTGTCGTTTTCATAGGTCTCAATCGTCGGACACCAGATGTCAATGTACCCGGTCAATGCATGGGTGGGAAGCACCGGCTCCATCATGCGGATGCCGGGCATTTCTTCATGCGCAATTTCAGAGATGATCTTGTATGCGTCCGCAAGCGCGTCGTTCGGCTCATCCAGAAGGCACTGTTCCCAATCATTTACAAGGTCGCGTGAAACGAGGTATTTATAAAGCGCGCGGGCGCATGCTCGAAGCACGTTCTTCCCTTCTTCAGTCTCAACATCCTTTCCCGTGAAGCCTTCCGCCGCACGCGTTCCATTGTCGAATTTATCAAAGGCAACTTTCCTGAACGCCTTTCGGATTTCCTCGGAAGATTCGATTTTCTCATGATCCAGGGAATTGTAGAACGCGTCATTGTCGCCCTGACCTTCCATTCGGCCGCAAAGTCCCGTTCCGTGGAAGCATTCAAAGCCTGCCTTTTTGAAAGCGGCAATGTATTTGTCAAATCTTTCTTCATCTACAGTCGCTTCGCCGTTTTCATACTTAATGAACATATCAAGGCTGACATTGATCAGATTCTGCCTGAGATATACTGCCATCCTCAGATACCTGTCCAGGAGCTTAAAATACGCCGGCGAATCCATTTCTACCCGGTGGTATTTCGCGATATTGGCATACGACACCCAGTTGACATATTTGTGGGTGTTTTTTCCAGCCTTCTCAACCGTGCACGGATACGCGCACACCTTGATTTTCACGCTTTGCACCTTACCTGCATGGGTGACGGTAATCGTCCAGTCGTCCTCTTTATACTGACGCGCATATTCAATGATCGTCTTGAAGGCAAAGGCCGCCGTCGCCCCGTAAGGCATCAGAAGATTATAGATCGGCTTCAAGGCGTCATAGACATAAAACGGCGCTTTTCTGATCACCGATTCATTCACATCATCATGAAGATATGCGCTTCTCTGTCTTGCGCCCGTATTCACTTCAACGGGTACTTGTATAAGCTCAAACAGCTTATAGGAAGTATGGGGGCCGCTGACCTCAATCGCGACAGGCAGACCGGGCGTAAGCCCGTTTAACAGAATATGCGCGCCGACAGTCGTGCCGTTTGCGCCGGATATGCGGATTTGCTTTACGCCTTGATTGGCATCCGAATCCGGATACAGGCTTTCAAGTTCATCAAACAAAGAAGCGGTAAATTCGCTGTTCATATTGATCGCCTCCGATTCTCATCATAAAAAACAGGGGCGAACGATCCGTTCGCCCCGCAAAAAACACGTTTATCAGTTTTCGGGCTCCAGCAGACCGTAATCGCCGTCCTGGCGGATATACAGAACGCACATGCGTCCGGAGTCCGAATTCTCAAACAGATAGAAACTGTGTCCAAGCATTTCCATCTGCATAATGGCATCTTCAACACTCATGGGTTTTACGCTGAAGTGCTTTACGCGCACAACCTTCTTTTCCTCTTCCTGAACATCGTTTTCTTCAGGTTCAGGCATAACTTCCGGCGCGGGCACATGCAGGCGCTTGTCAAGCTTGGTTCTGTGGCGGCGGATCTGGCGAGACAGCTTGTCAACCGCCTTATCGATGCTGGCGTACATATCGCCGGTGATTTCTTCCGCGCGGAAGATCATGTGTTTATGGTTGATGGTAATTTCTGCGATGTTTTTCGCGCCCTTTTCCTGGGTGAATTTGATCTGCGCATCGGCATTCTCGTCAAAAAACCAATCGAGCTTTGCCAGTTTTTTATCGGTATATTCCTTAAGGCTGTCCGTGACATCCATAAATCTTCCGAGATATTTGATCTTCATATAAAAGTACCTGCCTTCCGATTGAAATATTTGTTGTTCGCTTCAGTAAGAAGCATCATTTGCCATGGGCATCATCCCCTTTTCACTATACATATTCTCTCTCCATGCAGATTTTTCCTGCCTGACAAAATAAATATTTTTACTTTTTCACATTTTCATCTGTATTTTTTCGAAATTTTGAGGCGTTTTGATGATGAATGAGGCAAAGAGCTATAAAACAAGGGCAATAGGCTCATTTTCTTTATAACTTTCACGCCCATGAGAAAAGCAGCCGCCGGGGAAAAAGCCGCCGCTGGCAGCGTTTTGAAGGTGTCTGTTTTTCGCCCTTATCATTCTCCGCTTAAGATGCCCAATGCAGAACGTCTTTTCAATAAGCAAAACCGACTTCGGTCTGAAGTCGGTCAGATCATCAACAAACCTCCGGGAGAGGTATGGAGAGGGAGCGCACTCCCTCTC
>JAEDIV010000003.1 GCA_016296675.1 Clostridia bacterium
CGGGTTTCCCGTCCCGCTGTGTTGCTTTTTTGAGGTTTTATTCTTAATGAGACAAACCCTTCTTTTATCAAAGGTATGTCCATTTCACCATGAACATGTAGCTTGAGTAGATGAAAAACGCTGCCCAAATGATCGGCGCCAGATATTTGTATACGCTGTTTTTCTTCATAAGTGTCGCCGCAAACGGATAAAGACAATACATTGCGCTTATGTATCTTGGCCCGCTTATCAGCATTGTTGGAGAGAGCGTAACAAACAGATAAACAATTGAATAAGCAAAATCTTCCGGATGCACGTCCTTTTTGACGAGGAAAACGATCAATACCGCAAGAAGAATCGCAGCGCACTGAGGAAGATATACGCCGAACTGATACCAGTCTACAAACGGATAGAAAAGATAGCGGATAGAATAGGCCGCGGTTTTATAAATATTTCCGGCTTCCTGTCCCCAGTGGTATTTCTGATATTCGAGAAATTTGAAAGGATCACCGGTTACAATTTTATTGACAAGAAGATACAGCGCAAATCCCGTAAGAATCAGAAGACATTTTGAAAAACTGATAACTGAAACCTTCAAAGCACGCTTAAAACGCTGACGCTTGTCCCACGCTCTTCGTATATACCCAAGATGTGAGCGGATCATTTCAAAAAACACGCATACGGCTACTGCAGCGCCGGGAAGCCTTGTGAGCGAACTAAGAGCGCCTAATAACAGCGCAAGCCAGAAATGCCGTTTTCGGGCGAAATAGATGCATGCCACCGTTAAGAACAGAAATAAAGACTCCGTATAGGGAACCGAATAGAAAACTGCGCCCATGGAAAACATCATAAGCCATACGGATATTGCTGCAGTCTTTTTTCCGTATGCCTGAAAGGCAATCTCATAAAGGAAAAACGCCGCAAGCAAAAGGCAAACATTCGAAATTACCGCAGATGAAATCAAAGAATCTCCTGTAATTGAGTTTAGAAGCCGGATCAGCGTTGGAAACAGGGGATAAAACACGATGTGAAGCCTTGCGTCACCTTCGTTTACATATCCGTTTTCTGCAATACCGATATAATGAGCGGCATCCCACTGTTTGAAGATAAACTCGCTGTGTTCAAAAAGGTGCGACGGCTTTCCTTCAAGCATAAAACCGATCTGGGCAATTAATAAAATAGATAATCTCGATAATAAAAACGCGAGAAACACATGAAGGAGGATATCCTTTATGCGTTTCTCGTTTTTATCCGCCGTACAGATCGGCCCGAAAAGAAAATTGTCCAATTTGGGATTGTTCGTGTAAAGCATGAATGCCCGAAAGAAATAGGCAAAGACCGCTGCGAAAAAAGAGTAGAGATAGAGCAATGTAACGATATAGGGATAAACTGCGATAATGATGTCCCTTACATTCATCTTGTGCTTTTTCTCCTTGGGGCAGTCGAGCGTCTCTTGGAAGAGGTGACTTCAAACGGGTCAGCGCTTTTCTTTTTTCTTACATCAAATACATCGTCGTCTTCTTCATCGTCTTCTTCATCATAGGCGGCTTTCTTGCGCTTGACGATGGTTGATGGCACAACGTATTTTCCGTCTTTGGTTCGCTTTGAAGTTTTTTCAAGATAATCGTCATATACTTCATCATCTATGACCATGCGTTTTTTCCTGAACCACCACCAGAAGGGGCGCCAGCGAATCAGATAGATAACGGTATCCGTCACGACGCCAAAGATTAGAAGCATGACAAGAAGACTCAGCCAGCTTTGAGAAAACCATCTGAGCACGCTTCCGCCGCTTCCGCCGCTGAACAGCGCCCAAACGCTGTTAAACAGGTTCTGTAGCCACCCGAGCAATATTTGCAGAAAATCGGCGGCAAAGCCGTTGTTCGTCATTTTACTCCTCCATTGGCGTTACAACATTGCGTTTCGAATCAGTAATCACAACTTTAATGAACTGCGGTGTAATTAAGTCGTATGAGAGCTCGGAATTGTTCCCGATAAACACAGGAAGATGATATGTGCCTTTTACAAGGTTTGACATGTCAGCATATACATAAACGTCTTCCCTCGTAAACTCATTCACTTTGGAATAAGCGCCTGTTGCCATAACGGATACTGTACTGGGCATGAGCATTGCTTCATATTCATCGCCGAGCCCAAGAACCTGGACAGGAACATTGCTGACAGCGGCAGATGAGACTTTTTCTTTCAGCGTAATGGTCATATAAACTTGATTGGTAGACATGAATTTGAATTCCGGAAGCTTGGAAAGAGACAATCGCTTCGTGTATGTTTTATTTAGAACGGGCATATTATCGGGAATTTCAACAGGAAGCTCATCAATTTCATCAAGCAGCGCACTCTGCGCGGCAACCGTGATCGAAGCGGGCTGGAACGTGATTTCTTCTATTTCAAATCCATCCGCGACGATAATCTGGCTTGCGTCGGCAGTAACGGGAAGCTCCTTGGTTGGGTACACTTCAATACTTACAGAACAAGTACTGGAAGAACGGGTAAGAAGACGGGTATTCAGGGATTCTCCGTCAGAGTCCTGAAGTCTCAGGATTGCTGCGCGTCTGAAGGGCGCAGCCTGTCCGGTGATATCTACCTGGGCAACGGCTCTTGATGCACCCTGGACTATGGAAGCGGGGCCTGAAACGGTCACTGTCTGAGGGTTCATGCTATCTTCATTGACAGAATACCAGTAATTGTCCTTGGTCGTTCCCGTCATTTCAATATCGATGGGCACTTCTCGGCTGTCGATATATTCAAACATAACGGAAATGGATTCGGGATAGAGGTTGGTTACGGTTCCGTGCGTGGAGGTAGCAGTAAGTGGAATTTCATGCATGCCGGAAGACCGGACATTGCTCACATCCAGAAACACATACACATTTTCATTGGAGAGATTTGCGTATTCTTTCTGAGAGACGTCGACTTTGGCGTCTATCGCGCCCTGAAATTCACTGTATATGTCCGTGGCAAGCGCAAGACCGTTGTTATTGAGCGTAGTTGTACCGGTAACAGAAACGCTCAGGTTTTCGACAAATCTCGATCTTGTCAGATCCGGCGTTGTGTCAATGATGTAGGCCCAGATGAGCATTGCCAAAACAACGCTGAGGATTTTCAGAAAAATTCTGTGCAACAGCGCTTCTTTCAATCTGTAAAGCCATTCAAGGATTCTGGATCCGTTTATCTTTTTCAAAGGATTTCCTCCTCAGTCAATGCCGATCATTGTTCCAACTGTTTGGTCTTGTCGCTGGGCTTAAGAAGATATGTTTTTCTTCCCTGCGAAAGCTTATCGTGAGCAAAGATTTCGGTCAAGATCTGGGTGAGCGCTTTATTGTCGATATAGCGGGTAAGCTTTCCTTCACGAGCCATGGAAATAATGCCTGTTTCTTCTGAAACAATCAGGGAGATGGCGTCTGTTGTCTCAGTAATGCCGATTGCGGCGCGATGACGGGTTCCGAGCTCCTTGGATATGGTCGGGTCGTCTGAAAGCTGAAGAATGCAGGCCGAGGCTTGAATTCTTCTGTTTCTGATAATGGTCGCGCCGTCATGCAAAGGCGTATTCGGCTCAAAAATATTTTCAATCAGCGGCGCGGTAATTTCTGCATCGATATATGTTCCTGTTTCTTCAAATTCACGAAGGCCGGTTTTTCGCTCGATAACAATCAGCGCGCCGATGCGCTTTCTGCTCATATTGGTCATTGCCTGCACAATTGCTGCAACACAGTCATCGACAGAGCGCGCATTGGCCTTGGCGGAAGAGTGGGGGAGCGTCGAGCGCCTTCCGATCTGCTCAAGGGTACGCCGAAGTTCAGGCTGAAACAGAATTACAATTACCAGTACGCCGGTATTGATAAACTGCTGAAGCGCCCAGCTGAAAACGTTCAATTCAAGAATTCTGCTGAGCCAGGTGCAAACGAAAAAAACGCCGATGCCTTTAAATACACTGCTGGCTCGCGTGCGCAAAAGAACACTGATCAGATAATATATAAGTACTGCAATAATTATGATATCCAGATAGTTTCGCCAGTCCGGATATAAAAACAGGTTTTCATACAAGCCTCGGATGCTGAGCCATAAGGAATGCAGGTATTTCAAATTGACACCTCCCCGTAGTTCACCACACTTACTATTATAATGCAAATTCCAATGAAACGGAATAGATTTATCGAATTTTTCCGATAAAATTTCGCATGAAATACCTGTAAAGAACAAAAATTTGCTTCATCGCTCCGGATTCTGATTTTTAAGGATAAAGGAAAACTCATCCAGGCAATGACACAGCGCGTCTTCAGCATCCTTCGCCGGATATCCGGACCTGTAATGCATTTCCAGCCTCTCCGCAGAAGTGATCGTCTTTGAAAGATAGTGCCTTTTAAGCGGTGAAGCCGCATCTCCAAAGGAACTTTGAAAAGCGTTCAACATGCAATCGAGCGAGTAAAGGTATGTCTTCAGCTCCGGAAGCAGCTTTTCTTCTATTTGTGCTCCGGCATACTGCATTTTCACGCCGATCCGGGCGCATTTTGCCATTTCAATTTCAATCATCTCGAAAAAACCGGCCTTTGCTTTTTCTTCATTTTGCTTCGCTGTGTTTACGAAATGAACTGCGTATCCGGCCGTTCCGATAAAAAACGCCAATACAACAACAAACGCAAAGCCTGAGCGGAAAAACCTGTCCGCCTTTGACCTTGCGTTTTGAATCATGACACGGTGTTTCATATTTCGCACACTCCTTCATATTTTGTATGCGAAATATATATGTGTGTCTTTTCATTTTATACCGTATTTTAGGTTAATAGTCAAAAATCACAGCGCCTGTAAGATCCTGGACATTTGCGCTGGTCGAATGCAAGTATTTTGCGTTCATAAGGCTTGCAAATCTCTTTTCGTCCGCAATTGGGAAATTGATGGCAGGGGTTAAAAAGTGCATGGGAACGACAGAGAGAGGCGCAGCCAAACGAATGATTTCAATTGCCTCATCGGTCGTAATGGTATACGTGCCGCCGATCGGTATCAAAAGTACGTCTGCACTTTTGATAAAGCCGGTTTGCTTTTCATCTGTAATATGCCCAAGGTCGCCCAGATGTACAATGGTTTTTCCATCCGCTTCGAACTTGAAGATGAGGTTGTTTCCTCTCTTTTTTCCGCTTGCCTCGTCATGAAAAGATGCAATTGATGAAATTCTCAAACCGTCTTTCTCATATACGCCTTCTTCAGAAAGAAGAAGACCGTAGCTGGAAAGTTCATTTACGGCGTTATGATCATGATGACCATGGCTTAAAGTAACGATGTCGCAGTCGACATTCGGAGTTTTATAACCAACGGACGCGTCAAAGGGATCTGTGACAATTTTGCGTCCGTCATCAAGCGTCAGCATAAAGCAAGCGTGTCCAAGCCATGTAATCTTCATTTGTATTGCATCCTTTCATACAGAAATCTGAAAAATTCAATTTGTTCCTGATCTTTAAGGCGCAAAGCCAGTGCAAGCCCTTCCCGTATTTTTCTTTCTTGCTTATCCTTTCCGGATTTCAGAATTTCAGTATAGGCATGATTCATATCTTCCCTTAATCCGTACTTCGGTGTAAGGTAAACAAGGCCGTCCGTTTCGAGCATTGTAAACCCGGATAACTTGCGCTCAATTCCTTGCATTTCGGCATTTCGCCTTTTTACATCCGTCACAAATAAGCCGTCTTTTCGGGATACACGCAAAAATGCTCCCGTACCGGAAATGGCTTTCTCCGCTATCTGTTTGTAATAATCAATGGAGTATAAATTCATACGCATCCTTTATACAATCAATTGTGTCCGTCGGAAGCATGCTGTATTCGCCGAATTTTTCTTTGGCGAAATCGCCTGCAATTTTATGGATTTCGCTTCCAATCCAAAGCGCATCTTCGATGGGTTTTCCCATTGCGCAAAGCGCTGAAATGATGCCCGTCAGCGCATCTCCGCTTCCGCCTTTGGCTAAACCGCTGTTTCCGGATCCTGAAATGAGAATCTCATCTCCTTTTATGCATACGGTTTTTGCACCTTTTAAAAGCGCATGCGCGCCAAATTTATTGAGCATAACAGCATTTTTTACAGGATCACTTGACATTTCCTTAAGCAATCTCTTCGCTTCTCCCGGATGCGGAGTCAGGGCATGGTTTTCGTTAAGAAACGCCATTAAATCAGGATTCTCCGAAATAATATTAATGGCGTCGGCGTCGATAACGGAAGGAATACCGGATAAAAGAATCATTTTAAGAACCTTCTTGGAAGCCCTTCTTGAAAGCCCCGGACCTACGGCAATACAGGATTTGTTCTGAAGCGCAGAGTGAATTTTCTCGTAAGCGCCATCAGAAATTGCGCCGTCCTCCTCGTCAAGCGCAATGCACATCGCTTCAGGAACAAGCGTCTGATATATCGGCACAAGGGATTTTATACAAGCAATCGTAACCAGTCCTGCGCCGGTTCGAAGCGCAGCTCTGGCGCACAATGCTCCGGCTCCGGCCATGCCGAAAGAACCTGCAACAACAAGCAGATGGCCGTAATCGTTCTTGTGCGATGCATTTCTTCGTTTTGGAAGCGCGCTGAAAAGGTCTTCTTTTTCAATCAATTTTGCGTAATTGCCTGAGAGATATTCTTTCTTTACGCCAATGGATTCAACGACCACGTCTCCCGTAACGTTTGGCCCTTCGCCCAAAAGATGTCCTCTTTTGAGCCATTCAAACGCAACAGTTGTATCGGCATGAACGCACGCACCCATGATTTCGCCGGTATCCGAATGGAGGCCGCTTGGAATATCACAGCTGACGACCAATGAGCCTTTTTCTCTGTCTGCTTCTATTTTCGAAATCAGCGATTTGACAACATCATCAACGTCTCTTGTAAGTCCTGTGCCGAATACGCAGTCCACCCATGCGTTGGGACTTGGAAGAGAAGAGAGCGCACTGATATCGGCAAATCCGAACACGCACTTTTTGGCAAGCGCACAGTTTTTCTTCGCATCTTCAGTAGCGGGAGGATACACCTGAAGAACAATTGAGCGGCCGCCTTTTTTGGTAAACAGCCTCGCTGCGGCATATCCGTCTCCGCCGTTGCCGCCTGCGCCGCAGGCGAATATACAGGTTTTGTCCGCGCCGCAGAGTTTTTTGGTAAGCACATCAACAAGCCGCATTGCTGCGCGTTCCATAACGCTTATGGAAGGAACGCCGGACGCAAACAGTTTTCCTTCACTTTGACGCATTTCCAAAGCTGTAACAACCGGTTTCATATCCTCGTTCCTTTCTTAGCTAAACATATCCCATGATCCCGCGAACGGAAACGTCGCCAGCGATGAAGCTTTTCTCGCCTTCATCTGTATCGATAATCAGCGTACCGTCGCTGAGAATATCCTTTGCAACGCCTTCTATCGTTTCCGAATCCGATATTGCCTTTACGTTTTGCCCGATGGTTGCAGAGAGCGGCTTTATTTCATTCAGAATTGAAGACAGACCTTCATTTTCCCAAACGGCCCGGTCAATTTCGTATTCAGAAATGAAGAGTTTTAAAAACTCCATCGGCGCAATTTCGATTCCAACCTCTTTTTCAAGGCTTGTAGCAAAGGGGAGATTCTCCGGAAAATCAACGCCAAGCAGATTTACACCAATGCCTAAAACGGCATAATCGAGGTTCATACCCTTTGTGCGCATCTCGCACATGATGCCGCAAAGCTTTTTTCCGTTTAATACAATGTCATTGGGCCATTTGATACGCACATCTTCATTGGTTATCTTTCGAAGCGCCTTTGCGACCGATAAAGCGGCTACAAAGACAAGTCCGCCGGCCAGACGAGCCGGTATTTCCTTTTGGGGTTTTACAAGGCAAGAAAACCATGCGCCGGCACCGGGCCTTG
Source organism: Clostridia bacterium (assembly GCA_016296675.1). Classification (GTDB taxonomy): domain Bacteria; phylum Bacillota; class Clostridia; order Christensenellales; family Aristaeellaceae; genus SFHK01. Next base: position 7,862 of record JAEDIV010000003.1, read on the forward strand.
AAAGCCACGACCTGTCTTTTCTTCCGCGGCCGTTTGTCTGCGTTTCGGCAATTGCGATCGTGTTATCCTTCGCGGTTTCAGCCATTTCCTTTATGCGGATATTTGTGGAGTCGCATTCATCGTACCTGAATATTGAAAACGCCTGATGATTTTCGGTTCGGTATTCAAAATCCATTTTGCGAGCCTCCTTTTTTAGATATTATAGCATACATAACAAAACACATGCAATTCAATTTTATTGCCGATCAGACAATTTTATGGTATAATTCTTCCATCAAAAGAGAAGGGGCGCATAATATGAGAATTTTGTATATCGACATTGATACGCTTCGTCCTGACCACATGGGCGCATACGGCTATCCCAGAAATACAACGCCCAATATGGACAAAGTAGCCTTGGAAGGCACCCGTTTCAACTGTATGTATACTTCCGATGCACCCTGTCTTCCGAGCCGAGCTGCGCTGATCTCAGGCATGTTCGGCATTCATAACGGCGCCGTCGGACATGGCGGAACCGCAGCCGACAGAAGGCTTACAGGCGCAGACCGCGATTTTATGGATCAAATTGATCTTAATAATTTCAACCGCATCTTCAGGCGCGCCGGTATGCATACTGTATCCATTTCGACTTTCCCTGAAAGGCATTCTTCCTATTGGTTCAGCGCAGGTTTCCATGAAACCTACAATCAGGGCGGCTGCGGAGGCGAGAGTGCAGAAACGCTCACGCCAATTGCGCTTGATTGGCTCGAAAGAAGGGGAAAGGAAGACAACTGGTATCTCCATTTCCATCTTTGGGATCCGCATACACCCTACAGAGCTCCGAAAGAATTCGGAAATCCTTTTGAGAACGATCCTGTTCCCACATTCATTACAGAAAAAATTCTCGAAGGTCATCAGCATATCGCTTCTCCCCATGGTGCAAGAGAAATCGGCATGTATACAGATATCGAAAACCCTGCGTTTCCCAGGCATCCGGGTTCTGTAAGGGATATGGCAGGTGTCAGACGATTTATCGACGGCTATGACTGCGGTATCAAATGGGCGGATGAGGCATGCGGCATGATCTTTAAAAGGCTGAAAGATCTCGGAATCTATGACGACACTGCAGTAATCATAACTTCCGATCACGGCGAAAATATGGGCGAACTCGGCCTTTATGCAGAGCATGCCACTGCCGATGAACCTACATGCCATATTCCTATGATCATCAAATGGCCGGGAATTGAGGGCGGAAAAACCGATAACGGCCTCCACTATCAGTTGGATCTTGCGCCCACACTATGCGATCTTTTAAATGTTTCGAAAAGTGAAAACTGGGACGGAGAAAGCTTTGCCGGATCTATCACGCAAGGCGGGGATACAGGGCGCGATTCTCTTGTCCTGTCTCAGATGGCCCACGTCTGTCAGCGAAGCGCCCGCTTTGACGACTGGCTCTATATCAGAACCGTTCACGACGGATTCCATCTTTTCGATCAGGAAATGCTTTTCAACATTAAAGACGATCCGCATGAACTGAATGACGTTAAGGATCTTCACCCCGATATATGCGCAAAAGGCGCAAGGATCATCCTCAACTGGCATGAAAACCAAATGCTCAAAAGCGCGTCCCCCGTCGATCCAATGTGGACTGTCATGCACGAAGGCGGCCCGTATCATGCCAAAGGCTGGAAGGATGCCTATGTAAAGCGTCTTTATGAAACCGGTCGCGAAGAAGCGGCAAAGAAGCTCAAAGAGAAAGACTATCACACAAAATAAACTCAAAGCGAATTTGATTTTAGAAAGGCATGCACGGACAGATACGTGCGAAAAGGAAAAATGCAATTTTTGTTTTTAAGGCGCATGGTTTTTCTGTTTTTCTTCATGATTGTATCTGTATCCGTTTCAGCAGTTTCCGAAACAGTGTCGGAGGATAACCCTGTTGCAAATGAGAAATTGAATAATTCTCCAATCGTTTCGCTTCCTCAGCAGGCGCACAAAGCCGCTCTTGTTTCCGATCAGATCATAACCGTTGAGTATCTTCCTGCAACCGGAAGAGGAAAACTGAGTTTTTATCAGAAAACGGAGGACGGAAACTGGGTTTTGCTGATCGATTCCGCGCGCGCAAGGATGGGAAGAAACGGAATTGGAAAAGCAAAGGAAGGCGACGGAAAAACCCCTTCCGGAACCTACAATCTGACTCAGCCTTTCGGCATTCTGGATGATCCGGGCACGCAGTTTGAAGGCTACGTCAAGGTGACGGAAAATCACTGGTGGTGCTGTAATCCGGGTTCAAAATATTATAATCAGCTTGTGGATGAAAGCGCTGCTCCAGATTTCAGGCCGATTCGGGGAATGGATGAAAAACTGATCAATATTTACGCTTATCAGTATGCAATCTTCATTGATTATAACGCTGAATGCACGCCTAAACTGGGTTCCGCCATTTTTCTGCACTGCGAAGGAAACAAATCAACAACCTCCGGCTGTATCGCAGTAGATTTTGAGATAATGGAGAATATCATGAAAATCACAAAGCCCGGTGCAAAGATTGTGATTTACTGAATAAAAATAAGTAACCGCGTTTTGCTTGACAATGTACCCGGAAACACATTATAATAGAAGCTGTTTTTGCGGGTATGGCGGAATTGGCAGACGCGATGGATTTAGGTTCCATTACCGTAAGGCGTGCAGGTTCAAGTCCTGTTACCCGCATAAGCAAAAGCCGGTAAGTTTATGCTTATCGGCTTTTGTATTTTCACAGTTTTTTCCACATACTTATTCTTCTATTCTTTTCAGACATTCATTTACATATACAAGATGTGAAACAGCGGTAATCGCACTTCTGAGCATTTCTTTCTGGATGCTGTTTGTGGAGCCGATGTCTTCTACTGTTTCTGTCACGCCGAAACGCGCATGGAGGATGTTTTCAAGCTCCATGCAGAAATAATCATATGCAACCTGGTCGCTATACACTCTCTGCTGGACAGTGAAAAACAACTGGATGCTGTCCAGGGGAATAACAGATTTCAGAATGGTGATCGTTATTAGATGCGCAATCTGATCCCGATAATAAAGCTTTTTTTCGGGGTTATTCACCAGACCCATTTTGACATAGTTGCGGATCATCGAACCCGTAACTTCAAAACATCCGAGCGTTTTCAGCGTTTGATTGATGTATTTGGTTGTCTGCTCAAGGTAAAGGCCCATATCGGGGATCTGAGAAAATCTCGGCAGATAAAAATCCCTGACGGCCTCTTTGAGCTGCTCATACTTCATCATATCCATATTTTTATTATACATAAATGAACATAAATGTCAATCGATTATCATGATCGGTTTTTTAATATCCCTTGACAGGTTTGTGTAAATATGATATTCTACGGAAGACCTATGATATTGACTGTTTCCCTATATGAAAGGACTAAGCTATGAACATAAGACTTGTTTCAGATTCTTCAGGAAATATTTATCCCGATCAGACGCCTCTTGTCTATTCTGCACCGATGAAGGTTGTCACGATGCAGAAGGAGTATGTCGACAATGATGATCTGAATGTTCCTGAAATGCTTTCGGAACTTAAACAGTACAAGGGTAAAAGTTCAACGGCATGCCCGAGCGTAGACGACTGGCTTCAGGCCTTCGGTGATTCCGATATTGTATATGGTGTGTCCATTACAAGCAATTTATCCGGATGCTACAATTCTGCAATGATCGCCAAAGCCCAGTACGAAGAAGCGCATCCCGAAAAAAAGGTATTTATTCTGGATACGCTCTCAACCGGGCCCGAAATGCAGCTTCTTCTTGAAAAGTACGACGAACTGATCAAAGAAGGGTTTGGATTTGATCAGATTGTATCGAAAATCAAGGAATACCTCAAAAAGACGCATCTGACATTCATGCTCTCATCCCTTGATAACTTTGCAAAAAACGGACGCGTAAATCCAGTAGTCGCAAAAGCCGTCGGCGTCCTCGGTATCCGAATTGTCGGAAAGGCGAGCGACGAAGGAACGCTGGAACCGATGCATAAATGCAGAGGGGAGAGGAAGGGGCTTGTTCAGCTCCTTGAAACAATGAAGGCGCTTGGCTACAAAGGCGGAAAGGTTCGCCTTGCACATTCCTACAATCCTGAAGCGGCAGAAAATTTCAAAGACATGATTCTTTCTGTCTTCCCGAAAGCTTCCATCAAAACTGTATTGAACCGGGGCCTGTGCTGTTATTATGCAGAAGAAGGCGGCCTGCTCGTCGGCTTTGAAAGCTAAATACGTATCCTTCGCCGTGCAAATTCTGCACGGCTTCTTTTTTGACTTGCTTTTCTGAGAAATTCGTTTTACAATACTTTTATCCTTTGAAAGGGGGAAGAAGCACATTGAAACAGATTTACATAAATGGAAAAGTTTTTACGGGAGATAAAAATCTTAAAAGCGCGTTCATCGTAGAAGGGGATCGTTTTTCCTATGTCGGGTGTGACAAAGAGGCGCTTGAGAAGAAGGAAGATGGGGATATCGTCATCGACCTTGAAAAGAAGTTTGTAACGCCCGGCTTTATTGATTCCCATATGCATATCATCAATTACGGCCATGCGCTTGAAATCTGCGATCTCATTAACGCAACAGGCTCGGTTGACGAGATCGTAAACGCGCTGATGGCATTCAAGGATGAAAAGAACATACCAGAAGGCGAATGGATCACCGGTCGAGGATTCAACCAGGATTGTTTTTCAGGAGCAAAAGAGCTGCCCACGCGACACGATCTTGACAGGGTTTCAACCGTCCATCCCATTTCCATCACCCGCAGCTGCGGCCATTGTCTTTCTGTAAACACGAAAGCCCTTGAGATGCTGGGAATTGACGGATCGCTTCCGCAGCCCTACGGCGGACAGTTTGATCTTGACGAAAACGGATATCCCACCGGCGTATTCAGAGACGCCGCCATGGACATGATCCAGACGCACTTCAAAACACATACAAAAGCGGATTTCAAGCGAATGATCGAGCGCGTTGTAAAAAAGCTTAATGCTCTCGGAATTACCGGTGCCCATTCCGATGACTTCTGCGTATTCGACAAAATGGATTACGAGGACGTCATTTCTGCGTATCGGGAACTGGAGGCGGAGGGGAAACTCACCGTTCGCGTCAATGAGCAGAGCCAGTTCGTGCGTCCTGAAGACCTGAAAGGCTTTCTCTCAAAGGGGTATAAAACAGGCGTAGGCTCAGACCTTTTCAAAATCGGGCCTTTGAAACTTTTGGGTGACGGCTCTATTGGCGCGAGAACTGCGTATCTTACAAAAGAATACGCCGATCTTCCCGGAGAAAAAGGCCTTGCGATTTTCACGCAGGAACAGCTGGATGAGCTGATTGAAATTGCACATCTTGCAGGCATGCAGATTGCCGTTCACTGTATCGGTGACGGCGTTTTGGATATGGTGCTTTCTTCCTATGAACGTGCATTTGCCCTTGCGCCCGAGCGCGATCACAGAAGCGGCATCGTTCATGTTCAGCTTACAAGAAAGGATCAGCTCAAAAAAATGCAGAAGATGCATCTTCATGCATATGCGCAGACTGCATTCCTTGATTACGACGCCTATATTGTTGAATCCCGCGTAGGAAAAGAACTTGCCTCTACCAGCTACGCTTTCCATACCCTCAAAACCCTTGGCTGCCATGTTTCAAACGGCACCGATTGTCCGGTTGAAATCCCGAATCCCATGCGCGGTATTCAGTGTGCCGTCACGCGCATGCCTCTGAAAGAGGACATACCGCCGTACAATCCTAATGAATGCATGTCTGTGGAGGAGGCGATCAATTCCTATACTGCCGAAGGCGCATACGCCTCATTTGATGAAAACAACAAGGGCTCCATCAAAGAAGGGCTGCTTGCCGACTTTGCCGTGATGGACGGAAATCCTTTTGAAACTGAACATAAAAACCTTCATAAAATCAAAACTCTCAAAACATATCTCGGCGGAAAAATCGTATACGAAGTGTAATAAAACAGGCGGTCTTATTACCGCCTTTTTTCTATTCATAGTCTTCTGCATCGCATAAGACGCTTTCGATTGCTTCGGACACCGCTTCCCATGAATATCCGCGCCTTGAAAGTCCTGCGGATAATTTTGCTTTTGCTTCCCGAGCCGGAAGAGAAGCATATTTTCTGTATAACCTCTGACATTCCCTGAGCGCGCCTTCCTTTTCTTTCTCTTCGTCCATAAGGGCTGATGCGTATTCAATATCGTCTTCAGAGATTCCGCGCTGTTTAAGCTTGCGCTTGAGAGCAAATGCGCCAATACCTCTGCTGCCGGCATTTTCCGTGATTCTTTCCGCAAGCTGCCGGTCATCCACCAACCGAGCTTCTTTCAGCCTTTCAACAACGCTTTGAGTGACGATATCAAGGTAGCCCTTCATGGATAGCTTCTTTTTGATTTCACTTTCCGTTCTCGCAGAATAATCCAATAGAGAAAGCGCTTGTTCATATGCTTCCGGAGCCTGAAATGCCGCGATTCTGTTTTCGTATTCCTCAATCTCTATCTCCTGATCCCGATCCAAAGGATATTTTTCATAATCCTTTTTTCTTATTTTAATGCGGATCCTGTCATCAAAGATCACAGTAACGATGCCGCGTGTTTCTTCTTTGTCCAAAAACAGAGACATTTCATTCACCTCAAGTTATATTTTATTGAAAAACACCAAGGAATGCAAGCCTCTTTCTTGACGGATAAATATGAAATGTGGTATTATATCATAAGACTTTTAACCCAAGGGAGGCAATACCAATGTCGGGACACAATAAATGGTCTACCATCAAGCACAAAAAGGAAAAAACTGACGCCGCAAGAGGCAAGATTTTTACCAAAATCGGCCGCGAAATCGCAATCGCCGTCCGTGAAGGCGGAAGCGCGGACCCCGCTGTAAACAGCAAGCTGAAGGATGTTGTTGCCAAGGCAAAAGCAAACAATATGCCCAATGAAAATATCATGCGCTCCATCAAGAAGGCTGCCGGCGAAGGCGAAGGCGCTAACTATAAAGAGGTTACCTACGAAGGCTATGCCCCCGGCGGCGTTGCCGTTATTGTAGAGGTTGTTACCGACAACCTGAACCGTACCGCCAGTGAAATCCGCCACATCTTTGACAAAAACGGCGGCTCCATGGGCTCTACCGGATGCGTATCCTACAAGTTCACCCGCAAGGGCGTAATCGTCATCGATAACGCCAAGGGTCTTGACGAAGACGAACTGATGATGCTCGCCATGGATGCAGGCGCAGACGACGTGGAGCCCGGCGAAGGCTCTGCCGTTATCTACACCGACCCCAACGAGATGAGCGCTGTACGCGACGGTCTTGAGGCCGCCGGATGCACCTTCTTATCCGTTGAGCGCGCAATGGTTCCCAATATGACGGTCGAATTAAGTGACGAAGAGACCGTTGCGAAGGTTGAAAAGCTTATCGAGTGGCTCGATGATTATGACGATGTTCAGAACGTATATCACGATGCTGAGCTTCCCGAGGAAGAGGAAGAGGAATAATTTTCAAACTTCATTCAAAAGCCGCTTTTCGCTATGCGTAAGGCGGCTTTTTCAAAGTTCAGAAGGAGGAATCAAACATGCGTTCTCGTCCCATCGGCGTTTTTGATTCGGGTCTTGGCGGCGTAAGCGTTTTAAGAAATATGTCCGCGCTGCTTCCGAAGGAAGATTTTATCTACTTCGGCGATGACAAAAATGCGCCATACGGAACAAAATCAGAGGAGGAGATTCTCCGCCTTGCAATTGACGATACTTCCTTTCTCCTTCAAAAGAACGTAAAAGCGATCGTCATTGCCTGCAATACTGCAACCAGCGCCGCTGCAAATCATTTACGGGAAACGCTTTCTGTTCCTGTCATCGGTATGGAGCCTGCGCTCAAGCCGGCAAGCCTAAACCGTAAAGAAGGCGTGATCGGCGTTATGGCGACACCTGCAACGCTTAAGCAGAAAAAGTTCAGGCTGCTTTACGAAAAATACGGCGACCACGCAATGCCGATTCCGTGTCCCGGACTTATGGAATTTGCCGAAAAAGGAATTTTAAGTGGGGAAGAGATTGACGTATTTTTAAATAAACTTCTTGCACCATACCGGAAATACCCCTTGGAAAGCGTCGTTCTCGGATGCACCCATTATGTATTTTTGAAAGCCGCGATTTCAAAAGCGCTGCCCGGCGTTATCCTTTACGACGGAAACGATGGCACGGCAAGGCAGTTAAAACGCGTGCTTGAAGAAAAAAACTGGTTAAAAGAAACGGGCGAAGGCAGCGTTTCCATGTACACTTCCGGTGATGAATCGCATATTTTACCGCTTATGTGGTCTCTTTTTCGTGAAAAAATCCTGTAATTTTATCTTTTTACCGTTAAAAAATGCATTAAGGCAAAAAAATACTTTTCAAATGTTTCTTTCCATGTTACAATATATCTTAGACTATTGTGTGGCATTATGCGCCCATGATTTTTGTTATTGATTTAGACAGGGGGATCACTCAATGAAGGACTATCAGGCTAAGAACATTCGTAATATCGCCGTACTTGGTCACGGCGGCGAAGGTAAGACCACGCTGGTAGAAGCCATGCTTTTCACTGCCGGCGCGATCGACCGTCAGGGCCGCGTTGAAAACGGTACCGCCACTACGGACTATGATCCGGAAGAGGTTCGCCGTCAAATTTCCATCTCTGCAGCTCTCGCGCCGCTGGAGTACAAGGAAACCAAGATCAACCTCGTAGATATTCCCGGCTTCTTTGATTTCGCCGGCGAAATGATGGGCCCGCTGCGCGTATGCGAAGGCGCCCTGATCACTGTAGGCGCTGTTGGCGGTCTGGATGTAGGCGCAGAAAAAGCCTGGACCCAGTGCGACAAGAACCACACGCCCCGCATGATCGTTATCAACAACATGTCCCGTGAAAACGCCAACTTCGAAAAGGCGCTGGCCACCATCACCGAAAAGTATGGCAGCCATGTAGCGCCCATCGTTGTTCCGATCGTTGAAAAGGGCCAGTTTGTCGGTGTTGCTTCCGTTCTCGACGGTAAAGCCTATATGGGCGAAGGCAAGACCCTTAAGGAAGTTGCCTGCCCCGCAAACGTAGAATCCGCCATCGAAAGCTACAAAGAGTCTCTCATGGAAACCGCAGCCGGCGCTGATGAAGAGCTCATGGAAAAGTTCTTCGAAGAAATGGAACTTTCTCCCGAAGACACCATGCTCGGTCTGCGCAAGGGTATCTCCGACGGCAGCATCGTTCCCGTTGTATGCCTCGACTCCATCAACCGTGTCGGCATCAATATGCTGCTCGACCTCATCATTGACCTCATGCCTTCTCCCGCCGACAAGGTTCTTGAAGGTGTAAATCCCAAGACCGGCGAGAAGGAAGAGCGCATCATCAAGGATGACCAGCCCTTCTCCGCTCAGGTATTCAAGACCCTGGCTGACCCCTTCGTTGGTAAGCTTTCTCTTATCAAGATCAATTCCGGCGTTCTTTCCGCCGAAACCAACCTCTTCAACGCCAACGCCGAAAAGGCTGAAAAGCCCGGCACCATTTACTTCATGCTCGGCAAGAAGACCAACGCCACCACCAAGGTTGTCGCTGGTGACATCTGCGCCCTCGCCAAGCTCGGCTCCGTAGCCACCGGTCACACCCTGTGCGACGCTGCCAAGCCCGTCAAGTTTGCCGACATCGACTTCCCGGCTTCCTGCATCTCTATGGCCGTATACGCCAAGAAGGCCGGCGAGGAAGACAAGATCTTCTCCGGGCTCAACCGTCTGATCGAAGAAGACCCGACCCTCACCATCACCAAGGATGCTGAGACCACCGAGTCCCTGCTCTCCGGTCTCGGAGAACTCCACATCGAAGTTGCCGCGAAGAAGCTTGCATCCAAGTTCGGCGTAGAGTGCATCCTTCAGGATCCCAAAATTCCTTACCGTGAGACCATCCGCAAGAAGATCGACGTACGCGGACGCCATAAGAAGCAGTCCGGCGGACACGGCCAGTTCGGTGACGTTGTTATCGAGTTCCGTCCCAACGACGATCCCACCAATCCCGAGTTCATCTTCGAAGATGCCGTTGTTGGCGGCGTAGTACCGCGCAACTTCATCCCTGCCGTTGAAAAGGGCCTTCGCGACAACATCAAGAAGGGCGTTCTCGCCGGCTTCCCGGTAGTAGGCCTCACCGCTAAGCTCCACGACGGTTCCTACCATCCTGTCGACTCCTCTGAAATGGCGTTCAAGACCGCTGCCCGTCTTGCGTTCAAACAGCTTGACCAGGCCAGCCCGATTCTCCTTGAGCCCATCTATCACGTAGAAGTTACCATCCCCGACGAGTACATGGGCGACATCATCGGCGACATCAACAAGCGCCGCGGCCGCATCATGGGTATGGACCAGGTAAACGGCGCCCAGTGCGTATCCGCCGAAGTTCCCCAGAGCGAAATGTTCAAGTATGCCACCGACCTTCGTTCCATGACGCAGGGCCGCGGCTCCTTCACCATGAACTTTGAGAGATACGAGGAAGTTCCTGCTCAGGATGCCAAGAAGATCATCGAATCCGCCAAGAAGGACGAGGACGAAGAAGAATAATTATTCCTGTCCCATCCGCAATCAAACCGCTTCGGAATTTTCCGAGGCGGTTTTTCATATTTATCCCTTGTCCGCAGCCAATCAATCAGCATGGAGGGATATATGAAAAAAAAGCAGAGCGAATATCTCGTTTTTAGAGAAAACAGTTCGTTGGAAACCTTTCCCGATCAGGAAGCAATTGACATTTATCAGCTCTTCCGGCGAAAAAATGACCACACTGTTTTGATAGGAAAAGGAAAAGGATGCGCTGTATGTCTAATGCTTGCTTCCCGTTTTATGCCTGACGAACTTCATCTGTATCCAACCTTCGGAACTACAATACAGGAAGTACTAAATGAAGTTTCCGCCCGCGTTTCTTTTCTTTATTTCATCTGCGCGCCGATAAAAGTTTATGTAGATAAGGACATTTCTGCTTTAGACCTTAAAAAGATCAAAAGACTGCTTCTTCGAATATCTTCTTTTCAAAAAGAAATCGTATTTACTGAAAACACGATTCCGAATGGAGATATGTCATTTCCAGTCAACTGATGAAAAAAGCTTGCGCAAAAGTAAAAAACGTGTATAATAACAAGAGATACACAAAGAAACGAGGGAACCGACAATATGAGAATCGCGATTCGAAAACTGTTTTCACTTATCCTTGCAGTCGTTCTTATTTCTGCGTCCGCCATTTGTGAATCCTCTGATCCTGTTATCGCAACCTATAATGGCGGCGAAGTAAAGGTTTCCGAGGTTGCCGCCCAAGTGGAATCTGAAATAAACGCAATGGCGTCTACGCTCAATTCTTTCCGTCAGATGCAGGGCGGCGAAGCCTATACGCCTACTGAGGACGACGTCGCATATGTTCGCGAGTATGTAGTAAATGCCTATATCAACCAGCAGATCGTTATTCAGAAAATGAAAGAGTACGGCGTTTCCGATCTCACCGAAGAAGAGAAGGCGAAACTTCAGTCTTCTGCCCAGTACACGTATGCTCAGTATGCCTATCCTTATACCGTTCAGTTCGGATACACCCCCGAGCAGGCAGCTTATGCACTTTCCATGCAGGGTATAACCATCGATACCATTTATAGGAATTCCTATTACAGCGAAATCAACAAGCGCGTAATGAACGCCCTCGAAATTGACAAGGAAATTTCCAAAGAAAACCTGAAAGAAAAATACGATGCGCTTATCGCAAGCGCTGAACAGACCTATACCAATAACCCCGCCGCCATCGAAAATATCGCAAATTCCGCATCGACCGTTTACTTCATGCCCGAAGGTGCGAGATATGTAAAGCACATCATCCTGATTCCTGAGGATGAAGAACTTATGACCCGCTATGAGTCTTTGATCAGCGATCTTTCTGCATACGAAACCGAATATGCGACCATTACTTCTGAAGCCTACAAACCCAAGTATGAAGCCTACATTGAACAGGCCATCTATGATGAGTGCGTAGAGAATATCGATCTTACCAAAAAAGCCATCGAAGAGACCAAAAACGAAGTGCTTGCTGCCGTTCAGAGCGAAGTTGATACGGTGCTCAAGAATGTGGAAGCAGGGAAGAGCTTTGACGAGCTGATTGAGACCTATTCTGATGATCCTGCATCCAAAGAAGAGCCCATAAAGACAAACGGCTATCTCGTTCATAAAGACAGTAAAGCATGGGACGAAGCCTTCAAAGACGCCGCCTTCTCGCTTGAAGCTGCCGGAGATATCTCTTCTGCAACCGTCGGAACGCTCGGCGTTTATATCGTAAAATATGAATCCGATCCCGTATTCGGCGCTACAGCGCTTGAAAATGTAAGATCTGAAGTTGAAAACACCATCTATAACGAACGCAGATCAGAACTGTTTGGTACACTCACCGCCCAGTGGATTCAGGAAGCGGATATTCAGCTCGCGCTTGACGCCTGGAAATAATCCAACCTTTTTCGATTTTTTTGCGTCCTGCATCATGATTGCAGGACGTTTTTTCGTCTCTTCCTGTAAAAGTTTTAATAAATTAGAGGATTTTTATCGTTTGCGTGGTATATATTCTCATCTCAGGCTATAATAATCTACATGTTGGGCTAAAAAGATCTGTTTTTCCGGACGAAATGTGAAGATTGTCGAAATTATGTCCCTGAAGCAGGAAAAATAAAGTTTTGCATCGAATAATTATCAATCACAAAAATTGAAGGTGGGTTATGGCAGGTAAACTTCCGTCGGGTTGGCTGGATGAGCTTCGTTCCCGGGTCAGCATCGAAGATGTGATCGGGCAAAGTGTTACCCTTCGTAAGAAGGGGAAATATCTTTGGGCCTGCTGTCCTTTTCACAATGAAAAAACACCCTCCTTTAAAGTAGATTCCGAATCGCAGATGTATTATTGCTTTGGCTGCCACAAAGGCGGAAACGTGATCTCTTTTCTGATGGAACACGATCGTCTTGAGTTTATGGAGGCAGTAGAAGAACTGGCCGAGCGGGCGCACATGCGCATGCCTGATCGAATCGAAACCACTGCGAGCGATGATTATTTAAAGCAGCAGCGGGAAAAGATTTATTTAGCAAACTTGCATGCCGCGCGCTTTTTCCATGCAATGATTTGGACAAGCGAAGGAGCGGAAGCGCTCAAATATCTTTATTCTCGCGGTCTCAATGATTCCGATATAAAAAGATTCGGCCTTGGCGCTGCACCGAAATCGCATGATGCACTATATAAATCCCTTGAAGAAGCCGGCTTCTCCGATGAAATCATTGAAAAAGCCTGGCTTGGCGGCCACAAGGATAACAGAAAATATGATATGTTCAGAAACCGTGTCATATTTCCGATCCTGAACCCGCAGGGACGCGTACTTGGTTTCGGCGGAAGAATCATGGGAGATGGAAATCCGAAATACCTGAATACTTCCGACACACCCGTATTCAACAAAAGGAACGGCCTTTACGCGCTGAATTTTGCGAAAAAAGAACAGGGTCTCAAACGCCTTATCCTGGTAGAAGGCTATATGGATACCGTTGCCCTTTTGAAATACGGCATCCCGGGCGCTGTCGCGACGCTCGGTACTGCACTTACTGAAGAGCAGGCGCGCCTTATGAAACGGTATGTAAGCGAAGTATGGGTCAGTTATGACGGAGATTCCGCCGGACAAAAGGCCGCGCTGCGTGCGCTTGACATTCTCGAAAGTGCAGGACTGAATGCAAAAGTAATCGCTTATCCCGGAAAGATGGATCCGGACGAATACCTGAAAGCCAAAGGCAAAGAAGCGTGGACAAATCTTCGAAAACTTGATCCCATCGAATATAAGCTTATCCGTGCGCGCGACGATCTTGATATCGCCGTTCAGGAAGACAGAACGCAGTATACGATAAGGGCATGTGAAATACTCAAAAGCGCGAAGACAGCAATTGAGCTTGAAAATCATGTGCTCAGACTTGTTCAGGAAACAGGATATTCCAAGGAAGTTCTGATGCGACAGATTGACTCAAATCTTCAATCCGATGCAAAAAACGAAACCATGCGCACGCGCGCAATTATCAAGGAAACCAAAAAGAGCGAATCGCAGCTTGCACAGATGCAGCTCATCGCGCTCATCAATCAAGGAAAAATTCCGGCCAAAATGGTTCAGAGAGAGGATTTTGACAGCGGTCTCTATGCCGACATTTTTGATTACCTCTCTTCCGGTACATTGGCCCGTGATTTTATAGGGGAAATCCCCGAAGAACAGACGCAGGAAGCGCTTGAAGCCCTCAATTTTGACCCATTGCCTGACGACAGAGAAAAGGCGCTGGATTTGGCGGAAGAACTTATACACCGCATACATCAGATTCGGATAAACCAGCGTATCAGTCATCTGACAGCAAGTGCGAAAAATGCGTCCGACGAAGAACGAATCAAAATCAATCAACAGTTACAGGCGCTTTTGGCAAAGCTCGATTAGCGCCGCCGGTCGAAAGGAGAGACTTTTTAATGAAAAACAAGAACGCAGAGCTGATTACTACGCGCGTTCGTGAATTGATTGAGACCGGAAAATCAAAGGGTGCGCTCACCTATAAAGAAATTGTCGATCTTTTTGCTGATTGTGAACTGGACGCAGAACAGTTCGACAAAATTCTCGACACGCTTTCCGAACTCAATATTGATGTTATCAAAGAAGCCGGCATTGTTGATGCAGATCCGAATGCGAATATTTCTCAGGATGAGGATCTGGACATTTCCGTTCCCGAAGGAATTTCCATCGATGATCCTGTGCGAATGTATCTTAAAGAGATCGGCAAGGTTCCGCTTCTTACCGCAGATGAAGAAATTGAGCTTGCAAAGCGCATGGAAGAGGGCGACGAGGAAGCCAAGCATCGTCTGAGCGAGGCCAACCTGAGACTGGTTGTTTCCATCGCAAAGCGCTATGTGGGACGCGGCATGCTGTTTCTGGATCTGATTCAGGAAGGCAACCTTGGTCTTATCAAGGCAGTAGACAAGTTTGATTACCGCAAGGGATACAAATTTTCTACCTATGCAACCTGGTGGATCCGTCAGGCGATCACGCGTGCAATCGCCGATCAGGCCCGCACCATCAGAATTCCCGTTCATATGGTAGAAACCATCAATAAACTTATCCGTGTTTCCCGTCAGCTTCTGCAGGAATACGGAAGAGAGCCGCTTCCGGAAGAAATCGCAGAAGAAATGGGTATTTCTGAAGAAAAGGTACGCGAGATCATCAAAATCGCTCAGGAACCCGTTTCCCTTGAAACCCCGATCGGCGAAGAAGAAGACAGCCATCTGGGCGATTTCCTGCCCGATGACGAAGCGCCTGCGCCAGCCGATGCCGCAGCTTTTACGCTTCTGAAAGAGCAGCTCATGAGCGTGCTTTCTACGCTTACGCCCCGCGAGGAAATGGTTCTTAAACTTCGTTTCGGCCTTGAGGACGGCAGACAGAGAACGCTTGAAGAAGTTGGCAAAGAGTTCAAAGTCACCCGTGAACGAATCCGCCAGATCGAAGCAAAGGCGTTAAGAAAGCTTCGCCATCCGAGCCGTTCCAGAAAGCTTAAGGATTCTCTTGATTAACTCGCTTTCTCAATTTCATAAATGCCGGCGCTGTCGCGTTGGCATTTTGTTTTTAAAGGAGATATAACCTATGCTGACTGACGAGAGACTGTCTCTGATTATCGACATGCTTCCCAAATCAAACATCATTGCAGACATCGGAACCGACCACGGGAGGCTTGGTGCACAGCTCCTTCTTTCGGGTAAATGCGAAAGGGTATGGTTCTCTGATATTTCTGCGCCTTCTCTTGACAAAGCGCGCAATCTTTGTCAAAGACTTGACTTGTCAAATCGAGCTGATTTCTTCGTTGGAGACGGGGCACAGGCGTTTCCTCATTCTCCGAATGCAGCCGTGATTGCCGGAATGGGGGGCGTAACAATTTCCGAGATACTGAGAGGCGCGGGGGATAAGCTAAAAGGGACGCATCTCGTTCTGCAGCCGAATGTGTATATCTACGAATTACGAAAGACGCTTGTTGATCTGGGCTACAAAATTACGAATGAAAAATGTGTAATTTCCGCAAACAGGAAATATATTTTGATCTATGCTGAATCCGGCACGGTCAATTACACAGAGACCGAGCTTATGGCAGGGCCGTTTCTTATAAAAGAAAAATCAGAAGCATTTATGGAATATGCCGCTTTCCGCATAAGAGTAATCCATAAAGCGCTTAGAGGTATTGAACAAAGTGAAAACGCGGACAGCTCCGCTCTTTTAAAGGAATTGAATGTCTGGAAGGAGATTATCAATGAAAGCAACAGTAACGCAGATTTATGATATCATCAATGAAATTGCGCCATTTGAAAAAGCTGAGGCGTGGGATAATGTAGGTCTTTTGGCTGGAAGCATGAAAAATGAAGTAACCGGCATTTTGTGCGCGCTTGATTTTACAGAAGAAGTCCTTCTTGAAGCAGAGCGCCTGGGAGCAAATCTCATCGTGACGCATCATCCGATTTTGTTTGCTCCGAGAAAACGCCTGACAGAAGACGATTATGAAGGCCGGGTACTTTGCAGTCTCATCCGGAAGAATATAAGTCTTATTGCTGCGCATACAAACTATGACGTAGCTTCCGGCGGCGTCAACGACATTCTGGCTTCCGCATTGGGGCTTACAAACATTCGAATGGTCGAAAGCGATGAAGATTCCATTTTGAGAATCGGCGATATCGAGCCTATCCGTCTTTCTGATTTCAGGGACAAAGTGTCGTCCATCCTTAAGGATGTCGTACGCATGTACGGAGACGGAGAAAAGATCATTAAAACTGTCGCTGTTTGCGGAGGAAGCGGAGGAGAATATGCGCCCATTGCTTACAATAGCGGCGCGGATGTATATGTTACCGGCGAAATGCGATACCATGATTCTCTGAATTTTGCCTTGGAAGGACACGCTTCTTTGCATGCCGGACACGATGCCACAGAAAGAATTGCGATAAAACCGCTTTCTCATGGTTTACAAAACCGGATAAATGAGTTAAAATATAATTTGACAGTGTTTTTGTTTAACAACATGGGGGTAGAACAATGAATTTAGACGCGTTATGGAATTACATGCAAATAGAGAACGAAGCGGTGAAGCTTGAGAACGCTATGCGCCAGTCTCCCAAACGCCAGCTGCTGCTCAAAAACCGAAATCTCTTCAAGGATCTTCAAAACAGCAATGCGAAGATCGAATCCGATTTCGAAGGCATGGCAGTTCGTCTTGAAGAGCTTTCAGGTGAACACGATCGTCTTTCCGCTCTTCTTGGTCAGCATATTGAAAAGCTTGAAAAGGAGCCTCCTGAGACCGCTGAAGAAGCAAAGGAACGCACCAATGCAATCGTAAAGCTTAATGAAGCGCTCTCCCGCTACGAAAGCGAGATCAAGAAGCTTTACAAGGATCTTGACAACAAGACCCGCCAGCAGAAGGATATTCGTATGCAGGCAGCGAAAGCCAAATCCGAATACGACCGCGTAAAGGTTGAATATGATAAGGAGTACACCGCGGATAACGAAAAGCTCAAGGAACTCCGTCAGAAAGTCGCTGATGAATCAGAGAAGCTGGATCACCAGGATTATGAAAAGTATAAGGAAATCAAGAGCCACGTAACGCCTCCGCTGGCGCTACTTATGAACAATCAGTGCAGCGGCTGCTTTATGACGCTTTCCATCGGCACAATTCGAGAAATGCGTGATAACAATAAGCTCACGCTTTGCGATAACTGCGGACGTATCCTTTACGCAAAGGATTAACATGAAAAAGCAGAGCAAATTGATTTTTGCTCTGCTTTTTGTTTGCTTTTTTCTTTTCAATTTGATATAATACATCTGTTATCGAGGATGTCGGGCGATCGCAGGCGTATTTATACGCTTGAGGAAAGTCCGAGCACCATAGGGCAGGGTGCAGGTGAAATGCCTGTGAAGGCGACTCTAGGGAAAGTGCAACAGAGATATACCGCGAAACCGCATCTTCGGGTGCGGCCGCAAGGATGGAAAGGTGAGGTAAGAGCTCACCAGCGGCTTGGCGACTTGTCCGCTATGTAAACCCCACCTGGTGCAAGATTGAATAAGGCAAATGCGGCTGCCCGTCGCGCCTTTGAATATCGCTACAGCCAACTGGCAACTTTTGGCGCAGATAGATGATCGCTCAAGACAGAACTCGGCTTACAGACATCTCTCGATAACCGTTGCCGCATTCCGCGGCTTTTTTATTACCCAAAGGAGCGATAGAAAATGAAACTCACGTACCGCCACACAGCAATCGGCTGCTGTTTAGGCATGATTACCCAGGCAATTGTATGCAATCTTGCGCCTATTCTTTTTATCATTTTCAAAGAGAATTACGGCCTTACAGACGAACAGCTTGGCCGTTTGATCGTTTTCAACTTTGGTACGCAGATTGTCGCAGATCTTATCGCAACCAAATATTGCGATCGCCTCGGCCACCGTTTCTTCGTAGTACTTGCACATACAATGTGTGCGCTGGGTCTGATTTCGATCAGCCTTTTACCGGCCATTCTTCCTTCTGCTTACGCAGGTCTCTGTATTGCGGCAGTTATCTACGCATTCGGCGGCGGGATCATCGAAGTATGTGTAAGCCCAATTGTTGAATCTCTCCCCGGTAATGAAAAGGCAAGAATGATGAGTCTTGCGCATTCGTTCTACTGCTGGGGACAGATGGCAACTGTCGCCATCACAACGATTGCAATTTGGCTGATCGGTCGCTCCGTCTGGCGCATTATTCCGGTGGCATGGGCGATCATACCGATTTTCAATCTTATCTTCCTTTCCAAAGTACCCATGCAGCCTTCGATTCCAGAAGAGAAGCGCACGCCGATTAAAGAGCTGTTCAATAATCGCGTATTTATCATCGGTATGCTCATGATGATTGCCTCGGGCAGCAGTGAATTGTCCATGTCGCAGTGGGCAAGTCTTTTCGTTGAAGAATCCCTGGGCGTATCAAAAGTAATGGGCGATCTTCTCGGCCCCTGCCTTTTTGCATTTACCATGGCGCTGACCAGAGTGTTTTTCGGAATCTATGCTGAACGAATTTCCCTTGAAAAATCTTTGCTGTTTTCAAGTATTATGTGCGTCGTCTGCTATCTTATGGCCGTCTTTTTTCCGCCCCTTACGCTTGCCGGATGTGCGCTTTCCGGTTTTACAGTCGCCATCATGTGGCCGGGTACACTCTCTGCCGGAGCCAAGCGTTTCCCGCTTTCCGGAACGGCGTTATTCGGCCTTTATGCGATTTGCGGCGATATCGGCTGCTCCGTCGGACCCTGGATCGCCGGTTTTGTTTCTGATATAGTAAACGCGAATGAAAAATTGGTTTCTTTGGGCATGTCCCTTGGCTGGAGCAAGCCTTCCGTAGGGCTTAGAACAGGACTGCTCGCCAGTACAATCTTCCCGGCAATGCTGGTTGTATGCTCGATCATTTTGCTTCGCGGAAAAGTCAAAGATAAAACAACAATATAGATATAAAAAAGATCGCGTATTATAAATCAGCGATCTTTTTTTGTATCAGCTTCTGGCCATTGATTCCATCATTTTCGTGCCAATAGGAGACATCGTGTCAAAGCGTGCCTCCGGGCCCTGGAACGTCATGCAGTAAATACGTCTGTTATAAGTTGCCATTATGGCAAACCCTTTTATCTTCACGCCGTATTCATCGACAAATGTGTAATAACTGTGAAATCCTCTGAATCTTACCAGTGAATAATCTCTGGAAATGTTACCGTCGGTTTCGAATTGATCATATACTTCCTTCATTTGGTCCAGAAGGTCTCTAAGCTCATTACGCATTCTACCGCTGTCAGGCTCTTTGCTCATCTTCTTATTCGTGAAACTTACACGGAAACCTGTTTCACCGCTCGGAACGGGTTCATAGTAAGTAACATAGCGTTCTCCCTGTTCGCCCTGTTCCCAATGGGTTGGAACCATGTAGTTGATGCCTCGATTCGGGTTGCTCTTCCAGATCATGACGTAGTTTTCGACAGGAACGCGCGGGAAAGGCGTGGCCGTCGGAACAGGCGTTGGCGCGGGCGTCGGCGTTGCGTTTACATTGACGGCGTTCGCATTGTTTGCGTTTTCGTTCGTCTCCTGATTGTCATCCTGGCACGCAGTCAGCATAAGTGCCAAAAGCACAAGCAGTATGACGGCAATTGTTTTTTTCACATTAGTATCCTCCGTGGATCTGGTAGGTTTCATTTTTTTGTATCTCCGTGAAGCGCAATCTGTTCATTCAGAAGATCGATATCGCCGCAGCCAAGCGTTACAACGACATCTTCTTTCTCCCAGTTATCACGCAAAAACTTTTCTGCATCATCAAAAGACGGAGTGAGATAGGCATTCAGTCCCTTTTTTCTCATTGCGTCAACGAGCATTTGAGAATTGATGTCTCCCGGGTCTTTTTCGCGAGCGGCGCAAATATCGGTAACCAGAATAACGTCCGCGTCGTCAAAGCATTCTGTAAAGCCCTGAAACAATGCTTTGGTTCTGGAATATGTATGCGGCTGAAGAACCGCGTAGAGTTTCTTCTTCGCTTTGATTCTCGCTACAGTCATCACATTTTTCGTTTCCGTAGGATTATGGGCGTAATCCTGATATACGTAGGCGCCGTCAGTAATACTCGTGAGTTCAAATCTTCTGTGCGCGCCTTTATACGCATAAAGAGCTTCGGAAACTCTGTGCATAGGCAGATTATAAAAACTTGCAACACCAATTACCGCAAGAGAATTCAGCACATTATGCTGGCCGGGAACAGAAAGCTCCACTTCGCAAAGCGGATGGCCAAAGAGGGTAGCGGTATAAAACGCACATCCGTTGTCATCGTAGGTGATGTTTTCTGCTCTGATCTCGTTGTGCGGTTCAAGTCCGTAAGTGCGCGTTTTGCAATTGACCTTACTCAAAACGTTTCTTACGCGCTTGTCATCGCCGCAGCCGACAACAAGACCGTCCTCAGGAACAAGCTTTGCAAATTCAAGGAATGTATTTTCGATATCGTCGATATCTTTATAGCAGTCCAGATGATCTTCGTCGATATTCAGGATAACAGCAGCAGTTGGGAAGAAGCGCAAAAAACTTCTGTTGAATTCGCATGCTTCGCAAATAAACGCTTCGCCCTCTCCAAGGCGGGTTGATCCGCCGATGGAATCCAGCTCTCCTCCGATATGTATGGAAGGATCCTCGCCACAGAACACGAATGTTTCCGCCATCATGGAAGTCGTAGTCGTCTTCCCATGGGTTCCCGAAATCGCGATGGACTCTGAAAAACGCTTCATCAGCTGACCGATGAGATCACATCTTTCAAGAGAGGGAATATTGTGTTCGGCAGCATATTTTCTTTCCGGGTTCTCCTCAGAAATCGCAGCGCTGTAGATAAGGAGAGAAGCGCCTTTTACGTTTTCTCCGTCATGCCCGATAAAGATTTCAATACCGTCATTCTTCAGCTGATCGGTTTTGTGGTTCTGCGTTCTGTCAGATCCGGCGACTTCATATCCAAGCCACTTCATCATTTTCGCAAGTCCGCTCATCGAGCATCCGCCGATGCCGACAAAAAACACACGTTTATTTATGTAATCGTTAATCGATACCATTATCAAAACAGCCCCTTTCTTAGGCATTATATATTATACGCCATTTCATCAAGAAGAGCAACCTCATTTGCATACCGGCCGCTTCCTCTTTTTCACTTTTTCACAGTTAAATGTTCGTTTCTATTCTGATAATCTTTCTGTTTGTTCACAATAAATACAAACTTATGGATTATAATAGGCGTATAAACATTGAATGTTCGGATTTGGAGAGAATTACCGATGGATCGAATTAAGAGAAACGAACGTCTGGGTGCTATGACACACCTTCTCATACAGACCCCTAACAAAATCCATACCTTCAGCGAATTCTGCGAAATGTTTGGTTCCGCAAAATCAACAATCAGCGAAGACATCAACATGATCGCGGATTCGCTTAGCCGATTTGGCCTTGGAACTGTTTACACGATTTCCGGCGCATCCGGCGGCGTCATCTATCAGCCGAGTCTATCTATTGACAAGGTAAAGGAGACGCTTGATAACATTTCCAAAACCCTGTCCGATCCCGCTCGAATTCTGCCCGGCGGATTTCTGTATACTTCAGACATAACCAGTGATCCTGCAATCTGCGAAATCCTCGGCCGCATTTTCGCGATGCGCTTTTGGCAGCATTCGCCATCCTTTGTTCTTACTATGGAGACAAAGGGAATTCCGCTTGCCCTCATGACCGCGCGTGCGCTCAACATACCGCTTGTTATCGCAAGGCGTGATTCGAAGGCATATGAGGGAAGCGCAGTAAAAATCAGCTATATTTCCGGCGGAGAAGCAGGACATATCGAAACGATGGCGCTTTCAAGAAGGTCTGTAAAAGCAGGCCAGCGAGCCCTGATTATCGACGACTTCGCAAAAGGCGGCGGAACGCTTCAGGGTATGGTTGATATGATGGCAGAGTTTCAATCACCCGTTGTCGGAATCGGCGTCATGATCTCAACAGCGGTGCCCTCAGAAAAAAGGTGCAGAGACGTAAAAGCGCTTTTCACGCTTGATGCAATCGACGCCGCAAACGCCAAGTGCGTGGTTAGTCCGTCGGAAGAATTTATACATGCAATTGAATAATTTTTGAAAAAGGCGGAAACGATTGTTCGTATCCGCCTTTTAGGTTGACAAGCAGCCCTCATCAATGATAAAATAGCTGAATCGACATCATACAATTTTGCGGGAGGACGTCCTAATTCGTCTGCCCGCTATGAGTATATCAATCGGAGGCATTTATGTACGTTATTGTCGGTCTTGGAAATCCCGGCGCAAAATATGAACGCACAAGGCACAATGTAGGCTTTGAAATCATCAATATTCTTGCTTCAAGAAACAAAATAAACGTCGAAAAGAACAAGTGCAAAGCAATTGTCGGTGAAGGAATCATCGGTGGGCAAAGGGCGGTTCTTTGTAAGCCCCAGACCTTTATGAATCTGTCCGGAGAAAGCGTTGTGCAGCTCGTCAATTGGTACAAACCGGAATATGACCAATTGATCGTGCTTTATGACGACGTTGATCTTCCTGAGGGAAAGGTACGTTTCCGTGCGGACGGCAGCGCCGGCACGCACAACGGCATGAGAAATATTATTTCACTTCTGGGGCGCACGGATTTTCCCAGAATCCGCGTCGGCATCGGAAGGCCGCCTGAAAAGTGGGATCTCAAGGATTATGTTCTTTGCAGACCGGAAAATGAAGAAACCGCAAATCTCATGAACGAAGGATATACAAAAGCTGCGCAGGCAGTGGAAGTGTATCTGAAAGAAGGACTGGATGCCGTCCGTGCTTTTGTCGGACGCAAATAAGGATGTTCAATGGAAAACACGATCAAAAACGCATTTTTGCTCGAGCCGCTAAAAGAGATTAAAGCCTATAATGATCTCACACAAGCCGTCGGGCGTATAGAAACGCAATATGTATACGGCGCTGATGACAGCCAGCGCGTTCATATTCTGTGCGGACTTGTAAGGGACTTGAACCGTCCCTTTATTGTCGTATGTCCAAACGACTCTGCTGGCGCGCATATTGTGGATGACTTCAACGCAATCATGTCCGGAGGGGCTGCAATGCTTCCGGCACGAGAAGTTTCTTTTCTTCATGCCGCTGCTTCCAGCAAGGAATTGTCCCAGCGCAGACTGGAAGCAATCGGAAGATTCGTATCCGGCGAAGTAAAGATGCTCGTCGTTCCTGCCGATGCGCTTATGCATAGGCTTATCGAAAAGAAGCGTTTTCTTGAAAATGTAATCAGCGTATCCGAAGGCGAATGCTTGGAGCCTGCCAAGCTCATCGAGAAGCTTGTCCGCGCGGGTTATGAACGCGTCGACATTGTTGATGCAAAGGGTCAGTGCGCGCTTCGCGGCGGAATCCTCGATGTCTATCCGGTCGGGAGTCAAAACGCAGTGCGCATCGAGTTTTTTGATGATGAAGTGGATTCGCTGCGCGATTTTGACGTTCTTACGCAAAGAAGCGTCAGCCGTCTTAAGGAAGTTAAGCTATATCCGGCAAGCGAGATTCTGATCAGCGGCGACGAAGCCAAAAGAGCCGCCGATAAAATCGACAGCATGCTTTCTCTGAGGAAAGCCGAGGACACCGAAGACCGCCAGAGAAAAATCGAAAAAGAATTCGATCTTATGCCTTTTGAGGAGTTCTTTGAGATCACGGCGGGAAACGACGGTCTGCTTGAAGAAATGCCGTCGATGTTTGACCTTCAGAAGAAACCGAAAAAGGCCAAGAAGCCTGAGGTCAAAAAGAATCTCATTCCTCGTTCCACGCTTCAGAAAAAGTATTCGCCCATTGTCGAAGCGCTCAGGGCAGATCGGCTTGTAGACGGCAGAGAAGCGCTGATCCATATATTGTATGACAAGTGCGATACGATTCTCGATTATCAGGACAATCCCGTAATCGTCCTCGATCAGCCGGATCGCTTGCGCGACAGATGCGAAAACAGGATGCTGGAATATGAGGAATATTTCAAGGCTGCCATGGAAAGGGATGAAGCTTTCAAAGAGCAAGGGGAACTATTGCTCACTTTTGATCAGCTGATTCCTCTTTTCGACAAGCATTCAACCATCATCATGCAGCCGTTTTTACGCCAGCATTCGGATTTTAAGATCAAAAACCTTTTCAAATTCGAATGCATGAACGCAACAGGCTATTCCGGAAACGCCAGAGAGCTTGCGCGCGACATCAGTAAATGGAAAAACGACGGATGGCGCATCGCGCTTCTGGCTGGCGGCGTCGCCCGCGGAAAGCGGCTGAGCGCGTCGCTTCTTGAAACAAATGAAGTCGTCTCTTTCTATGAAGAAGCACCCGTATCTCTTGAAAAAGGTCTTCCGATGATTTTGCCCGGAGCCGTTTCCAAGGGCTTTGTATATCCCGAAATAAAATTTGCAGTTCTGGCAGAATCGGATATTTTCGGTCTCGGCAAAAAGAAAACGCATGCCGTTGCTAGAACCGGAAACAAGATGGCTGCGTTCACGGATCTGAACGTCGGCGATTTTGTTGTACATGAAAACCATGGTATCGGTCAGTACATGGGCACCGTTCGCTTGTCAAGCGAAGGAAAATTGCGTGATTTTCTTCATATCCGCTATCAGGGCAGCGACAAATTGTATGTACCGACCGATCAGCTGGACCGTGTTCAGAAATACATCGGTTCTGAAGGCGAAGTTCCAAAGCTCAATCGTTTGTCCGGCGGGGAATGGCAGAAGCAGAAAGCCAAAGTAAAGTCCTCGATCAAAGAGATCGCCGGAGACCTTATTAAACTCTATGCAGAGCGCCGCACGGTGGAAGGATATGCCTTCTCCAAAGACACGCCCTGGCAGAGAGAATTCGAAGACGCTTTTCCCTTTGAAGAAACACCGGATCAGCTCACTGCCATCGAAGAAATCAAACGCGACATGGAAAAGCCGCAGGTCATGGATCGCCTTTTGTGCGGCGACGTCGGCTATGGAAAAACGGAGGTTGCGCTTCGAGCCATCTTCAAATGCATTATGGACGGAAAGCAGGCTGCGCTCCTTGCGCCGACAACCATCCTTGTCCAGCAGCATTACGCAACCATTCTGAACCGCTTTCACAATTTCCCGGTAAAAGTGGACTCTCTCAGCCGTTTCAAATCCGCTGCCGAGCAGAAAAAAATCATTGAGGATCTGAAGGCCGGCAAAATTGATATTATTGTCGGAACACACCGCCTTTTGAATAAGGATATTGCCTATAAAGATCTTGGCCTTCTGGTTGTCGACGAAGAACAGCGGTTCGGCGTTGGCCATAAAGAGGCCATTAAGCAATACAAAAAGAACATCGATGTTCTGACTCTTTCTGCTACGCCCATTCCACGCACCCTTCATATGTCCATGGTCGGAATCCGCGATATGTCGCTTCTCCAGTCACCGCCGGAAGAGCGTTATCCCGTCCAAACCTATGTAGTCGAATATTCCGACGGTCTCATTCGCGATGCAATCCTGCGCGAGCTTTCAAGAGGCGGCCAGGTATATGTGCTTCACAATCGCGTACAGACGATTGACATGATGTATCAGCGGCTTAAAAAGCTGGTTCCGGAAGCGCGCATATGCGTGGGCCACGGACAGATGCGCGAGCATCAGCTGGAAGACGTCATGCTTGACTTTTACGAGGGCAAGTTCGATGTTCTCCTTTGTACAACCATTATCGAGGCCGGACTTGACGTTCCCAGAGCCAATACGCTGATCGTTTGCGAAAGCGATCGATTCGGCTTGTCCCAGCTTTATCAGCTTCGCGGCCGTGTCGGCCGAAGCAACCGGCTGGCGTATGCGTATCTGACGATAAACCCAAACAAGGTGCTTACGCCGGATGCCGAGAAGAGATTAAGCGCTATTCGTGAATTCACTGAATTCGGCTCGGGTTTCCGCGTTGCAATGCGCGACCTTGAAATCCGAGGAACCGGCAATCTTCTCGGCGCCGAGCAAAGCGGACATATGGCTTCGGTCGGCTATGATCTTTATGTCAAGATGATCGAAGACACCGTAAGAGAGATGCGCGGCGATATGAGCCAGGGCGACATTCAGACGCGCATCGAGATCAAGGCGGACGCATATCTTCCGCAGGAGTATGTCACAAGCGATGTCATGCGCATTGAAATGTACAAAAAGATTGCAGGTATCGATTCAAACGACGCAAGGGACGATCTTATCGAGGAGCTCATTGACCGCTTCGGTGATCCGACCAAGCCTGTCATGAATCTTATTGATATCGCACAGCTCAAGTCACTCGCCGAAAAAATCGGTATCGATCTGATTCAGAGCAAGGGAGACGCGCTCGTCATGCGCTTTTCCATGATGGCGGATATTGACATTATGAAGCTCATTTCCGCCATGGAAAAACACAAAAAATGCATGCGCCTCATGCCTGGCAATCCGCCGAGCATCTCATACTTTGAAATCAATAAAAAGAATGAGGAACTGTTAAAAGGCGCTGTCGAAGTAATGACTGAAATTGTAAAAGACACACTGAGTGTATAGAGGGATTGAGAGATGCGATCAACGAAAGGATTTCTTCCGATCACCAGAGAGGAAATGGAAAAACGAGGATGGGACAGACCTGATTTTGTTTATGTAACGGGCGACGCCTATGTGGATCATCCGTCTTTCGGTCTTGCCATCATTTCGCGTGTTTTGGAGAAGGCCGGATATCGCGTTTGTATGCTTCCTCAGCCTGATTGGCACAACAAGACCGCTTTCATGCAGTTCGGCGAACCGAAAATCGGCTTTCTGGTCACATCCGGCGTAGTTGATTCCATGGTCAATCATTATACAGCAGCCAAAAAGCACAGAAACACCGACAGCTATTCTCCCGGCGGAAAAGCCGGATACCGGCCTGACAGGGCAACCATTGTGTATGCAAACAGAATCCGCGAAGCATACGGCTCCATTCCGATCGGAATTGGCGGCGTAGAAGCATCGCTCAGGCGTTTTGCGCATTACGACTACTGGGACGACCGCGTCAGAAACTCCATCCTTGTAGATTCAGGCGCTGACGTCCTTATGTACGGTATGGGCGAAAACACAATTCTGCAGGTTGCAAAATGGATGAAAGAGGGCAGACCTTTTTCTGAAATGGATATTCCCGGAACCTGTATTATGGCAAAAAATGCGCCGGATGATGCAATTGTCATTTCATCTGCCGAAGAAGTCATGGCCGACAAAAAAGCCTATGCGCGCGCATTTCTCAGCCAGTATAATGAACAGGATCCGATCCGAGGAAAGCGCCTTGCGCAGAAACACGGCGCAAGATATTTGGTTCAGAATATCCCCGCAATGCCCCTTACAAGTCAGGAACTTGATCAAGTTTATGCGCTTGCGTACAAAAGATCCTGGCATCCCATTTACGACGATCAGGGCGGCATTCCCGCGCTTCAGGAAGTGGAATTCTCCATCACTTCTGAACGCGGATGCTTTGGCGCATGCAATTTCTGTGCGCTCACATTTCATCAGGGCCGAATCGTAACTTCCCGCAGCAAGGAATCCATTTTGTCCGAAGCCAGGCTTCTTACGCAAAAACCGAATTTCAAAGGCTATATTCACGATGTCGGCGGTCCGACTGCGAATTTCCGTTTCCCGGCATGCAAAAAGCAGCTTAAATGCGGAACGTGCAAACAGCGCCAGTGCCTGTTCCCGTCGCCCTGTAAAAATGTGGAGGCTGATCACAGCGAATATGTCGACATTCTTCGCTCCCTTCGTTCGCTTCCGAACGTCAAAAAGGTGTTTGTCCGTTCCGGTATCCGTTTTGACTACATGATGCTCGACAAAAAGAATACATTTTTAAACGAGCTTGTTAAACACCATATCAGCGGTCAGTTGAAAGTGGCGCCGGAACACGCCTCGCCGAACGCGCTTAAATATATGGGCAAACCGAATGTAGAAGTGTTTGACGAATTCCTTCGAAGGTTCAAAGAAGCGAACAAAGCGCATAAAATGGATCAGTATATCGTTCCGTACTTTATGTCCAGCCATCCCGGCTGCACACTGAATGACGCGATTCAGCTGGCTGTTTACATGAAGAAAAACAATCTGCATCCCGACCAGGTGCAGGATTTCTATCCGACGCCGGGTACGCTTTCTACCGCAATGTTCTATACGGGTCTGGATCCCAGGGACATGAAGAGCGTATATGTTGCAAAGACGTACGAAGAAAAGGAAATGCAGCGCGCTCTTATGCAGTATGACCGTCCGCAGAACCGCGCCTTGGTCATAAAAGCGCTAAAAAAAGCCGGCAGAGACGATTTGATCGGCTGGGGTGCAGGATGCCTGATTCCGCCATATGATAGAACCGAATCGTCTAAAAAGAGTGCCGGAGCGCGAATTTCTACCGACCGCAGGCAGGAGCGCACGCACAAAGCCTCAGGACACGAATCTTTAAAAAATGCTTCCTCAAAGGACAGTCGCGCAAGAAGAAATTCTGAACCCAAGCCGAATACCGTGAACAGGAACGCAAAATCAGCAAAAGAGAAAACGCAGAGAAGGGGAAGAAAATGACATATACCGCAAAAATTGTATATGATAATAAAACGCTTTCCCTGAATGCAAACGACGGAGAACGGCTTATGGATGTGCTTGCGAGAGCCGGCGCCGGCATTCATGCGCCCTGTGGCGGAAGAGGCGTCTGCGGAAAATGCCTTGTCAAAGTGGACGGCGCTTTCAAATCCACCTCAGAATCACCTCAAGGCTACGCGCTCGCATGCAAAAGTTACATTTCAGACGATATCACAATATATGTAACCAGCGAGTCCGCAGAAATTCTTGCCGACGTCAGCAAGACCAATCTGATCACCGATGGCGAGAAGGGTCTTGGAATTGCCATTGATATCGGAACAACCACGCTTGCCGCTTTTTTGATGGATCTTGCATCCGGAGAAGTTCTGGCAAGCGAAACAATGCTCAATCCTCAAAGAGCGCATGGCGCGGATGTCGTTTCGCGAATTGCGTTTTCCATTGAAAACAGCAAAAATGCTTTTGTTTTGCAAAATGAAATCCAGCATGCCGTTTCTTCTCTCACGAAATCCCTTCTCATCAAATCAGGAAAAAAAGGAGAGGCCGTTTCTTCTTATTCATTCGCAGGAAACACTGCAATGATGCATTTTCTTACCGGAAAATCAGCGCTTGGCCTTTCGGCAGCGCCGTTTACGCCTGAGTACACACTTGGCTTTTCCTCAGAGTTTTTCGGAGCAAACGCATACTTCGGCGGCTGCATTTCAGGGTACGTCGGTTCAGATACGCTCTCAGCTATGCTCGCTGCAGAATTTCACACTACGAAAAAAACCCTTCTCCTCATTGACATCGGAACCAACGGCGAAATTGCGCTTGTTCATAAAGGAAACATTCTTTGCTGTTCATGCGCTGCCGGACCTGCTTTTGAAGGCGCGCACATCACCTCAGGTACGGGCGCGGTAAAAGGCGCTATTGACCATGCAGAGATTATCGACGGAAAGCTCGCGTACTCCACCATCCGCAATTTTCCTGCATCCGGCATTTGCGGAAGCGGTCTGATCGATCTTACCGCTTGTCTCATTGAAGAAGGCATTATTTCTCCGATGGGCAGAATGTCAGAGGATTATCATATTACAGAAAACGTCTATCTCGCAAAAAAGGATATCCGTGAGATTCAGCTGGCCAAAGCTGCCATCGCCGCCGGAATTGATATTCTCATTTCCGAATCCGGGATTTCTGAAAGTGATATAGACGAAGTCCTGATTGCGGGCGGATTCGGAAATTTCATCAATCTTGAAAACGCATGCAGGATTGGATTACTACCGAAGTCGCTTCTTTCGAAAATCCGTCCGATCGGAAATGCTGCCGGCGAAGGCGCACGAATCGCACTTGTCAGCAAGGAGGCGCGCGCAAATCTCGACATGATTCAATCGCGTTCCCGCTATATCGAGCTGGCTGCACACCCTGATTTTGCGGATCTTTATGCTGATCATCTGCCTTTTGAATCCTTGGACGAATAAATCAGCCTATAATTCGACACGATTCTGTAATAATATTTTATAAAATCGAAATAAAACTATTGACAGACTGTGTTCGGTTTTGTATAATGAAAACAGACCGCAGTATGGTAATATTATTCGGAATCGGGGCGTGAACAGACGATGCGTAAGGGAGATGCGCGCAGAGCAGCCATTATCGATACGGCTGAACGGCTTTTCTATCAAAAGGGAT
This sequence comes from Clostridia bacterium, assembly GCA_016296675.1. Lineage (GTDB taxonomy): Bacteria > Bacillota > Clostridia > Christensenellales > Aristaeellaceae > SFHK01. Next base: position 38,664 of record JAEDIV010000003.1, read on the forward strand.
ATGAAGAGACCTCCGTTCAGGACGTGCTTGACGAGCTGCATCTTTCAAAAGGCGGATTTTACCACCACTTTGAAAGTAAGCTTTCGCTTCTTGAAGCGATTTGTGAAAAGCGCACCATCGCATCCTTCGAAGAGACCGAGCGTATCATCAGCGAAGGCAACCTGAACGCGGTAGAAAAGCTCAATCTTCTTTTCGGAATGTCTTCCATTTTCAATCAGGACAGCATGGATTTCATCGCGCTGATGCTCAGAGTTGCTTATAAAGAAGGCCAGGTCATGCTCCGAGAGCAGATGAAGCTCACAAGCATGCGCCTTATGCAGCCTCTGGTTGACGATGTTATTGAAGAGGGTGTAAAGGAAAACCTTTTCTTCGTCAAGTATCCCGAATCAATGGGCTCTCTTCTTCTTTTGCTCGGTCACAATATGACGGATAAGATTTCTTACATTCTGGCTACTGCTGACGAAGACCCGAAGAGCCTTGAAAAGATCATTGAAGAACTGAAAGTATACCGCTACGCGATCGAAACGCTTCTCAACGCGCCGTATGGCTCCATTCAGCTGTTTGATGTAACGCGCATAAGCGATGTGCTTATGGCAATCAACGAACAGAATAAAAAAGAATTGAACGGTGAGCTTGAAAAAGCATAAAATTATTTCTCATTTATGGAACAAAATACCGTTTCTCTCCGTCTAACCGTAAAGGGGGATGATGGATATGAAACGGTATTTTGTTTTCCTTTTAATTCTTGCTTTTTTGCTTTCAGGTTTTTCCTGCTTTTCTGAAAGAGGTGACATTGTGATCTTTTCAAAGCTTACGGGAGTCGATGCATTTCCGCTCAAAGGTTATAAAATCGGCATTGATCCCGGGCATCAGCTGAAAGCAAACAACGATCTTGAAATTTCCATGCCCGGAACTTATGAAAGAAAAGCAAAGGTTGCTTCCGGAACCCGCGGGACAACGACGAATATTGCAGAATATGTAACGGTACTTGAAATCTCTTTGAAGCTTCGGGATCTCCTTGAGGCGCTTGGCGCAGAAGTACTTATGACCCGTGAAACCCATGATGTTGATATTTCGAATCAGGAAAGGGCAATCATGATGAACGAGTGGGGAGCAGACCTTGTTTTGCGAATGCATTGCAACGGTTCTACAGATCCGTATGTTCAGGGAATGGGAATGTATGTGCGTTTGACCGGCGATTGCCACAAAGAAAGCTATGCACTCGCTGAAAAGCTTCTTAAGCATATGGTTCAGGAAACCGGCGCGAAAAAAGACGGCATCTTCCAGCGCAATACCTATACCGGCCTTAATTGGTCCAAAGTTCCCAGCGTTCTTGTCGAAATGGGCTATATGACCAACCCCGATGAAGACGTAAAATTAAACAGCGCCGAATACCAGGAAAAGCTGGTGATCGGCGCCGTCCACGGCATTATGGATTATCTGAATATTTCTCTTGATTAGTATCTTGCGCCGACGCCGCTTGGAACGATAGCGATGTCGGCGTTATTTGTGTCCATAAGTTCGCCGTCCAATTGCATGGTCATGTTATCCATCTGGATGCGTACGCGTTTGCATGTTTTTGTGGTAGTAATCGAAAGACCCGTATGCTTTCCGCTGATAAATAACGGAAGAAGGAAGGGAATCATCCATTTCCTAAGTGTTTTGATCATTACGATGTTCAAAAGGCCGTCATACGGAACCGCATCGGGCACAGCCTTCATGCCGCCGCCGATAAATTTACCGTTTCCGACAGAGAGAATGCACAGCTTTTTTCTTTCAAACGGTTCGTCGTCAATGGATATCATTACGTCCAGCGGCTTATAATCCTTAAGCGCATCCTTAAGCGCAAAAAGATACGCCTTCATACCGGACATTTTTTCTCTGTAGCCTTCCAGATGCCTTAAAACTTCAACATCAAAGCCGGCGCCGCAAACGTTCAAAAAGGCTCTTCCGTTTACCGTTGCATAGTCGAGCCTGCGAAGCGGGGAAGAGAGCTGTTTTTTGATTGCCGCAATCGGTTCAACCGGTATATGCATACACTTTACAAAATCATTGCCCGTTCCGCAAGGAGCAAAAATAATCGCGACTGCGCTTCCGACAACGCCGTGAACCACTTCGCTCATTGTTCCGTCTCCGCCGGCAACAATGATTGCTTCGTGCGCAGATTTTACGGCTTCCTTTGCAAAATCAAACGCATCTCCGGTGTTCTTTGTATGCTTAACGACATACTTGATCTTATCCTGTTTCAAAAGCGCTTCAATATCAGGCAGGATTTTTAATGCCTTGCCGCTGCCGGAAAATGGATTTACAAGCACAGTAATCATAATCTTATCTCACTGTCCTATGTTCATTATCACTTTAGTATATAAAATTCCTATAAATAAAGTACTCCTAACCAAGTGATTTGTCAAGCGACAAATCACTTTTCTCCGTTCAATTCGAGATTTATTTTTACATCAGCCTTCGCAAATTTATCCAGCCATAAATACTCCTCAAAAGATTCTGAGTCCTTAAATTTTCTTGCAGCATATTCTGAAAATCCGAACGGCTCTACGCTAAGGCTTTGGCATTTGGAGATTACATTGTAAAACTCTTCAGTCATCTGTTTTTCAATACTCTTTATGTCCATCTCATCGTCTATCGTTGCAATATCAAGAAATAATGTTACTTCAATGTACGCCTCGTCTCCGCTCACATCGACATTCACATTTCTTCTTTTTCTTGTGGATACCCGCATCGCGTAAGGAGAAGCAAAATCTACGATCCTGCTTGAATCTCCCATCAAAAAATAGCACATTTGCATCTCGCGCCCATTGATCACGCCTGCCAATCTTCGTCTGTCAAACAGCGCCGCACCCAAATATTCGTTTTTGTTTTCGCCTTTACGATTCAGTTCACCCGGCATGTACGCATCTTTATCCTTTCCTTTATCGCTTATTCCTGATGTATCTGCCAGCGTACACAGAGCGGTTGAATATCTTCCTTTAAGACCCGCATAAAGATTTGACAGCGTGCATGAGGGAATGAAGCCATTCTGCGCATGATAGGAAAGCATCGCAGGGATTGTGATCGACAGCCGGATTCCGATATGCGGTTTCTGATTCTCAATCAGAACTTTGGCGCTTTTCTCCGTCACAATAACCTCCGCGCTTCCTGTGATTAAAAACACATTCATAAATGTATCTATCGTTTCATAAAACTTATCGCTTTTGCTGAAGGATTTTGAAAATACAATTGTTTTCAGATGCGTCAGATTCAGCTGCTGCGGAAGAGACGCGTGAAGGATATTGTTTGCCGTTTCAAAATTCTCTGCGCTCGCAGAATAAATCTGATAGCTTGACGACGAATTTTCTTCCTTCTGAACGGGAGAGGCGAGATTGGGCACCAGCACAGTAACCGTCATTATATCATCTTCATAGTCGATGCCCATGCTGACTGCATGCGCCTGATTTTCAATTCTGTATGACGGCGCACATCCCGACAAAAAGAGCAGTAAAGCCAAACATAGAATCAGTTTTTTCATTTTGCTTTCTCTTTCTTCTTAAACAAGGATACACAGGCAAGAGTCAAAAATGCAAAGCTTAAAAGCGGCCCGAGCCCCGCAGAAAATGCAGCTGAGCGGCTTTGATCAGAGAGTCTGAATAGCGCAATTACCATTGATATAATGCCAAGGAGAAACTGACACTTGCGTCCTTTTTCCATTAGCGCTCTGTTCATAAGCCACCCTGATGCAAACAGCATGTAGGATGCACAGATAAAAAGCGATGAAAACCAGATAATTAATATCGGAAGCTGGACCGTCCTGTTGCTTCGCCCGTTTGAAAGCATCAGGTCCATACCGGCTGACCTGCTTTTAAAAACAGGAGACAAAGAAGGATACATAAAAGAATGAATGAGCAATAGGAGAAATGAGATCCCTATGCACAAACAAAACACTTTGAGTATACTTTCAGGCGCTGCTTTTTTATGCTCGTTTCTTCCGATGACGGCATATCCGGTTTCAACCATAAAGCTTACAGGAATCAGCAAATAATATGTCATTATTTTTCTCCCGGTATTCAAAAGCACTTTTGTCCCCGGCCCCAAAATCGGAAAGATGTATGACATGTCAGCAGTATCATATTCAAGGTGCAAAACAACTGCGTACAAAAGCAAGTTTATCCTTATCCAGACTTCGCACGAACCGCCCAGGCCGTTTCCGCCTTTTGAGCATGCAAAGATAACTGCAACCGCTGTAGGAATCAGTAAAAGAAGCTTATGCATGTTGTAAAGCGTTGCGTACGCGCCGGATGAAGTCAGAATCGAAATAAGCGCGCTGGTTTCATACATCAGCGCGAGCGACAATATCATACAGAAAATTCGGTATACCTTTTCGCCGGCTGCCTGCGTTATACTTTCACTTAATGTACCGTTATGTTTTTTCATCAGAAAATACGCGCCCAATATAGCAGGAAACGAAAAAGCAGCGCCGATCAAAGCAGCGAGCCATCCGCTGTTTTCCACTTCGGGCGTATCAATTACAGTCATATAGAAAACCCGTGCCGTTACGGAAACCACTGTAAGCGCCGTCATTGGAAAATGCGTGATTTCCTGATCATCCGCGCGCATTTTCCGTCCTGCGTTTGGCCATATCATATATTTCTTCAATTCAATCATATGCTGTTTTCTTCTTTCCTTTTTTCAAAGAAAGCGCCTTTTCTTTGAAATCCGAACGGCATTCTGAAAATCACATTTCCTTTTCCCGGTCGTTTCGGTGCAATCGGCGAAGCGTAAGGAGCGCCGAATGAGCGCAACGCACAAACCGAAACAGACATTAGGAACAACGCAATCACAATTCCATACAGCCCGAACGCAGCCCCGGCAAAAAGAATCAGGAGCCTTGATATCTGAATGCCAATTGACAGGGAATAGCTCGGAATTACGAAGTTGCCAAGACCCGTGATAGCGACAATGATAATCAGGATCGGGCTTGCGATATTTGCCGTCACCGCCGCCTGCCCAAGAATCAGCGCGCCGACAATGCCAAGCGCGGACCCGATTTGCGAAGGAATCCTCGTTCCGGCTTCATTGATCAGATGAAATGAAAACTCCATGAACAGAATTTCGCCGAGTATTGAAAACGGAACATTTGCTCTTGCTTCAGAAATTGACGATATCAGGTTCATCGGAATCAGATGGGAATGAAACTGGGTAAGCGCTATATACATACCGGGCAGCATAAGCGAAAGAACAATTCCAAGAATCCTTATAAGTCTTACAAACATACCGTACTGCCATCTCATAAAGCTGTCGTCAGAAGCATGGATAAAATGGAAGATCGTTGAAGGGCCCAAAAGCGCATAGGGGGAATTGTCCGTCAATATTGCAAACTGACCTTCATAAAGGCCTGCTGCCGCCCTGTCCGGCCGCTCTGTCTGGAGAATCTGCGGGAGGATCGACATCGGATGATCTTCAATCAGCTGCTGAATCTGGCCGGTTCCCATCAGCGTTTCATCTGAAATTGCCTTAAGCCGCCTTTTTGCCTCATTGACAATTTCCATATCTGCAGTCCCGTCAATGTACATAATCGCCGCCTTCGTCCTGTTTTTGGATCCGATATCCATGATTTCTGTAACAAGATCGGCTGAACGTATGTTTTTTCGGATAAGGGAAATATTCATCCGGATATTCTCAACAAACCCTTCCTGCGAACCAAGAACGACCGATTCGTTGTTCGTACGGTTAACCGGACGATGGGGGAATCTTCTTAAATCAATAAACAGCGCCTGATCACAATTATCCGCAAACAAAACACAGATGCCGGATAACATTTCCCGGGAAATGTCACCAAAGCTTTCCGCCGCGCTTGTCTGCGGCGCGTATAAAACATGTGTCTTCAAAAAACCGATTCTGTCATCCGGTGAAACATCCTCTTTGAGTTCGATCAGCGGTTTTATTACCGCCTCTGAAAGCTTTTCAGAATCTACCAGTCCGTCAATATAAGCAAGCATAACATCGAAATCAGATGCTTTGAATTCTTTCAGGCAGACGTCCATGTTTTGGGGGATATGGAATATTTTCTTAAGTTTTTCCCTGTTCTCACCTATCGAATTTGCGGGTTTTTCCCTTAGGATTTCTTCCGCAGAATAAAAAAAGTCGGGCATGAACATCAACTCCTGATGATATCATGCCCGATTTTCAATTTTTAAGCCTTTTTCTTTTATTCCATAGAGATCAATGTTGCCTGTTCAACGCCGGGAATCTCCAGGATCCCGTTAAGAAGCGCCGGAACATCTGCGATCAATCTTGAAATATCGCATGTCAGCGTAACCGAAGCGCGGGACGCGATCGGCGGACTTTGCGTAATTGCAATGATATTCGCGCCGTTATCGCTCATTGCCGTCAGTACCTTTGAAAGAACGCCCTTCTCATGATTGAGGAGCATAAGAAACACGGCCTTTCTTTCCGAAAGCGTTTCTTCTTTTTCAAAGATGAAATCCTTGTATTTGTAATAAGTGCTGCGTGAAATGCCGGTAATCTTGACAGCTGCGCTCACTTCCTTGACGGTACCCGCAGAAAGCAGTTTTTTGGTTTCGATCACCTTTTCAAAATAGTCCGGCAATATGCTTTTGTCTACGATATAATATCCGTTTGAACCCATTTTACATCTCCTCAATCACAGCGCCCTGTCTGTCTACATCCAGCGGTTTTACAATCCATTCGTTTCTGATACCGCTTATAAGCTTCTCAACGCGCTCAGGAAACGCATTGTCCGAATAAACGGCAATCAGGGTAGGACCGGCGCCGGAGAGATACATTCCCAACGCGCCGCAGGCAAGCGCATTTAAACGCACCGTCTTGTAATCGTCAATCAGATGCTCGCGGTAGGGCTGGTGCAGGCGGTCATTGAGCGCGACGGAGAAAAGCGCTTCATCCGCAGTTTCAAACGCTTTCAACAAAAGCGCAATGCGGGAAACATTAAACACCGCATCCTTATGATTGATCACCGTCGGAATCGCCATGCGCGACGCCTGCGTTGAAAGCTCAAAGGAGGGAATCATCGCGCAGAAGCGGATATTCTCATTTACAGGAAAAGAAACCATATACGGTTTTTCGCCGTGCACTGCCGTAGCCGTCAGGCCTCCGTACAGACAAGGAGAAACATTGTCCGGATGCCCCTCAAATTCCGTAAGAATCTGCAGGAGCTCTTCCTTCGAATAGGGATTTCCAAGGAAATAGTTGGCTGCCAGTACGCCGCCGGTCAGCATTGCGGAAGAAGATCCCAGGCCGCGGGTCGGCGGAATATCGGAATGAATCTTGATTTTTACGCCCGGCGCGCGTTTTCCAAGACGCCAGTATAATCCCCGAAACGCAGTATACACAAGATTGTTTTCATTTTTGTATTCTTCGGGGCATCCTTCGATAATCAGCCCTTCATCCATCAGTTCAAAATCAAAATCGGCATAGAGCGTAAGGGCGATTCCCAGGCTGTCAAAACCGGGGCCAAGGTTTGCGCTCGTCGCAGGCACTTTCACTTTTACGCTTTGCATATCTTTTCCGCCTTTCCAAGAACATAGTCAAACGCATCTTTCACTTCAATTACATCCTTATGAATCATTTTTCCGTCTTTCAGCTTTTCAATCATTTTAGGGGCCTTGACGTTTGTCTTGTTTTCCAATACAGAAATTCTCTCAAATGCATCTTGAGGCTTCTGAATTTCGAGCGCATCCATTACGGTGTCTGAGAATTTGTAAGGGCTCGCTGTTGAAAGCACCACGCACACACTGTCTTTATGCTCATTTTTGTATGCTTCCATTGCGCAGAACGCGACGGCGGTGTGGGGATCAATCAGATAGTTTTCCTTTTCGTAAACCTTCCTGATCTGCGCCTTGGCTTCATCATCATCAAACGAATAACCGATAAAGTTCTCCTGGATAAAACTCAGCGCACAATCCGATACTTTGTATTCGCCCGTCTCTTTGAGCGATTTCATATGCGCTTCAACTTTTTTGTCGTCCTTGCCTTCTGCAAGATATAAAAGTCTTTCAAGATTTGAGGAAATGAGGATATCCATAGATGGCGAAATTGTCTTTTTGAATTCTCGTTTTCTGTCATATACGCCCGTTTTGATGAAATCGGTTAGAACATTGTTTGCGTTCGATGCGCAAATCAGTTTTCCAATCGGTAGTCCCATGCATTTTGCATAGAATCCCGCGAGGATATCGCCGAAGTTGCCCGTAGGAACGACAAAATCGATTTTCTTGCCGATTGCAAGGTCATGATCCTTTACGAGGCGCGCATATGCCCAATAATAATACGTGATCTGAGGGGCGAGGCGCGCGATGTTGATGGAGTTTGCGCTGGATAAGCGAATGCCGGATGGAGGAACAAGATTTGAAAACATGTTCTTTACCATTGTCTGGCAATCGTCAAAATTTCCTTTGACAGCGCACGCCAGAAGATTATCGCCCTGCATCTTGGTCATCTGCGCCTTTTGAATGTCGCTTACGCCGCCGTCAGGAAAGAATGTGATGATTCCGGTTCCTTCAACATCCCGAAACCCGTTCATGGCTGCAGAGCCGGTATCGCCGGATGTCGCCGTCAGGATGAGGATTTTATCTTCTTTTCCAAGGGCTTTTCTGGCTCTTGTCATAAGGCGCGGAAGAATCGAAAGCGCTACGTCTTTAAATGCGCAGGTCTCTCCGTGGAAAAGCTCGAGCGTATATGCTTCGCCGGTTTTCACAAGCGGCGCAACATCCTTCGAATCGAAATGATACAGATAGGCTTCATCGGCGCTTTTAGAGATTTCCTCGTCCGTAAAAGAGGGGAGCATTCCTTTTAGGACTCTTTTCGCCATGTCGCTGTACGTGTCATTCAATACTTCTTCAATTTTTAAAGACGGGATATTTTCGGGCACATACAGTCCGCCGTCCGGCGCAAGCCCCATAAAAACCGCTTCATATGCGCTGGCCGTCAAATTTTTGTTTCTGCTACTGGTAAACTCTGCCATATTGTCCTCCGAAGATTTCACTTGATTTTCTCTTCTGTTTATGATACAATGTTTTCTATTCAAAAACAAGTGTTTTTACATCGCGGACATGTTAAAATAATGTTTCGGAGGCTACCATGAAGATAGCGATTCTCGGTATGGGAAAAATCGGAAGCGGTGTATATGAGTATGCATCCGCAAATCCAAACATCGAAGTGAAACGCACGCTCGATCTGAGAGCGTGGATGGATAATATGACCACCGATATCACAGACATAGTAAACGATCCGGAAATTGAGGCGGTCGTTGAGACGATGGGCGGCCTGGAGCCTGCAAGAACCTATGCGCTTAAATGCCTGAATGCCGGAAAGCACTATGTAACCGCGAACAAGTATCTTGTCAGCGAAGCGATGACGGAGCTGAAAGCCGCAGCAAAAAAAACCGGCGCGGCGTTCATGTTCAGCGCTGCCTGCGGCGGCGGAATTCCGGTCCTCAGAAGTCTTTTCGATCAGGCGGCATGCGATAATATCATTGAATTCGGCGGCATTCTGAACGGAACAACAAATTACATGCTGGACAGAATTGAAACCGATTCTTTGACTTATGACGCGGCGCTTAAGGAAGCGCAGGCGCTCGGGTATGCAGAAGCTGATCCTTCAAGCGACGTCGATGGTCTCGACGCACAAAGAAAGCTGATTCTGGGCCTTGCTGTCGGCTTCGGGTATCATGTAAAAGCATGCGATATCCCCGTAAGCGGTATACGAAGCATTCTCCCGGAGGATATTTCCTACTTTAAAGAAAAGTCGCTTTCTCCGCGCCTGATCGCATCGGCGAAAAAGACAGAGAAAGGCTTGTCCGCCGATGTATGCGTCCATCTTTTCAGGAAAGGTACCGCCCAGGCTGCCATTGAGAAAAACATAAATTATGCATACTATGTCGGCGAAAAATCCGGTTTGTTCTCTTTCTCCGGTCAGGGCGCAGGTAAATATCCTACCGCTGCCAATGTAATTGCCGATCTTAACAGAATCATTTCCGGCGCAAGGCATATGCTGATAGACAGCCTTACGGAAATCGGAGAAATCATATCGGAAAAACACAGATACTATGTCCGCGTGGATGAAAAATACGAAGACACTTTCAAGGACTTGGCAGAATCGATGGTTCAGAAAGAACATTGGATGCTGATCGTAACAAAACCCATTGATCATATTTCTTTAGTAAATACAATGAATGCGTCCGGAGAAAGCTTCTTCGCCCGCATAAACGAATAAAGGAGGCTTTTTCCTATGAAGAAAATCAATCTCGCTATTCTTGGCGCAACTGGAGCTGTCGGCCGCGAAATGCTTAAGGTGCTTTATGAACGCAATTTTCCCATCGGCGAATTGCGCGCCCTGGCCAGCGCTAAGAGCGCAGGCACGAAACTGCCTTTCGGCAATACCGAAGTCACCGTTATGGAAGCTAATGACGACGCCTTTATCGGCATGGACGTCGTTCTCGGCGCTGTCAGCAATGCCATGAGCAAAAAATTTGCGCCCGCAATCAAAAAAGCAGGCGCAGTGTATATTGATAATTCCTCTGCTTTCCGTCTTGACGACGATGTTCCGCTCGTCGTTCCTGAGATCAACCCCGAGGACGCGCTTAAGCACAACGGCATTATCGCAAACCCCAATTGCTCTACCATCATCACAATGGTCGCCGTGGGCGGCATCAGCAAAATTGCCGAGATCGAATCCATGGTCGCATGCACCTATCAGGCCGTTTCCGGCGCCGGACGCGAGGGCATCGAAGAACTAGAAAACCAGATTATTGCAGAAGCAAAGGGCGAAGAGAAGATAAACAGCACCTTCCCGTGTCAGATTCTTTCCAATGTCATTCCGCAGATCGGCTCTGAAATCGAAAACGGCTATACGACGGAAGAAATGAAGATGCAAAACGAGGGAAGAAAGATCATGCATCTTCCTGATCTTAAGGTCTGCTGCACCTGTGTTCGCGTACCTGTCATGCGTTCCCATTCCATCAGCGTTCAGATCAAGACCAAGAATCCCGTTTCCATCGAGGATGTTAAAAAGGCCGTTGCCTCCGCGCCCGGCTGCGTTCTTACGGAAGATTTAAACGGCAGAAACTATCCTACGCCGCTTGATACCACCGATCAGGATCTGGTATACGTCGGCCGCATCCGCAGAGACCTTATTTCCGGCGACAATGGTCTTACCCTCTGGTGCTGCGGCGATCAGGTTCGAAAGGGCGCTGCGACGAACGCCGTACAGATTGCGGAGCTTTTTGCGAAATAAACGTTCCTTTCATGCTCAAGAAGCATCTTTTTAAGTTCAAGCCCTCCGGCAAAGCCCGTGAGGGCTTTGTTTTTTCCGATCACGCGGTGACAGGGGATAAAAATCCAGATGGGATTTTTGTTAAGCGCCTGTCCTACGGCACGGGAAGCGTTCTTATTTCCGATTCTTTGAGCAATCTCAGAATACGAGGCCGTTTCGCCTGGGAGGATTTTTGATATTTCTTCATATACTTTTCTCTGAAAAGGCGTGCATTTCGGATTCACCGGTATTTCATCTTCAAACCGCATACCGTTTTCAAAGCTCCTGAGCGCCTTTTCAGCCTTTTCAAGGATGGGACAGGAATTGTCCACGCCAGCCTCAGAAACGCTTTTTAAGGCCGTCAGAGCGCCATTTTCACTCATCAAAGCAAATGTTCCAAAGCGCGTGTTTACATATTTGATATTCATGATGAAATACACCTCTTTAAAACATTATAATCAAAAAGTGCGTTGACATCAATGGGACATTATCAGTATAATACTTCATGATCATCCCGTACAATGAGACGCTTTCATGGAGGCGCGAATATGAATATCGGAAAGATTGATCCGAACTTTCTTATGGGCAGTAAATTTGCGAGTGATGAATACATCTGGCGCAATGCGCAGGATACACCTTTTGAAATCAGAGGTCTTGCCGTATGCTCCGGCGAAGACTTTTTCCGCGTGCCCATGGATATCGCCAAAGCGACTTCCGAGGGTGTTTTGCAGCTATCAACCCATACTGCCGGGGGCCGCGTCCGCTTCAAGACCGATTCGAAAAAAATCGCTGTCCGCGTTCATTCAAGGCATGCCTTCACCATGTCCCATATGCCTTTGACCGGTATCAGCGGCGTGGATATTTTTGCAAACGGAATTTTCATCGGTTCTGTCCGTCCTGAAATTCCAAACGGCGACTGGTATGAAGGATTTGTATCCAATCCGCAGGGCGAGGCCGAAATTGAAATCAATTTGCCCCTTTATAACGGCGTGACCGCAATCCTGGTCGGGCTCGATGTCGGCGCGTTTTGCGTATCCCCCAGAACCTGTCGTCTATTACGGCTCCTCCATCACCCAGGGCGGCTGCGCATCCAGACCCGGAAACAGCTATCAGGGTTTTGTGTCCCGCTGGCTGGATTCCGACCATGTGAATCTCGGCTTTTCCGGAAACGGAAGGGGTGAAGAACCGATGGCAAAGTTCATTGCCTCGATCGACATGTGTGCCTTCGTCATGGATTATGATCACAATGCGCCAAGCGCTGAGCATCTTCTGAACACACACGAACGAATGTTCAAAATCGTAAGAGAAGCGCATCCCGATATTCCTGTCATCATGATTACGAAACCCGACATTGAAAAAGATCCTGAAAACGCAGAAGCAAGACGCGCGGCGATTTACAGGACTTACGAAAACGCCGTAAACAGCGGCGACAAAAACGTATATTTTATCGATGGAAAAACGATGTTCGGCAGAAAAGACAGAGATGCATGCACGGTCGACGGCTGTCATCCGAACGATCTTGGCTTTTACAGAATGGCAGAAGCAATTTATCCGGTAGTCAAAGCCTCGCTTGAGAAAAACTGATCGATGATCTTAACACGAATTGGGAGAATTTGGATATGCACGATGCAGAAATCCAGAACATTATAACGCAGATATTGGATCTTGGAGAAATCATGCTCAAAAGCGGGGGAGAAGTGTATCGCGTTGAAGATACCATCACCCGACTTGCGAAAGCCTACGGCGCACAAAGTACGCATGTCTTCTGCATTCCATCCAATATTGTAGCAACCATCACGATCAATAATTCTGAAATCACCCATTCAAGGCGTGTTATGACGGTTGAAACCAACCTTGAACTTCTCGACCGTATGAATGATCTTGCCAGACTGATTTGCCGCGAAACGCCGGATGCAACGGAATTTGCTCGCCTGATCAAGGAAAAATCGAATGTAAGGCGTTATAACCATATCGAGAAGATTTTTATCTATGCCTTTATCAGCGCTTCTTTCGCCGTATTTTTCGGGGGCTCCTGGCTGGATGCGGCTGCCTCTGCTGTAACCGGCATTATTGTGTATTTCGCCGCGCTCCTTGCCCGTCATATCGGCGGAAACATTGTGTTTACGGATATCTTCTGCGCGGGTTTTTCCGCGCTTTTCGCGGTCATTTTCACGCGGCTCGGCTTTGGCCATGACGCGGATAAGATCATCATCGGAAATGTAATGCTCCTGATTCCGGGCGTTGAGCTTGTCAACAGTATGCGCGACTTTATTTCCGGCGATATTCAGGCCGGCACGATGCATATCGCGGAAGCGCTGTTTCTCGCAATCGCAATTGCCGTCGGCGCCGCCGGCGTGCTTACCCTGATGGGAGGCGGTCAGCTGTGATTTGGGATAAATGGATTATTCCGATTCTGATGGCCGCCATTGGAAGCGTCACCTTCGGTATGTTCTTTGGTATTTACACCAAAAAGCTCATTTTTTCGGCGCTTGGCGGCGCGCTTACATGGAGCGTATACCTGATTGGCATGCATTTTCATATAAGCGAGCCCATCTGTTATGCGCTTGGCGCTGCCTGTGGAACTTTGTTTGCTGAGATTCTTGCGCGCGTTGTCAAAACGCCTGTCACGCTCTTTATCATCACTTCCGTTATTCCGCTTGTTCCCGGAGGCTCTCTTTATTATACGATGCTCGGCCTTCTTCAGGGAAATCAGGAAGTATTTCTTCTCAAAGGATCCTATACGCTGTCAGCAGCCGGAGCCATGGCGCTTGGCATGTTTGCAGCGACAATGCTTTTCAAACTTGTATTCTCCTTAATCCGCATTCCTGAAAAAAAGGACAATGTCTCCTGATTTTATCAAATATAAAAAATACCGCCTTGACCTTTACGCCAAAGCGGTATTTTTTACTGGACAATCGGCATTTCAACATTCTTTGCAAGCCTCATGATCTGATCTTCAATGCTGATTGTCACTTCTGTTTCAAGCATTCTTTCAAACTCGGGTTTGCTCATGCTCTCCATAAGCGCCTCTTCAATGACGCGACGCTGTCTGGCTGAACCCAGGCTTCCCTTAAACATATGAAAGATCACTTTCCTTGAAAACAAAGGAAGATCGATTTTGTTGACCTGCGCGGCTATCACTTTCTTTCCAAAGTAGGCAACAGCCAAACCG
>JAEDIV010000178.1 GCA_016296675.1 Clostridia bacterium
CCGCTGCCGTTTATCCGTGGATTCCGCGCGCGCTGACCGCGCAGGCATGCAGATATCTGGGCTTCTTTGATGAAACGAGGCATATGTTTCTTACGGCAAGCACGGCCCGCCGCCACATCGCGCCGCGCGGGGTCGCGGTCTCGGGTGATTCAGGCCTTATCGAGCGCCTGCCGGGCGGGCGAATTTTGTTCATGCTGGCCGACGGCATGGGAACCGGCGCGGCGGCGCGGGAAATGAGCGACCGCGTGATCGGATATGCAAAGAATGTGTTCTATGCGCCAGTCAGTACGGAAGAAGCGATGATCTGCATTAACGCGCTTTCCCGAAGGGAAAAAGAGATGCACTCAACCATGGACATCTGCCTTCTGGACACGATTACGGGAAAAAGCGAATTCATAAAAAACGGCGCAGAGCCGAGCTGGATTCTTTCAAGGTATGAAATCAGGCGGATCGAAGGGGAAGCGCTTCCGCTGGGCGCCGTTGAAAGCGCGCCCAGTTCGCATACTGGATTTACGCTGTCGCCCGGGGACAGCGTAGTGATGGTGACGGACGGGCTTATTCATGCGCTGGGCGGCGCGGACAACACCGAAAAATTTCTGTTTGAAAACAAATCCGCATCGCCTCTGGCGCTGTGCGCCCAGATGATCAGAAAAGCAAAAAGCGCGCCCGCTGCCATGCAGCGGGACGACATGAGCGCGATGTGCATAAAGATCGGAGGAAGGAGCGCCTGGCTGCGTGCGGTTCGTCAGCTGCCGGGTTCAATTGAGACCATCGGGCCGGAGAAAAAAGCGGGATAAAAAAGACCATGCAGCAAAAAACCTTTTGCTGCATGGTCTTTTTTAGGCGGTTTTCCTGTTCCCGATTTTCTGAATCAGGCCGATGATCTGCCCGGACAGCGTCACGGTAACCAGGGAACAAAGGACGTTTTTTACAGGAATGCAGGTCAGGGACAGGGCCAGAACGAAAAGGTCCGTAATCATGTACATCCACTGGATGTCGATTTTTGAAAGCTTGGAAAGCGACATTGCAAGCGCGTCGTCGCCCGTGGGCGCGCCGCCTGCCTTTACGCAGACGCCAACGCCCACGCCTACGAAGATTGCGCCGATGATGGCGGCCAAAAAGGGAAGATTCGCAATTTCAGGATAGATGGGCGGGAAGAGCTCGCAAACAGCGTATGCGCCGGAGAACGCGCCTGCGGAGACGAGGGAGTAGACGACAAAGGGGACGCCGAACATCTTAATGCCGAAGGTGTAGAAGGCGATGTTCAAAATGATGCTCGTCCAGGCGGGGGAAAAGCCGAACCAGATGTCCATTAAGAGCGTAAGCCCCAGCGCGCCGCCTTCGGTCACGTGCGCAATGGAATGCACTTCCATAAGGCCGAAGCCGAGAATTGCGCCGCCGAGCGCATTCAGAAGAAGATTTTTCAGGGTGATTTTCCGGATTTCGGAGATCAGATAAGCCATTTTGTATGTTTCAATCCTTGTTTTTGCGGGGGTGATACGTCCGCGTTATTTGTGTAAGGCGTCCATGATTGCGCGGTTGATGCGCTTTCTGGTTTCAAGGATATAGGATGCGCTCTTGGGATACTTGTCAAATTCGAGGGGTTCTATATCTTTTTCGATGAGGCTGACCGCTTCGTCTTTTCCGATAAGACCGGAAAGCATTTCAAGCGCGCGCATGTCGTTGACAGCTTCTTCCATGTGCATCATGCGCACAGACTCAATCGGAATGCCCTTGTCGCCCGGATATACCTGGAAGCAGTCGCCGGCAGGGGAGAATCCGTCGCCGTCGTTGGACAGGAAGGGATTGACGGGGTGGGTGGAAAACTGGCTGTTGTAGAAATTGAAGCCCCACTGCAAAAAGCCTTTGATGCCATATTTGAACATCTGCATGCCGAGAATGCGCGTTCTCTGGCCCGGCATGGCGATAAAGGTGTTGGCCACATCCTTATACTGGCCGATGCAGTAATAGGTCCAAAGATCCGGAATCTTTTCATCCAGGAAGGGCTTTATGTGGTTGCAGGAAGGCACAGGCTTTTCGACCGCGCCGGATTTGAAAAGCTGGATATCGCTGAGCGCGTCCACGATCGGGAAGCCCTGCAGATATTCCTTGACGGCCAGACGGGCGTTCATGTAATTGTCAAGGACGGTGGAATTGGGTTCGTCGGAGATGTGGAAGATACACTTTTCGCGGATGCCCATCTCGTCGATTTTCCTGACCAGCGCCGTCAGATATTCCTTTAAAAACGCCGTATATTCTTCGCCCGTGGCTTCGGTATCCCAGCCGAAAATGCGCGTGTCTTCGCCGTTTACCTTTGCGACGATCTTCGGCGCATGCGAGGCGCCCCACTGGGTGAAAAGGTGCGCCATTTCAAAGTATTTTACGCCGCATTCCGTTGCCAGGGAAACGAACTTTTCGAATTTTTCAAAGCCGAATTCGTAGCCTGATTCGGTTTTTGTGATGTCGACCAGCTGGCAGGTGCGCCTTTCGCCGCCCACCGCTGTATCCAGAGGCGGCGTATGGATGGGGGTCAAGAGGCAGTTCATGGTGCGCCTGGTAAAGACAGAAAGATAGTTTTCCAGAATCTCCCACCATTTGTCTGAGAACATGGGAACGTCGTACCTGTCGCACAGGCCGTCGTAATGGAACCACTTGGTGTGAATGAGCGACTGCTCGGGAAGGGACGCGTCAAGGCGCGTATAGGTGACGGTTTTTTCCGAAAGAGAGGAGCCGTCCATGCCCTCAAAGATGATTTTGATGGGATATACGCCCGCATCGATATCATCTGCGCAGTCCACATCCAGCCATGCGCTTTCGAAATGATCGGAAAAAGCGGGCATGCGCGTATCCGATTCATCCGTGATGGGATCGGGATACAAGCCCGGCGTCTTTCTCAGATAATTGTCATCTGCGTCGGGCAGTGTCGCAAAAAGCACCGGCACAAACCGTACGCGGCGCATGCGGACATACGCTGCGATGGGCGATTCGATCCGAAGATGGAAATAATCGCGCATATTCGGCTTGTCGATCATTTTCCATGAAACCTGAAAGGAGACGGTTTCATTTTTGAAGCCTTCAATGCATCCGTCAAATGCGCGCGGTTCTTCGTCGGGGAAGACTTTTTCAAGGGAAGATACGATCAGGGATTTCAGAATCATTATGGTTTTCCCTCCTTTAGTGTTCGTGCAATTTCGGTAAGCCTTCTAAGGCGGTTGTTGACGCCCGATTTGCCAATCGGCGGCGAACACATTTCGCCAAGCTCGATCAAGGAGGCGTTCGGCTCCATGAGACGCAGATTGGCAATTTCCTTAATCGGCGGGGGCAGCTTTTCGATGCCCATGTGCGCTTCAATATATTCGATGTCCTCAATCTGGGTCTGCGCTGTTTTGATGGTGCGGTCGATATTGTTTGAATCGCAGTTGGCAAGGCGGTTTACATTGTTTCGGAGTTCTTTTAAAATGCGCGTGTTTTCAAGCGACAATACCGCCGCATGCGCGCCGATACGGGTCAGCATTTCGCTGATGTCTTCGGCATTTTTGAGATAGACCGCATACTGCGCTTTTCGCTTGCTCACGCCGGCATTGAGGTCAAACACCTTCATGACGCCTTCAATCGCGCCTGCGATTTCCTCGTTTCCGGCGGTGATGGAAAAATCATAGCCGCGCTCGGGGCTGGAAAGCGTTCCGGAAATCAGAAACGCGCTTTTTAAAAGCGCATGCGCGCAGCAGTTCTTTTCGTAGATTTCGGGGTGCGGCGCGGAGGTAATGCCGAAAAGGCCGTTTTCATCCCTGAGCTTGAGTTCATCCAGCATCCTCTCTACGCTGTCGTCCGGAAAGGTCAGAAGATACCGTGTTCTTTCTCCAAGGCGCGTGGTTTTCAGCGTCCTGATTTCGCACACCACGCCGAAAAAATGGCGGATCATGCCGAAGTAATATTTGGCTGCGGCCATGTGTTCTGTGGAAATGGAAAGGCCGTACTTGCCGAATCCCCGAAACGCCACGCCGCCGGACAATAAAAGCGCCGTGGACAGTTCCGCGCGGGCGCAGCAGTCCCACGCGCATTCCTTTGAGGAAAGCTCGGTTTTTACGCTTTCGGAAAATGTCATAGGGGGTATGTTTCCTTTCTGAAGGTGGGGTAGGAAAGAATTGGAAAGATAAGCGCTGAAACGGCCACGCTGCTTCACTCAGATCATCAACAAACCTCCGGGAGAGGTATGGAGAGGGAGCGCACTTCCTC
>JAEDIV010000179.1 GCA_016296675.1 Clostridia bacterium
ATTCGGAATCAGGCAGTCGGATACTGATACGCCTGCGCTGCCGACATTAAAAACGGTGGTTACTGGAATTTCAAACTGCCTGGTACTGGTAACGAACAGATATTCTCCGTTCTGTTTAATGGAATCGGGGTCGGAAACATAAATGACAACAGCGCGCCCGGCGTTCGTGCCGAAATCAAATTCCATTAAGCCGTAGTTTTCGTTTGCGGTATGCTTTTCAAGGACAGCAAAATCCTCGAGCATTACTTCGTAATGATCAGGCTTCGCGCATTCAAAATCATGATCGAACTGGGAAGCGGTATTTTCATAATCCGGCGTATCCAAATGGCAGGTCGGCATGACAACGGCGTTTCCTGCAGTAAAGCCATAGATTTTGTCTGAAAAATACCGGTCCTTCATTCCGGGACGGAAAACCGGGGCGATTACGGCAAGACCATGCGGACTTTGCACATTGGGGCTGGTTGCCTGCAGGAGATGGCCCACGGTTCCGATGTTGGTGTTTACATATTGGGTATAATCAAAGTGCTTCATTTGATAACCTCCCGTATGTTTATGTGTGTATGATACTTTATATAAAGAGAAATGGCAATATCAAATTGACAGGCAAAACCGGGTGTGGTTAAATAGGGTAAAAGGAAGTGATTGTATGGCATATATTCGGGACAGACACGAACTGCTCACCGGTTGTCAGGACAATAGCCCGTGGCTGCCTGAGACGGATTTCCAGTATGATTTTATCATGGTATACGGAATTGATGACGAAATGCCGGAAAGAATCCGTAAGTACAGGGAAAAGGGATATGTCATTCACCTGATGACCGGAAGCGCATGGGGAGAATATCATGATTATCTGAACGGCCAATGGGACGGCGAGAATCATTGGGATGAGTGTCAGACGGACAGGCACGGAAAGAAAATTATGCATGGCGTGGATGTTCCGTATATGTGCCCGACAAAACCTTTTTCCGGGTATATCACTGAAAAGCTGAAGCCTGCCGTCGATGCAGGGGCAGAGGCGATTCATTTTGAGGAACCGGAATTCTGGGATGACGGGGGATACTCCGAGGCGTTTAAAAGAGAATATGAAGCGTATTATGGAAAAAAGTGGCAGCCTCTGCATGCATCCGCTGAAGCCAGATACAAGGCGTCGGCTTTAAAGGTATATTTGTACAAAAGGCTCGTATCCGATGTGAGCCGCGACATCAAGGAATATGCCAGATCCCGGGGAAAGGAAATCAAGTTTTACATCCCGACGCATTCCCTTGTCAATTATACGCAGTGGAAGATCTTAAGCCCAGAAGGCCTTTTGATCGATATTCCGACGGTTGACGGCTGCATTGCGCAGGTATGGACGGGAACATCCCGTGTTGGAAATGTATACAAGAGAAATTATAATGAGCGTACGTTCGAAACTGCGTTTCTTGAATACGGCATCATGCAGGAACTGGTAAGAGGAACCGGAAGACGCATGTGGTTTCTGCATGATCCGATTGAAGACAATCCGGAATATTCATGGGAAAATTTCGAGAAGAATTATCTGAAAACTGTAGCCGCTTCACTTATGCATCCGATGGTGCATAATTACGAAATCTCTCCGTGGCCGTCCCGTGTTTTCAAGGGCGTATATCCGAAAAAGCGGATTGTGAAAGAGGACATACGCGGAGTCAGAATTCCGGAAGGGGCAAAACCCATTCCGCGAGCCTATGCCAACCGCCTGGCAGCAGTTTTTCAGATGCTCGGCGATATGGTCCGGGAAGATTCGGGCTTTGATACAAACGAAGCGAAGTTTGCGGTCTTTATGGCTGACAGCGGTTTGTATGAAAGAACCTATCCCGATACCGTATTGCATTCCAAAGGCGGGGTAGAGGAGATGAACGAAAGATTTATCTCCATCATAAAGAAAAAGCGAGAAGGGATTGACGCCGGATGTGAAGAGGAGGAACTGTTCAGAAAAATTGAAACGGACGAAGCGTATTTCAATGATTATGTAACCTCCGGTCCCTTTCCGCAGTTTTTCTCCCTGGCGCTTCCGCTTTTGAAAGAAGGCATTCCGATCCGGCCCATTCAATTTGAAAACCTTTCAAGATATGATCATTATCTTGATGAATATGACTGTATCCTTTTAAGCTATGAATGGATGAAGCCGCAAAGCGAATCAGAGCATGAGAAAATCAAACAGTGGATTCAAAACGGCGGAACGCTTATCTATACAGGCGATGGCTCAAGCCCCTATCACAAGATCACTGCCTGGTGGAACACGGATAAGCATCATTATGAAGAACCGGCCGAACACCTGTTTGAACTTATGAATCTGCCGCTTGAAAGCGGGGTATATGCATACGGAAAAGGCAAGGTTGTGTGTTTCCGAATAGCGCCTGCCGTGCTGTCGCTCACGAGCAAGAAGACCGATGCGTGGGTAAGAGAGATTATTAAAGAAACCATGCCGGAACATTCTGCCAGGAATCACTTCATTATGAATAGAGGCCCGTACAGAATTATAGCCTGCATGGATGAGTGTCGCATAAGCGATCCGGTCACCATACGCGGAAATTTCATCGATATGCTGAGCGTTGATTTTGCGGTGATTTCTGAAAAGATAATAAAGCCCGGGGAAATCGCCGTTTTGCGAGACATTGATGCGCCCGGAAAAGAACCGGCGATCCTCGCAACCACAGCCAGAATCGAAAGCATGAAAAATGATGAAAGCGGATGCGAAATCGTATTGAAAACCGCGCTGAACATCGATGTGATGATGCGCCTTACGCTTGACGCCAAGGGAAAGAAAGTATACGCAAAAGATGAAACAGGGGAGATCAGGGACGTAGAATATGCATATGACTCGGTATCAGGCACTCTGTTTATAAAATTTGAAAGCACAAATCAGAAGACAACAGTAGCAATCTGCGAATAAGTATCCGTGGACTGGCGTTTACGGGTTTTCACAAGGGAATTCGATTCCGTTCTGACGGCGGATTTCATCGATGACGCAAAGGGCATCGCGCGTCATATTCTGATAGGGAAGTGCGCTCATTTTTCCATCAATCATATCCACGAAATTTCTGACTTCATAGATCATATTGCCTGCGCCGGGCGTTTCTCTTCCGGAAAAGATGATTTCGCCCGGCTTTTTGCGGATGCATTTTTCAAGGGAATCCAGCGTTGAAAGCTTTCCGATTTTGAGCGATCCGTCTTCTCCTGTAATGACGGAGGGATTTACGGAATCGGTAATTTTCGAATATACGATTTCTGCCTGATGAGCGTCGTAATCCAAAAGCGCTGTGCCCATGCCCTCAAACCCATTATTGAGCTTTACCGATCTGCTCGTAATGTGATTGGGCATGCCGAAAAGAGCGATGCAAACAGCAATCGCATAAACGCCGATATCCATAACTGCAGCGTTTCCGAGCGCAGGATTGAATGCATTCATAATTTCGCCCGAGCGGAAGGCGTCATATCTTGACGAATACTGGCAAAACTCAAAAACAGCGCGGCGAACAGGCCCAATGGATGAGAGCGTATTTCGGATGCTCTCAAGTGCCTCGTCGTGCACGGGACGCATCGCTTCAAGAAGCACGACGCCGTTTTTCCTGGCGCATGCTGTCATCCGGTCAAATTCATCTTTTGAAAGTGCCGCGGGCTTTTCCACAAGTACATGCTTACCGTTTTCCATCGCCTTGATTGCCTGATCCGCGTGGAGGAAATTCGGACTGGCAATATAAACTGCGTCAATGTCAGAAGAAAGAAAGGCGTCCAAATCCGTAAAGACACGTTGGATTCCGTATTTCTGTGCAAATTCATCGCCGCGCGCCTGACTTCGTGAATACATCGCGTGAAGCGTGATCCCGTCGGTCTTCAAAACGGATTCGCACAGCCAGTCTGTAACAAAATTTGAGCCGATAATGCCAAGTTTTATAAGAGCCATAAAAGTATTCCTTTCACAAACTGATTTTTATTTATTATACCAAAGGGGTTTTTAAGTGTAAAGAAAAACCATTCAATTTCGAGAAATACGCACTACTGTTAATTTTTAAAATGCTATAGACAACGGGCATCCAATCGTGTTATAATATGTACTCGTGAGCGATATGCCAATGTAGCTCAGTCGGTAGAGCAGCGGTTTCGTAAACCGCAGGTCAGGGGTTCGAGTCCCCTCATTGGCTGACAACTCAACGAGGTGTAGCGCAGTTTGGTAGCGCGTTTGGTTCGGGACCAAAAGGTCGCAG
>JAEDIV010000037.1 GCA_016296675.1 Clostridia bacterium
CGTATTAGAAATATCTAACCAAAAAGGATAATAAAAGGAAAAAAAGTGAAAGATTCCTCGTGGTGTAATGATAAAAATCGCGGGGAATCTTTGTTTGTCTATGGATTAACGGAAGAAATATAAGCAAAAATGGCAAAATATTGTTTTAAAAGATGTATATAACAACCATGAAAGGCAAGAAAACATTGTTCACGCATCATTAACAATAAAGCAACCCAAATACTTCGAAAATTGCTTGACAATGGGACGGTTAAAAAGATATAGTATATCTGTATTTTCAAAAGACAACCGAAAATGAGGGAAAGTATATATGGCAAGGCCTGTCAAACGTTCGGCAGTGACGCGCCGTGCAAGCGCACCTTATATTTCACCGCTTGCAGAAAAAATTATCCGCACGATTGAAGAAGAAACACAGGATCAGCAGTTTGCACGCAGTCTCCATTTCAGTCCCACAGCGCTTACGCACATCAAAAGAACCATCGCCGCCGGCGGCACAATTGTTGTCGATACCCAGCTCATGGAAGCCGATTTCAACATAAAGCTTCTTGAAGGCACAAACGCTCAGATCAAATGCTTTATTGACGATGACGAAGTTGTCAAACTCGCTCAGATCCGTCGCACGACAAGGGCGGAAATTGCAGTGGATATTGCTCTTTCTCTGCCTGGTCCGAAGCTCCTTGTCATCGGTTCTGCGCCTGCTGCACTCAACCGGATTCTCATGAGGCGCAAAATGGAGCCTTTGAGCGATGTTTGCGTTCTGGCAGCGCCTTCCGGGTTTGCAACGATAGTACAGTTGAAAGAAAAACTGCGGGACAGCGACATGGCGTATATTGTAGCCAGAGGAAAAATGGGCGGCGTCAGCCAGACAACGCATCTTCTGAACACAATTCTCAAAGCTATTCAGGAAGAAAAACAACAGGAACAGTAATAAAGAAAAAAGCGTTTCGGTATATACTGAAACGCTTTTTCTTTATGAAAAAAGGGTGTTGCAGATGGCGGCATAGTTTTTAAAGTTTCTCAGCGGATCCTGCGCGCGCTGTTCTATGGTGTATTCCGAAAAATGGTTGAGCATGTTTTCAGCCCGGTGTACAAGTCCCTTGGATACGAGATGCATAAGCTCGTTTTCGTATTGATAGCGGATTTCCATATGCTGTATGAGAACGGAAAGATCTCCGGACTCGCTTTCCTGAACAGCGGAATATTCAGGCGCGGGGAAGGCGATATCGCAAAGATTCAGACGGACAAGTTCGAATTCCGACGCGCTGCCCCAAACGGTTTCACCGAAGGCGCCTAACAGGGCCAAAAGATATGCGCGGTCTGATATTACGGGTACCGATTGATGATCCGTTTGTCCACATTACCTCAAAGCGCTATATTGACCGCGTAGAGGATGTCGCAAAGGTTACGGTGTATTCGAACCTTGAAGAGGTTGAGCTTTTTGCAAACGGCGTAAGCCTCGGAAAGAAAAAGGCGGACGACCATTTCTTCCGCTTCGAGGTTCCGAATCAGGGCGAAACCAAGCTTTATGCCAAAGCCGGCGAATGCAGCGATGAAAGCGTCATCCGCAAGGTCGAAACCTTTAACGAAGAATACCGGCTGAAGGAAAAAGGCGCGATCCTCAACTGGTTCGATATCGAAACCAAGGACGGATATCTTTCTTTAAACGACAAGATGAGCGAAGTCATAAAGACCTTCCGCGGAAAGCTCATTTTCCTAAATCTTGCAAAAAAACTCATGGGCGGAAAGAAAAAAGGCGCCGGGAAAAAGGGCGGCATGAAGGCCATGGGCTTTGAAATCAACAGCGACATGATGAGCATGATGGGCGGCTTTACAGTATTGAGACTGTTTACACTCATGGGCGGCATGATGAATCTTAATATGACCAAGGAAGAACTTCTTGCGCTCAATAAAAAACTCAACAGAATCAAAAAGAAGAAATAATCACCTGAACCCGAAGCCTTCGGAGCGAAACGCTGCGGAGGCTTTATCGTTTTATGGAGAACTGCCAATTAACGATTGCGAAACATTCAAATAGATGATATAATGTATTTGTAAAAATATACTTGATAAGGCGGGAAAGAAAATGCGCGGGTTGATTGCTGATTTTTTACACCCTGACAATGAGTTTTCTCCTTTTCCGTTCTGGTTTTTAAACGGAGACCTGAAAGAAGAAAAAATCGAAAAACAGATGCGCGATTTTGTCTCCAAAGGCATATACGGCGTTGTTCTGCATCCCAGAGTCGGCATTCCGAGAACGCTCGAATATCTTTCCGATGCGTTTATGCAGAAGATCGTATTTGCGGTAAAAACGGCAAAAGAATTGGGCATGAAGGTGCTTTTGTATGACGAAGGCATGTATCCTTCGGGATCTGCGCACGGAAAAGTCGTTCAGGAAAATCCGGATTACGCGGCCAAAGGCATGCGCCTTGTAAAAGAAGCGGATGAAATCGGAGAGGACGAACAGATTCTATATCGATTCGCGCTTCAGATGACCGGCGAAAACGAATACGTCTACGGCACATCCCGCGTTTTGAAGGATGGGGAAAAGCCGTCGCCTTTTGAAGAGATCCGCATGCTTGTTTCGGGTTTTACAGGCGGCACGATCCGCGGCATTCACGAGGAAGAGGACGACGGACAGAAGTTTGCGCCGAAAGCGGGCGATCTTCTGAATGCCGATGCCATGCAGGCATTTATCCGGCATACGCATGAAGTGTACTATAAATACTTATCGGACGAATTCGGTGAAACCGTTATCGGCTTTTTTACCGATGAACCCAGTCCAACCGGCCGCGCATCAAAACGAGGCATGATTGCCTGGACAGACGGATTTGACGGGGAAATGCTGAAAAGCGGCTTTAAAGCGGAAGATTTCCCGGCGCTGTTTTTAAAATGCGGGGGAAATGAAAGAAAAATCTACGCGGAATACGAGCGCCTTGTCAATACCCGTCTCACAAGGACCTATTATCACCCGGTTTCAAAATGGTGCGAAGCGCACAATATCGTCCTTTGCGGGCATCCGCATTCCGCGCAGGATTCGATGTTGCTTACGGAATTTCAGATTCCGGGGCAGGACATTGTCTGGCGCTGGGTCGCGCCGGAGAATGATCTTTCACTTTCAGGCGAACAAAGCGCGCAGGCCAAGTGTGCAAGCGACGTCGCGCGCCATACAGGCGCGAGGCGGAATCTCAATGAATGCTTCGGCTGCTGCGGTCCCAAAGGGGAAATGTGGGCGCTCAATGTCTGGGATATGAAGTGGTATCTCAACTGGCTGTTTGCCAGGGGATGCAACTTCATTGTTCCGCATGCCTTTTTCTATGAACTCGATACGCCCGTTCAGGCGGACAGGCCGCCGGATGTGGGCCCGAACAACATTTTCTGGGATGAATATGCAGTCATATCCGAATACATCAAGCGCATGTGCATGCTGAATACCGATTCTGTAAATCAGGCAAAGGTTGCGGTACTGGGATCCTGCGATGCGCTTGAAGTGGACGGCGTCAGAACCTTATATGAAAACCATGTGGAATTCAATTATCTTCTTGATGTGCATCTGTCTGCATCCAAAATCGAAAAGGGGAAAATTTTTGTCCGAAATCAGGCTTACAGCGCTCTTATTGTACCCGAAAGCCTTGACTATGCGCCCGGGACGATCGATGCAGTTGAAAAGGCGAAAGCCGCCGGCGTATATGTAACGGATCATGCAGACAGAAAGATACTTTCTTTCAAGACCTGCCTATTGAGCAAAAATGCGGGCGATATCCGCGTAAGTCATTTGAGAAAGAATGGGGCGGACGTTCTTATTCTCGTGAACGAGAATGAAAAAGCATACAGGGGAAAGGTCACGGTTCCTTTTGAAGGCGGCTTGACGATCCTGGATCCGTGGACGGGAGAGGCCAAGCGTTTGGTTACAGCCGGAAGCGCATTGGAAATTGAAATCGGCGGACGCGAAATAAAGGTAATAACAAATGATGCGCATAAAGGAGAACTTCCCTTATACAAAATTGACCGACGGAAAAAGAAAAGAAGAAATCTGGATTGTTCGTGGACAATGCATTTGCCTAACGGAAAGGCGGTAAAAGGACTGTTTGATTGGCGGGATATTCCTGAAATCAGCGTCTATTCAGGCGAGGTCGAATACTCAGCGGATATCACGATTTTGAATGAGGCAAAAAAGCGTATGCTTGATCTCGGCTTGGTTTATGAAAAAGCCAGGCTATATGTCAACGGCAAAGAAGCGGGCGTAAGAATCGCGCCGCCGTACGCGTTTGATATAACCGGATATGTGAAAAAAGGCAAAAATGACATCCGGGTGATCGTCACAAATTCGCTTGTATCCAAATATGAGAAACGCGCATGGATCAGCGGCATGCTTGGGAAAACCGCGCTGACAACATTCGAATAACGGACGACGAAAGGACAAAATCATGACTGGCTTCAAGGATTTTATTGAAAGATATCAATTTCAAAAAGCGGATGTCGGCGTGTATTACGGCACGTACAGCGATATGCACATGGTGCTGACAGAAGAGGAAGGGGCGCTTGCAGCCTGCCTGTATCTTGATCTGCCTTCGCCCGGAAGAAAGGCGAGAAAAGAGCTTGAGGCGCAGATGAATGAAAAGGGCGAGAGGTACGAAGCGGTTGTATCGCCCAATCAGGATAAGATAGGATTTCTCAAGATACTTATAAAAAACAGCGAAGATGCTTCGGTGGATCTTGACCGCTTTATGACCGAATGCGACCTTCTTCTTCGTCCGTACGGAAGAGAAATGGGGCTATTGTGCGCGTATTGCCGAAAGGAAATGCAGGACGAAAAGCCGCAATACAAGATGGAAAACGGCATGGTGATTCCCGTGTGCACAGCGTGCGCCAATCTCTCGGGAAATGCAAAAGTCAAAAAAGCGGACAACCGAAAAACGCTCGAACAAAAACGGATGATGAGGGGGATTATCGGCGCGCTGATCGGAACCGGCATATCCGTTGGGATCTGGGCGCTTGCGTCCTTTGGCGGAAGCTTGTTAATAAAAATCTTAGCAGCCTTTGCGTCTGTGTATCTGATCAAATTGCTGTATGAAAAAATGAGCCGTATGCCGACAAGACTTACGGGCATTTTCCTTGCGGTTTTCACGATGTTTTCGATGATTCTCGGAAGCGCGATCGGGTATACGGTGAACGTAAATCAGATGAACGAGGCCATGCGCGAATACCAGATGTATGAGGAGACGTTCGAATCGTCAAATGAGGAAGAGGGCGTGTATTCATACGAAGATATTTCGGTAATGGACGCGCTTGTATCGCCGGACTTCTATTCGTCCATCGCCGTATCTGCATGCGCGGTGATTTTCGCTTCGTTTACGTCTGATTCCGGCAGTATGAGATTTGGGCGAAGGAAGTAAATTTTGCCCGTTTTTGCCCGAGTTTGTGTTGCGTTTGAGGTTAAGAATCCACACAAACCCACAATTATACAAAAAATAACACACAAACCAACACAAACCTATGGCGTTTTTCCGGCATATATGATACAATGGAATCATCATGGAAAAGGAGGCTGGGATCATGCTTGCAGTTGAACGCAGGAAACAGATTCTGGAAGCATTAAAGGCTGAAAAGCGCGTTTATGTTTCCTCGCTCAGCCGCGCCTTTTCTGTGTCCGAAGAAACCATTCGCCGCGACCTTGAGCGCCTCGAATCCGAAGGCCTTGTCAGCCGTGCCTACGGCGGAGCCATCTTCAAAGAGGACGAGCACGAGGAAACTCCGTACGATATCAGAAAAAGGAGCGGCGTTTTGGAAAAAGGCGTTATCGCAAAGCAGGTCGCTTCCTTGATTCATGACGGCGAATACATCATTCTTGATGAGAGCTCCACCTCTTTTTTCGTTGCCAAAGAGCTCAAGGAAAAGAAAAACTTGACGATCATCACCAATTCCATGGAAATCATTCGTGAGATCGCGTCTGTGCAGGGCTGGAATGTGCTCTGTACCGGCGGCGCTCTCAGATCGAGCGCACCCTCTTTTGCCGGTCATCAGGCGGAGAGCATGGTGCGCTCTTATCATGTTGACAAAGCGATTCTGTCATCCGGCAGCCTTGACATCCGTGCAGGCTTTACCGACAGGCATGAGGACACGGCGCTCATCAAGCGCGCGATGATGGCCTCGGCCCGGCAGGTAATTCTTGCGGTGGATCATGCAAAGTTTGATAAGATTGCTTTTGCCAAGATCGGCGATATATCCCAGGTATCCACCATTGTTACCGATGTCGAGCCTTCTGAGCGCTGGAAGGAAGCGCTTGACAAACTCGGTGTTCAACTGATGTATGAAAAAAACGTAGGAGGAATGAAGAAATGAATCTCTCCCCGCTCATCTACTTTTCCAGGCTTTACGGTGCGAACCCTGATCTCGTAACCTGCGGCGGCGGCAACACTTCCATGAAGGAAGACGGCGTGATGTATGTAAAGGGCAGCGGCACTGCGCTTAAGGACGCGGTTACCGAGACCTTTGTCGGCATGAATCACACGAATCTTTTGAATATGCTTGATGATGTTTATCCCGAAGATGACGTCGCGCGCGAAGCCAAGTTCCTTAAGGATGTAACCGCGGCCAAGCTCCCCGGCGAAGAAGCCAAGCGCCCCAGCGTTGAAGCGCTTCTCCATGCGCTTTTCCCGCAGAAGTTCGTTCTTCACCTGCATCCGTCCCTCGTTAACGGCCTGACCTGCGCCAAGAACGGCAAGGAAGAATGCGCCCGCCTTTTCGGTGACAGCGTTGTTTGGGTTCCTGCCTGTAAGCCCGGCTATGTTCTTGCAAAGCTCATGAAGGACATCTTTGATGCGTCCAAGAAGACCATCAAGACCGTACTCCTCGAAAACCACGGCGTGTTCTTTGCAGCAGATACCGTAGAAGGCCTTGCAACGAGCTTGAACGGCATGATGAACGCCCTTACTTCTCAGGTTAAGGAATTCCCGGATGTAGAGTACGATGGGGAAGAGCCCGGATTTGCTGAGAAGATCAAGCGCGTAAGCGGCAAAAACTTTGTTCAGTTCAACGCTTCTCCTTCTGCGCTGAAATTTGCAGAAAGCAAAGCGGCAGCCGAACCCATCATGAAACCCTTCAATCCCGATCAGATCGTTTACTGCGGCCCGAAGGTCAAGTTTGCGATGTGCGAAGGCTGCCTTGATCAGATCGACGCCAACGTCATCATCATGAAAGGCGTAGGCATCTATGCCATCGGCGATACCGAGAAAAACGCCAACAACTGCATGACCCTGGTCAAGGACGCGATGAAGGTTGCAACTTATGCAAAGGCCTTCGGCGGCGAACAGCCCATGGCGCAGGAACTGGTAGACTTCATTGTCAACTGGGAAGTTGAAAGCTACAGAAAGAGCGTAAAGTAAACAAACGGAGGAAACGCTTATGAATATGGAACAGGCGAAACTCATCGCAAAAGAAAATGTCAATAACCGTCCCTTAACCTCCGGCAGACTCGCCGGCAAAATCGCCATCGTTACCGGTGCTGCCCAAGGCTTTGGCTACGGAATTGCCAAGGAAATGCTCAGGGAAGGCGCCTCTGTCGTAATCGCCGACCTGAATGAAGAGCTTGCCATGAAGGTTGCCGAAGAATTCGGCGAGCATGCAATGGGCGTCAAGGTCGACGTAAGCAACGCGGAATCCGTTGAGAATATGGTCATCAAGACCGTTGAAAACTTCAAAGGCCTTGACATCATCGTTGCCAACGCAGGCATCGCCATTGCGGGCAGCCTTGATGAAATGGAACCCGGCAGATTTGAGCTCGTTACCAAGATCAACTACAACGGCTATTTCCTCTGCGCAAAGTACGCTTCTCAGATCATGAAGGCGCAGCATGAAGCCGCTCCTGAAAAGTTCTTCGACATCATCCAGATCAACTCCAAGTCCGGCCTTGAAGGCAGCAAGAACAACTTTGCCTACGCCGGCGGAAAATTCGGCGGCATCGGTCTTACCCAGTCCTTTGCCATGGAGCTTGCGCCCTTCAACATCAAGGTCAATTCCATCTGCCCCGGCAACTACTACGACGGACCCCTCTGGAGCGATCCCGTTAAGGGCCTGTTTGTTCAGTATCTGAATGCAGGCAAGGTTCCCGGCGCCAAGACCGTTGAAGATGTCCGCGCGTTCTATCTTTCCAAGTCCCTGATCAAGCGCGGCTGCACGCCTGAGGACGTAGCCCTTGCGCTTACCTACTGTGTTGAGCAGAAGTACGAAACCGGTCAGGCCATTCCCGTAACCGGCGGTCAGATCATGCTGAACTAAGAAAAAGTTGAGGATTTTTCAATGAACAAAAAAGAAATTCTCGCGCTTCTCAATGCGCCCACGCCCGAGGAGCGCCTTGAGAACCTGAAGAAGGTATTGGCTGCGGAGCCTGAAGCGCCCAAGGCAAAGCCTGAATTTGCCAATAACCACATTCACACCATCTATTCTTTCTCGCCTTATTCTCCGACAGCCGCCGTGTATTTCGCGCGAGCAGAGGGCCTTCTCACCTGCGGCATCATGGACCACGATTCCATCGGCGGCGCAAAGGAATTTAGAGAAGCCGGAAAAATCGCGAACATGGGCACTACCTGCGGCTTTGAAGCCCGTGTGTCTTTAAAAGGCACGCCCTTTAAGGACAAACGCACCAACCATCCTGACGAGCCCGGCGCGGCATATATGGCGTTCCATTCCGTGCCCTGCGAAAGCTTTGACAAGGCGCAGGCCAAGCTTCATGAGCTGGCTGTAAAGCGCAACGAGCGCAACAAGAAGATGACCGCCAAAATCAACGAAATCATGGGCCAGTACGGCATCCATCTCGATTTTGAAAACGACGTCGTTCCGATTTCGAATTTTGCAAACGGCGGAAGCGTTACGGAAAGACATCTTTTGTATGCCTTGTCCCTTAAGATCATTGAAGCCGTCGGCCGTGAAAACGTTGTGTCCTTCTTAAACGACAAGCTCGGAATCACCCCCAGCGCAAAGGTTACCGCGTGGCTTTCTGACACCGAGAGCGAGCATTTTGTTTACGACCTTTTAGGCGTTATGAAGAGCGAACTTAACGTCCGCACCTACATTTCTGCGGAAGAGGAAATGATGACGCTGGACGAAGCGGTTGAATTTGCAAACGACATCGGCTGCACGCTGTGCTATGCGTATCTGGGCGATATCGGCGACAGTGTCACCGGCGACAAGAAGGCGCAGAAGTTTGAGGATGAATATCTCGATGAGCTTCTTGCGTTCATGCGCGAAAAGGGTGTAAAGGGTGTAACCTATATGCCTTCGAGAAACACCATCGAGCAGCTTGACAGGCTCATGGGCCTTTGCGATAAAATGGGCTTTACGCAGATTTCCGGTGAGGACATCAACTCTTCCCGCCAGTCTTTCATCTGCAAAGAGCTTGCAAATCCGAAATTCGCGCATCTGGTCGATCGCGCATGGGAACTTGTAAAATCCGAAATCAGGGAGGGAAAATAAAAATGCTCACCAACGCGGTTCGCCTTTACGGCAAAAACGATCTAAGACTGGAAAAATTTGAGCTTCCCCAGATCAAAGACGACGAAATCCTCGCCAAGGTTGTCTGTGACTCCATCTGCATGTCCACCTACAAAGCTGCAATGCAGGGCGCAGATCACAAGCGCGTTCCCGATGACGTAGAAAAGAACCCCACCATCATGGGCCATGAGTTCTGCGGCGTGATTGAGCAGGTTGGCGCAAAGTGGGCCGATCAGTTCAAGCCCGGCCAGAAGTTCGCTATCCAGCCGAACATTAATTACAAGGGCCAGCCCTGGGCGCCCGGCTATTCCTTCAAGACCATCGGCGGAAACGCCACCTACATTGTCATCCCCGGCATGTTCATGGAATGCGGCTGCCTTCTTCCCTACAAGGGAGAGGATTTCTTCGGCGGCTCTCTGTCCGAGCCTCTGTCCTGCGTAGCCGGAACCTTTAAGGCCATGTATCACACCACCAACGGGGTTTATGAACACAAGATGGGCATCAAAGAGGGCGGCAAAATGGCTCTGCTCGCATCCGTTGGCCCCATGGGCTTGGCTGCCATCGATTACATCATGCACACCGACCGGCGTCCGTCCCTTCTGGTCATCACGGATATCGACCAGACTAGACTCGACCGTGCCGCTTCCATCTTCACCAAGGAAGAAGCCGCTCGCATGGGCATCGACGTTCACTATGTAAATACCGGCGCAACCGAAAACCCTGCCGAAGCCCTTCTCGCGCTTACTGACGGAACCGGCTATGACGACGTTGTCGCCTTTGCGCCCGTTCCCGTTGTCATCGAGCAGGCTGATGCGATCCTTGGAAACGACGGATGCCTCAACTTCTTTGCAGGCCCCTCCAAGAAGGATTTCTATGCCAAGCTGAACTTCTATAACGTACACTATGCATCCACCCACATCGTCGGCACCTCCGGCGGAAACACCGACGATATGAAGGAATGCCTCGAAATGATGGGCGAGAATAAGCTCACGCCCGCCGCGCTCGTTACCCACATCGGCGGCATCGACGCTGTTATCGATACCACCCTCAATCTTCCCAAAATCCCCGGCGGCAAGAAGCTCATCTACACCCACATCAATATGCCCCTGACCGCGATCACCGAGTTTGAAGAGAAAGGCAAGACCGATCCCATGTACAAAAAGCTCGATGAACTTACGAAGAAGACCAACGGCCTTTGGAATAAGGAAGCGGAGGATTATCTTTTGAATACTTTGGCGAAGGAGGAGAAATAAATTATGGCAAAGGCAGTCATCATGCCCAAAGCCGGCATTACCGTTGAATCCTGTATCATCGGAAAATTCATGAAAAACGTAGGGGACACGGTAAACGTCGGCGACGTACTTTTCACCTACGAAACCGATAAAGCGTCCTTCGAGTGCGAAAGCACAGAAAGCGGCGAAATCCTTGCGTTCTTCTTTGAAGAAGGCGATGAAGTTCCCTGTTTTACCAACGTTGTAGCCGTTGGCGCAAAGGACGAAGATTATTCCGCGCTTGCTCCCGGCGGAGCCGAAGCCGCTGCTCCCGCAGCTGCCGAAGAAGCGCCCAAGGCTGAAGAAGCCCCGAAGGCTGAAATTGCCGCTGAAGCCACGAAGACCGCTGACGGCAGCATTCACATTTCTCCCCGCGCCAAGAATCTTTCCGAGCGCGCCGGCGTTGATTACACCTATGCTCAGCCCACCGGCCCCAACGGCCGCATCATCGAGCGCGACATCAGAAAGCTGATGGAAGAGGGCGTTCCCGCTGCTGCAAAGGCTGAGGAAGCCAAGCCCGCCGAGGCTGCTGCCCCCGCAGCCGCGCCGAAGGCCGAAAACGGATACGAGGATATCAAGTTCACCGGCATCCGCAAGGTTATTGCCAAGTCCATGGTTACTTCTCTTTCTACCATGGCGCAGCTCACCAACCATCATTCCTTCGACGCGACCGCTATTCAGGCGTTCCGCAAGGAATGCAAGGCTGCCGGCGGCGACGTTGCCGGCATCACCCTGGGCGACATGGTGCTCTATGCCGTATCCAGAACGCTTCTTAACCACAAGGACTTAAATGCCAACATGATCGGCGACGATACGCTCAGACGTTTTGAGCATGTAAACCTCGGCGTTGCCGTCGATACCCCCAGAGGCCTCATGGTTCCCACCATCTTCAACGCCGACACCAAGAGCCTTCTTGAGATCAGCAAGGAAGTCAAGTCCCTCGCAGAAGCGGCCCGCTCCGGCGCAATCAGCCCCGACCTTCTTGCGGGCGGCACCTTCACCGTATCCAACCTCGGCGCGACCGGCGTTGAAATGTTTACGCCCGTTATCAACCCGCCGCAGACCGGTATTCTCGGCGTATGCGGAATCACCCAGCGTGTCCGCGAGGTAAACGGCCAGATGACCATTTATCCCGCCATGGGCCTGAGCCTTACCTACGACCACAGAGTCGTCGACGGTTCTCCCGCGAGCAAGTTCGTAAGCGAGCTGTGCAAGAATCTTGAAAAATTCACCCTTCTGTTAGCCAAATAAACCTTATTGGAGGGAAAAGATATGGAACTTTTTGATCTGATCGTCATCGGCGGCGGTCCCGGCGGATATCTGGCTGCGGAACGCGCTGCGCAGGGCGGACTTAAGGTTTGCCTGTTTGAAAAGCGCGCGCTTGGCGGCGTTTGCTTGAACGAAGGCTGCATTCCCACCAAAACGCTGCTGAATTCTGCAAAGCTCTATCGTCATGCGACGGAGAGCAAGAACTTCGGCGTAACCGCTGAAAACGTACAGTTCGACCATGCGCAGGTAATCAAGCGCAAGGCGAAGGTCGTCAAAATCCTCGTTTCCGGCGTAGGCATGACCATGGAATCCAACAAGGTCACGGTTGTTAAGGCGCCCGCTGAGATCCAGGGAAAAGAAGAAGGCAAATTCAAGGTTGTAGCAGAGGGCAAGGCGTACCATGCTGACCGCCTTATCATCGCTACGGGCTCTGAAGCCGTCGTTCCGCCGATTCCCGGCGTAAAAGAGGGCGTAGAAAGCGGATTTGTTACCACCAACCGCGAGATCCTCGACATGACCGAGCTTCCGAAGACCCTTGCCGTTATCGGCGGCGGCGTCATCGGCCTTGAAATGGCCTGCTATTTTGCCTCTGTCGGCGTAAAGGTAACCGTCATCGAAATGATGAAGAAGATTGCCGGCCCCACCGACAATGATATTTGCAAGGTTCTTATGGCTGAATATGCCAAGCGCGGCATGGAATTCAAACTCGAAGCCAAGGTTCTTGAAGTCAAGCCCGGCGTCGTTGTCTACGAAGACAAGGATGGAAAACACGAGCTGGCCACTGATAAGGTGCTTCTCTCCGTTGGCCGCAGAGCTTCCACAAGAGGCATTGGTCTTGAGTCCATCGGCGTAGAGCTGAACCGCGGCGCGATCGTGACCGATGATAAGCTCATGACCAACGTTCCCAACGTATATGCTGTCGGCGATTGCAACGGCAAAGTTATGCTTGCGCACACCGCCTATCGCGAGGCAGAAGTTGCGGTCAACAACATTCTCGGCAAGAAGGATGTTATCCGTTACGAGTGCATTCCTTCCGTCAT
This sequence comes from Clostridia bacterium, assembly GCA_016296675.1. Taxonomy (GTDB): domain Bacteria; phylum Bacillota; class Clostridia; order Christensenellales; family Aristaeellaceae; genus SFHK01. The sequence goes on from JAEDIV010000037.1 coordinate 13,067, forward strand.
CTACACCGATCCCGAAGTTGCTTCCGTCGGCGACACCAAGGAAGCCTGCATTGCCAAGGGCATGAATGTCAAGGAAGTAAATGTTCCCATGATGTATGCCGGCCGATATGTAGCCGAAGTTGACGCAGGTAAGGGCTTCTGCAAGGTCGTATACGATCTTGACAAGAAGCGCGTGGTCGGTGTTCACATGGTAGGCTCTTATGCCTCCGAAATGATTCTCTCTGCCGCTATGATGGTTGACACCGAGCTTCCGGCAGACAGACTCAAGAAATTCGTATTCCCGCATCCCACCGTTTGCGAAGTTATCCGCGAAGCGATCTTCAAGCTGTAAGCAAAAGAATATAAGGAGTGACACATTATGCCTAAATCTTTGTACTACGGACCGAATGAGATCCGCGCAAAGTCCATCATCACCTTTGAGGACATCCCCGTAAACGTATACAATAAGACGGTCGCTGAAGAGCGCGCCAACTTCAAGGATGACGAACTCATTCGCATCTATCGCGACATTACCATCCTTCGTGAGTTCGAAAGCATGCTCACTTCCATCAAGACCCAGTCCGTTTACAACGGCGTAGAGACCACCTATCCCGGCCCCGCTCACCTGTCCGTCGGTCAGGAAGCTGCCTGCGTAGGTCAGGCCTATCTGATGACCCCCAATGATTATCAGTTCGGCTCTCACCGTTCTCACTCTGAAATCCTTGCCAAGGCTCTTTCTTCCATCGAGAAGCTTTCTGACGAAGAACTTCTTAAGATCATGGAAAACTTCTTAGGCGGCAGCTGCCTGCGCGCAGTTGAGAAGATGGGTGCTTGCAACTCCGTTAAGGAACTCGCCATCCGCTTCATCCTCTATGGAACGCTTTCTGAAATCTTCGCCCGCAAGACCGGTTTCCACATGGGCATGGGCGGAAGCATGCATGCTTTCTTCCTTCCCTTCGGCGTATATCCGAATAACGCCATCGTAGGCGGCTCCGCGCCCATCGCTGCCGGCGCTGCACTCTATAAGAAGGTCAATGACAAAGACGGCTTTGTTGTCTGCAACATCGGCGACGGTTCCCTCGGCTGCGGCCCCGTTTGGGAAGCCTTCAACTTCGCTTGCATGGATCAGTTCAAGACCCTCTGGACCGAAGACAACCACCAGGGCGGCATGCCGATCCTGTTCAACATCTTCAACAACGGCTACGGCATGGGCGGCCAGACCCGCGGCGAAACCATGGCGTACGACATGCTCGCCAGAATCGGCGCCGGCATCACTCCGAGCCAGATGCACGCAGAGCGAATCGATGGCTTTAACCCCTTGGCTGTCATCGACGCCATGAAGCGCAAGCTCGAGATCCTCAAGAAGGGCGAAGGCCCGGTTCTCCTCGATACCCTCACGTATCGCTTCTGCGGACACTCCGTATCCGACCAGAACGCCTACCGCGAGAAGAGCGAGATCAACGACTGGATGGAAGTCGATCCCATCATCACCTACAGAAAGAACCTGGTCGATGCAGGCGTTGCCGCAGACTCCAAGTTCGAAGAAATCCTGGCCGAAACCCGCGAGCGCATGACCAACATCTGCCGTCATGCCGCCGACAAGGAATTCAGCCCCTACTGCGATTTCAAGGCCGATCCTCAGGTTGTAGAGCGCATCATGTTCTCCAATGAGAAGGTTGCCTCCTTCGGCACCGATGAGCCCCGCGTTATGGCTAAGAAGGAAGAGTGCTCCCGCGTTCAGCAGATCGCCGGCAAGAGCCGCTTCTATCTTGACGAGAAGGGCAAGCCTGTCTCCAAGATGAAGACCTTCAACTACAGAGACGCTATCTTTGAGCCCATCATCGACAAGTACTACGAAGACTCCACGCTCGTTGCCTACGGCGAAGACGTACGCGACTGGGGCGGAGCGTTCGCTGTATATCGCGGACTGCCCGAAGTTATCCCGCACTCCCGCCTGTTCAACGCTCCGATTTCCGAAGCAGCTATCGTCGGCAGCGCTGTCGGTTATGCCATGTGCGGCGGCCGCGCAATCGTCGAGCTCATGTATGCCGACTTCATCGGCCGTGCCGGCGACGAAATTTTCAACCAGATGTCCAAGTGGCAGGCCATGTCCGCTGGTATCCTGAAGATGCCCGTCATCCTGCGCGTATCCGTTGGATCCAAGTACGGCGCGCAGCACTCTCAGGACTGGACCGCGCTCTGCGCTCATATCCCCGGCCTCAAGGTTTGCTTCCCCGCAACTCCCTGGGAAGCCAAGGGCCTCATGCAGTCTGCGCTCAACGGCTCCGACCCCGTTGTATTCTTTGAGAGCCAGAGAATCTACGACATCGGCGAGCAGTTCCACGAGGGCGGCGTACCCGCGGAATCCTATGAAATCGAAATCGGCGATACGAACCTTATCCGCTCCGGTAAGGACGTTACCATCCTGACTGTCGGCGCTGCGCTCTATCGCGCTGTCAAGGCTGCCGATGAACTCAAAGAGAAGTACGGTATGGAAGCTGAAATCATCAACCTCCATTCTCTTGTACCGCTCAACTACGAGAAGATCGTTGCCTCTGTCAGAAAGACCGGCCGTGTAGTCCTCGTATCTGACGCTTGCCAGAGAGGCTCCTTCCTCAATGACATCGCAGCCAACATCACCGAAATGTGCTTCGACGATCTCGACGCTCCCTGCGTAGTCGTTGGCGCCCGCAACTGGATCACGCCTCCCTACGAGTTCGATGAGTTCTTCTTCCCGCAGCCCAGCTGGATCATCGACGCCATCCACTCCAAGATCGTTCCGATTCCCGGATACGTTGCCGAGAACGAAGTCAGCGAAGTTGAGTGGATCCGCCGCAATAAGGCTGGTGTCTGATGAATTACGTTCTGATTTCGCCGAGCACAGATGCATATTATAATCTTGCCCTCGATGAATATCTCTTAAATACGCTTTCCAGAGAAGATAGAATCCTGTACTTCTATGTGAACCGTAAAGCGGTAATCATCGGCCGGAATCAGAATCCTTGGTTAGAATGCAACCTGAACCAGCTGAACGCCGACGGCGTTCAGCTGGTTCGACGCATTTCAGGGGGCGGCGCAGTGTACCATGACGAAGGAAATCTCAATTTTTCTTTCATGTGCCACGAAAGCCGCTATGATGAAAAGGAACAGACGGGCATTATCTTAAAAGCGCTTCAGACGCTCGGCATTGAAGCGACGACAACGGGCAGAAATGACATCGCAATCGATGGTAGAAAATTCTCCGGGAATGCGTATTGCAGAAGAGGCGGAATTCAGCAGAGGCATGGAACGCTGTTGGTCAAATCCGATCTTTCCGTTTTTGACCGTTATCTAAAGGTACCGGAAAAAAAACTGGTCGCAAAGGGCGTAAAAAGCGTTCGTTCACGCATTACGAATCTGTCTGAGTACAAAGAAGATATTACTGCTGACGAAATAATCGAAAAGATCGTAAACGCGTATTATGCCAAATATGGCGAAGCATGCAATTATCCGCTTGAAAATGCAGACTTCGATGAGATTTCGCGTATTCAGAAGAAAAACGAGTCCTGGGAATGGAAGATGGGGGAAGCCCCTGAATTTGATTACATCTTTGAAAACCGCTTTCCCTGGGGAATGACGCAGATTTGCCTGACGGTTAAAAAAGCAGTGATTGAAAAAATGCGCGTCTATACGGATTCGCTTGATAATTCCGTGTCAGAAAGAGTGCAGGACAAACTGGCGGGCGTTCGCTTTCAAAAAGAAGAAATTTTTAAAAAGCTTCCCTCGCTGGAAGGAGAAGCGAAAGACATTGCAGAATATATACTTGGATCTTTTGAGTAATTGATTATAGGAGATACAAAAATGGCTAACAGACTTCGCGTAGGTATCGTCGGATGCGGCGGAATTGCCAATCAGAAGCATCTTCCGTCTCTCAAAGCCCTCAATCGTGTAGACATCGTAGCTTTCTGCGACCTGATCATCGAAAAGGCTGAAAAGTCTGCCAAGGAATACGGCACGCCCGATGCAAAGGTATATGTTGATTACAAAGAACTTTTAAAGGACGAATCCATTGACGTCGTATATGTATGCACCCCCAACCGCATGCATGCGCAGGTTTCCATCGATGCGCTGGATGCGAAAAAGCATGTAATGTGCGAAAAGCCCATGGCCAAGACTGCGGCAGACGCCCGCGCCATGGTAGAGGCTGCCAAGCGCAACGGCAAGAAGCTCACCATCGGCTATCAGCATCGCCATAAGCCTGAAGCCAGATACGTCAAGGAAGTCGTTGAACGCGGCGATCTGGGCGATATTTACTATGCCCATGCCTACGCCATCCGCCGCAGAGGCACGCCGAACTGGGGCGTATTCCTCAATGAGTATGAGCAGGGCGGCGGCCCCCTCATCGATATCGGCACCCATTCTCTCGACCTTACCCTGTATCTTATGAACAACTACGAGCCCAAAATGGTCGTAGGAACCACCTACAAGAAGTGTGAAAACGCTATGGAAGGCAACCCCTGGGGCGGCTGGGACAAGGATCAGCACACTATGGAAGATGCAGCGTTCGGCTTCATCGTCATGAAAAACGGAGCAACCATCAACCTCGAATCCTCCTGGGCGCTCAATACCTGTGAGCCCGTTCCCGAGGGAAGCACCCAGCTTATGGGCTCCAAGGCCGGTGCGCAGATCAAGAACGGCGTAACCATCAATGGCACCGATTTTGGCAGAATGATCGAAGTTAAGCCTGACCTGTCTGCAGGCGGCGTAGCCTTCTACGACGGAGTAAAGGAAACTCCCGCGATCACCGAGCAGAAGAGGTGGCTGGATGCTATCGAAAACGACACCGACCCTGTCGTTCTTCCCGAGCAGGCCTGTGTAGTATCCGAAATCCTCGAAGCCATCTACACCTCTGCCAAGACCGGAAAACCCGTGTTCTTTGACTGATAAATAAGAAATACCCCATTTCAATGAGAAATCATTGAAATGGGGTATTTTCTTATACTGTCTCTTACTAATGACGAAAAGTGCCGACGGGAAGAAAACGATAACCTAAAACCAAGAAGAGTATCGTTGCCTTTGATAAGGCAGAGAAAACACAACATATTGATGCGAAAAAAACCGCGCTGTATCTCTTTTACAGCGCGGTCAGATCATCAACAAACCTCCGGGAGAGGTATGGAGAGGGAGCGCACTTCCTCT
>JAEDIV010000180.1 GCA_016296675.1 Clostridia bacterium
CGTACATGCCGCCAAAATCGATTGAAAATGGAGAGGAAGTGCGCTCCCTCTCCATACCTCTCCCGGAGGTTTGTTGATGATCTGACGGCGGGGGCTTGCCCCGCCGTTTTTCGTTGACTGTTTTATTGTGCGTATCTTCCCTCGTGCAAAAAATACAGCGCGGGCAATTGTCTGATGCCCGCGCTGTATTTTGTTTGTTTTCTTATCTTCTGTTCTGCTGGATCAATTCCATGATCAGACGCATGCTTTCAAGAGAGGATCCGTCGTTGATGGATCCGGCGGTTGAGATGTTTACGCCGCCGTATTCAAATCCGTCTTTGATGTCTCTCAGCGTTTCCTGAATCAGGGCTTCTCTGTCGTTTCTCATAAAGGAGAAAGGCGCGATGCAGCCGTCGATCCGGGCATGAGGAAGATGCTTTCTGATTTCGGGAACGAGCACGGTCGGGCCGAAGTTTACGCCGTTGAGATCGAGACGGCCCAAAATGGGCAGAAGATGGCCCATAGCGCTGTCGGAATGCTGGTAGCGCTTGTCTTCAGGGTTGGGGCTGAAATGCTCAAAAACCTTCTTTAAAACCGGATATCCGAACTTCTCGTACAGCTGAGGCGAAAGCAGGCAGCAGTTGTCATCGGCGAAGGAGAAGCCGTGACGTTTGTCTTCGGGAAGTTCAGCTTCGTCATCCATGATGTCGGCCATCTTGATGATGACGTCGGCGATGGTATTCGAAAATCTTTCCGCAAGTTCGTCTTCATCCAGCATGAAATACAAAAATTCGGTGGTGCCCATGAGCGAGCAGGCCAGCGTGACCGGGCCGCGGATGTGGTGAACGGGCGAAGGGCGTACGCCGTAGGTTTCATATACGCGCTTTTTTTCCTGTTCCCAGTTGGCAGGCAGCATGAATTCGCGAAGGTCCATTTTCTCGACGCGGTCCAGCACCTTTTCAAGCGCTTCGGCGTCCTCGATGGATTCCTTCAGCCATTCGGTCTCATTGTGCATAATGTATTCGCCGCCGAATACTTCGCCGATGCGCTTGACATAGGGAAGGGCTGCGTCTTCCGGCAAAAATTCTTCTCTCAAAAGGCGCTTTCCGACGATTTTTTCCGCCTTGTCATTATAGCGTTTGTTGAGCTCAATTCTACGTGCAAGCGGCGTGTGACCCCAGGGGTTTCCCTGTTCGCCGAGCTCTGAGAAAACGCATTCATCGCTCATTCGGATGCCGAGGGCCACCTGATCGGCTTTGAAAAAACAATTGTCTTTATGGGCAATTGCGTCGTCCTGCCAGAATTTTTCAAGGTTCAATTCTCCCATTTGTGTTCGCCTCCGCTTGATTTGCGTCTGTTTTCTGATTTGCCTATATTATATCACGGGATTGCCTGCATGAAAAGTGTGAATTTACAATATAGGGGATGCATTTTGTGCGGATTTATGATAGAATAGATAGGGTATAGGTAAAGAATACAGTTGCCTCAGAAAGCAGCTGATAATCGGGGAGATGATCACCTTGAAGAAAAAGACGCTTGTAATCATGGCGGCAGGACTTGGCAGCCGTTTTGGCGCAGGCGCGGGAAAAAAGCAGGTTACGCCCGTCGACGACGCCGGTCATCTGATTATCGATTACTCCATCTATGATGCGATTCGCGCCGGCTTTGAGAAGGTGGTTTTTGTCATCAAGCCTGAAAGCCGCGATATGTTCCATGCTGCGATCGGCAGCCGCGTGGAGAAGCATGTCGAAATCGCATATGCATATCAGACGCTGTCTAAATATCTGCCCGAAGGATTCGAGATTCCCGAAGGCCGTGAGAAGCCGTGGGGAACCGGTCACGCCGCGCTGTGCGCGAGAGACGATGTGCCCGGCGCATTTGTTGTCATCAACGCCGATGATTTCTACGGACGCGATGCTTTCGAAACCGCAGCCCGCTTTATCGAGGAAAGCGAAAGCGAGACCGAGCATGCCATGGTCGGATATTGCCTGAGAAATACCATGACGCCCTTCGGAACGGTTGCCAGAGGCGTATGCACGACGGATGAAAGCGGCAATCTTGTAAGCGTTATTGAGAGAACCAAGATCGAAGCGCGCGGTGAAGACGCTGCGTTTACCGAGGACGGAGAAACCTGGACAGACATTTCCGGCGATACGACCGTTTCTTTGAACCTCTGGGTATTTAAAAACAGCATTTTCGACGAGATGCAGGCGCGCTTTGAGCATTTTGTACAGGAAGAAATCAGCGATAATCCCCTTAAGAAGGAATACTATCTGCCCTCCGTATCCAACCAGCTTTTGAGCGAAAAGAAAGCAGTGTTCAAAGTGCTGCCCACCAAGGCGCGCTGGTTCGGCATGACGTATCTGGAGGATCTGCCCAATACCAAAGCCAATATTGCCCGGATGAAGGAAAGCGGCGAATATCCAGAAAACCTCTGGGAAAGGAGATAAAGACAAGTGTTTAATGCTGCAATGAATTTTGACATGAAAGCCCTGCCCGCGACCATCGAGCCGATGGGCAATGGACATATTAACCGCACCTATCTTGTCACCGATAAGCTCGGAAACAAATACACCTTTCAGCGCGTAAACGACGTGATTTTTAAGGATGTTCCCTCGCTTATGGAAAACATCCGCATGGTCACCGAGATGCTCAGGGAAAAGGATCCCGATCCCAGACATTCTCTCGAGCTGGTCAAGACCAAGGACGGCAACAGCTTCTATCACGACGATACGGGTTATTACCGCATGTATCACTTCGTGGATGACAGCATCTGCCTGGAACGCGCGGAGAATGAAGACGAATTCAGAATGAGCGCCGAAGCGTTCGGCAATTTCCAGAACCTGCTGGCGGATTTTGATGCGTCCAGGCTTTCTGAGACCATTCCCATGTTCCATGACACCGAAAACCGCGTGAAGAACCTCGTAAAAGCCATCGAAGAAGACAAGATGGGCAGACTTTCCGAGGTCAAGGCGGAAGTGGAGTTCGCCCTTGCCCGTGCAGAAGAAGCCAAATACATGAAGGGACTTCTTGAAAAAGGCGAACTGAAGCTTCGCGTTACCCATAACGATACGAAGCTCAACAACGTTCTTTTTGACGAGAACACCAGAAAACCCATCTGCGTTATCGACCTTGATACCATCATGCCCGGTCTTGCGGCCAATGATTTCGGCGATTCCATCCGTTTCGGCGCTTCCACTGCGACCGAAGACGAACTGGATCTTGACAAGGTTACGATGTCGCTTGACATGTTCCGCGCCTATACCCGCGGTTTCTTAAGCGCCTGCGGACATAAACTGACGGCAAAGGAAATCGAAACTCTTCCCATGGGCGCCAAGATGATGACCTATGAATGCGGCATTCGCTTTTTGACCGACTATCTCGAAGGCGATGTGTACTTCAGAATTCACAGGGAAAAGCATAATCTGGAACGCTGCCGCACGCAGCTCAAGCTTGTGTACGACATGGAACAGAAATGGGACAAAATGGCGGAAATCATCAAAGAGGAGGCGGCAAAAATATGAGCATCCTGATCACCGGCGGCGCCGGATACATCGGTTCCCACACCTGCCTTTGCCTTTTGAACAAGGGCTATGATATCGTGGTTGTCGACAATCTCGACAATTCTTCCAAGGAATCCCTCGCCCGCGTGACCGAACTCACCGGAAAGGAAATCCCCTTTTACGAGGTGGACGCGCGCGAAACCGAAAAGATGATTGAAATCATTCAAAAGCATCATGTGGACAGCGTGATTCACTTTGCCGGCCTTAAAGCTGTAGGCGAATCTGTCCGCATGCCGCTGGAATACTACGAAAACAACCTGGTTTCCACCTTGCATCTTGCCGATGCCATGGTGAAAACCGGTGTTAAGAAGCTCATTTTCTCCTCTTCAGCTACTGTATATTCCGCTGACAATGAGGTTCCGCTCACAGAAAGCGGCAAGCTCGGCTGCACCAATCCCTACGGCTGGACAAAGTATATGAATGAGCAGATCCTGCGCGATGTTTCCGTCGCACATCCTGACTGGTCCGTTGTACTCTTAAGATACTTTAATCCCGTCGGCGCGCACGAGAGCGGCAAAATCGGCGAAGATCCCAGCGGCGTTCCCAACAACCTCATGCCCTACGTTTCCCAGACGGCTGTCGGCCGCCGCGAATATCTGACGGTATTCGGCGACGACTATGACACGCCCGACGGAACCGGCGTTCGCGATTACATCCACGTCATGG
>JAEDIV010000181.1 GCA_016296675.1 Clostridia bacterium
CGTCCCGCTGTGTTGCTTTTTTGAGGTTTTATTCTTAATGAGACAGACCCTTTTTGATGTGGCGCTGAAAAGCGATTGCTTTCGGCTTTACAGGATATACGACAGCGCCCATACCCACTTGTTGGCCGGCGCGATCCAAACTTCTTTGTAGGTGGCAGTCGTGACCTGGGGCCAGTAGGGTTCGTCTGCATCAAACAGCGACTGGATGCCGACGGGCATCTGACCGATGGTCTGGCCGGGCTGTACGGCATATTCGTCCGTCCAGTTGTAGCCTTCGCCGTAGATGAGGGACTGGTTGAATGGGTTTTTGCCGACGGTCCACTCGAGCTGTTTTACGAGGATGTCATTGGCCTTGCCGCCTTCAAGCGCTTCGGCTGCAGCAGCTGCGGCCAATGCCTGAGAGAGGAGCACGTTTTCGTTTCCTCTGAAGGAGAACCATACCGGATAGCGGCGCAGGTAATAGCCCTTGCCGAGTGCGATTCCGTTATGAACCTGCTTTTTGAAGGATTTGAGGTTTTCTTCGTCGCCCATGATGATGTTGCCGAGGGTGATTTCGGGATAATTGATCGCCTCGTCCTCGTGATAAATGCCTTCGGGCAGCATGTGCCACGGAGCTGTGTATTCGATGATGGTTCTGGAGTATTCGAGGTACAGGGAGAGGGATTCCTTCCAAAGACCTGCGTCCTTATGAGCAGGAAGGAGCGTTACAAGCGCGCTTAAGCCCATCGTCAGATACTGTTCAAACGAATGATGCGCATGGTGCCAGATGAGCTTATGGGCGCGGTCCTGCCAGAAGAAGCCGCGAATCGGCGTGTCCCAATCGGGGATTTCCGTCTGCTGGCACTCGATGAGGCCCTTGGCATATTTGGCGGCTTCTTTTTCGAATTCCGCTGCGCCTGCGCGGATCAGTTCGGCAGCGGCGCTGACAGCTGCGGCAAACAGCTTTACTTCCTGCATGCCTGCGTCGTTAAAGGAAATCTCCGCGTCCTGCTTGATCCACGCTTCCTCGGCAAAGCGGAAATCTTCCTTCGCAATTCTAAGCGCGTAGTCGGAGAAAACGGGATCGATGTCCTTAAACACGTACGCGCCCATAGCTTCTGCGCAGGCGGATACGAAGTTGGTGAAGGGATTGGTGGTGGGATGGGAGATGATGTCGTCATTGGTTCCGATGATGCCGTCGGTCCAGATAGAGGTGGAGGAATAGGAGGAGCGGTAGCCGTCGCCGAATCTCACTTTGAGAACATAGTCAAGGCCCCACTTGGCTTCCTCGAGCACGCGCTCATGGAGCTTTTCTCTTGCGCCTGTTTTTCCCTCAAGGCGCTGAGCCAAACGCAGAAGGCCGATGGTGCCGTCTGCTGTGTTGTTCATGCCCTGGGCAAGGTCGGCTGCGTCGTGCCAGCCGCCGTTTGCGACGATGGCGCGTCCGTCGGGATGCTTTAAAAGAAGATCGGTATGGCAGCAGCGATGCTTTCCAAGAACTTCATAGCCGCATCTTTGAGATAAATAGAAGTTGAGAAGACGCCACGCGGAGGCTTCAAAGGCGCGGGGCGAAATGTCGAAGGCACGCGTGGAATGGCTGCCGGCAATTAGGATGTAGCGGCCTTCTTGTTTTACGGGCGTAAAGTCCATGACTTTAAGGCCGTTTACGATTTTGATATTATTTTTGAATACTTCGCGGCCGGTTTCCGTTTCGATCAGGCGGAAGGTATCTGCATCCAGATTCATATTGGCAACGGCCAGCTTTTCGCTTTCAGGGAGATAGCCGCTTCCGGAGAAGGAGATTACGCCGTCCATCGGAATCCAGCCGGTTTCCGTCTGCGCTTCAACTTTCTGGATTTCAAGGTCGCGGATATAGTATTCGTTGGTGTCGACGGTGTCCACTTCGTGGCCGCACATGTCGTATTCAATCGCGATGCCGACGGTGTCGTTTCTGTGGAGGTTCGGAATCTCACAGGTAACGTGGTTCCACTGATCTGCCTTGAGGTTTACGTTGTGCGCACCCTCGCGCAGGTATTTATCGGGCACCGGATGATCGCCCTCATTGTACAGCTGAACGCGCACGCACAGGGATTTCATGCCCGGAACATGCGGAAAAATCCAGACGGAGATGCGGTTCCACCCGCTCAGATCCTCGTGATCCAATACGCGCATGGCGGCGGGCTCGGAATAGATTCGGCCAAGGCCGCGCCCGGGCAGCCAGTGATCGAGATTTGATTTCGCTGTCAGGCACACGGTTTCTTCCGCATTTTCCTCGGGCGCCTTTTTGAGGGAAAGACTTGCGTAGGGCGTTAAGGGTTTCCAGTTGGCAAGTGTGCGTCCGTCGTCAATCAGGCGGCTTTCAATTACCTTTTTTCCGCGGAGCTTGTAATCCGTGGTCTCGGTTTCGTCGATGGGAAGCATTTTATGCGCCATTTTTCCAAGATCGATCAGATTGAGTAATCTTTTTTCCATACTGCTGTCCTCCGTCTATTGTAAATTGGTCGCGTTTTGAATGGAAAGATAGTCGTTTGTGAGAATGCAGTCGATGCCCATCTGAAGATAGATATGCGCTTCCTCGGGGTCGTCTGCAAAAAATACATTGCATTTGATACCGCCTGCATGCGCTTTGTCAATCATTGCCTGATCAAAATAAGGCTTGAACAGCTGAACCTTCTGACAATTGAGTTCAATGGCCTCATTCACGATCTCCCACGGCTGATCGCCTGCACCCATGCACCTTGCAATATCAGGAGCGAGACGGGCCAGCTGCTTTTGCATCGCGCGGTTTCCGGTCATGAAATATACGTGTTTGGATGCGTCGTATTTTCTGATGAGTGCAATGATCTTTTTAAGCATGCTTTCGCTTACCGGCGTTACATTGTCGCGGGATTTGATGTGCACGTTCATGATCGTCTGGCAGGAAAACTTCTTTAGGATGTCTTCGAAAAGAACAATCCGCAAGCCCTTGAACCTTCCGTCCGTCTTCACGCCGAAATCCGCCTTTTTGATTTCCTCAAGTGTCAGATCCCAGACAAAACCCGTGCCGCTGGACACGCGGTCAAGACTTGCGTCGTGCAGGGAAACGATTTCGCCGTCCCTGGTTTCCCAAAGGTCGAATTCGATTTCGCTGGCATTAAGGGCGACGGCTGCGCCGAAAGCCGGCATGCTGTTTTCAGGTGCGATGGTGCTGAAACCTCTGTGTGCGCAAAGGCGGGGATAGCGCATCCATTCGTCCTTGGGCACGATGGCGCTTCCGGCTGGGCGATAGTTCCAGGGTCTTCGGCCCTTTTCCATATATTCGAAATGCGCAGAGGGCGCGTTTCCAAAGCCTGCGGGCTTGAAATGTTTTTTCGCGGGATCAATTTGAACTGTGCCGAGACCCACTTCGTTTTTCATCTGAAGAAGGATTTTTCCTTCGGGCGAGGCAACGAGGCTTCCTCCGCCGACGAGGGAATTTTCACCCATGCTCACGGATGCGCGAAGGACATAGGCGTTTGTGTTGAACGCGCAGAAGGCGGAAAACAGCTCGCTCATTTCGAAAGGATCGCTTCTCTGATGCGAACAGCCGATGACAAAGTCCGGCTTTTCAAGGGCGATACGCGCGTAGGATTCATAAAAATAGAAATCATAACAGGTCAGAAATGCAAACCGCAAGCCCTCGATTTCCAAAATGGTCGGCGAATTGAAGCTTGACAGATAACTGTCGTCAAGCTTTCTTTTTTCAATTTCGCTCGCGACAGGATGCGCTTTATAGTATCGGCCTGCGATGTTGCCTTCGCGGTCAAAGGCGTATGTGGTGTTTCGAAAGCCGAATTCCGTTTTTGAAAGCGCGTTTATAAACAAAATTGCATGGGTGCGTCTCGCGGTTTCCGATGCCTTGTCGAGGATCAGTTTGTTGTATTTTTCTGTTGCTTCATAAAAGCCTTTGACGTCCTTGGGTACGCACGGCACATCGGAATATTCCGGCGCGACGATGATATCAAGATCATTTCCACACGAGGAGAGCAAATGAAGCTCTTTTTGAATCATTGCTTCGATTTTGGCGGGATCTGTGGAATAGGGCATTTGAAGTATGCCGATTTTCAAAACATGCACCTTCTTATTATGAATTTGTTATCATTATAACACTGCATGTTTCTTTTGGCAATCAAAAAAGCCCGCCGGAATGGCGGGCTTTCAAGCCATCAAAAAAGTACCTTTTTTGATGGGAAGGGCCGATCCCCTGAAA
>JAEDIV010000182.1 GCA_016296675.1 Clostridia bacterium
AAGTTATCTCCCTCTCCATACCTCTCCCGGAGGTTTGTTGATGATCTGAACCTGCTTTTTTTGCAGGTTCTTTTTTCAGGCTCATTTCAGCGCTCAATACTATCATACAAAAACACACGCGTCGAATCATACAGACTTCTTTGGCTTGACTGAATCCCCGCTGCCTTTTCCATCTGTGAAAGCTCGCTTCCTCCGTCTTTACGATACGTCCCGAACACTTCACCGTTCAGACGCAGAATGATTTCAGCGTGTTCGCTTGAAAGCGCATGTATCACATCTTCTTGCGTGTAGCAGTCATAGAAATTTTCCCTGTCAAACCAGGTGGACAAAAGCGTGACGCACAATCTGTCCCCTTCATGCACCTGTACATACGGTCCGCCGTAGCCGTAGACTATATTCTTTGCTGCTTCCTCTGCTTCTTCTTTTCGAATATTCTTTACGAGAAACTGCGTCCAGACATCCGTATTGGTTTCAAGATAAGCCCTTGCTTTATCAATGGAATCAAACACTCTTCCGTCCATCACGGCGTCCAGCATCCGTTCATCATCCGTATCCACCTGTGCAATCTGGGATATGGGCATCCAGATATAACGGGAAAGCGCGCTTTCCATACCCATTGCAAACCAATTCACATTGATAGCGTCTCTTCGCTCATCAAGATTCATGTCGCATCCGATAGGATCTGTGAAATGCCACCTTCCGTCTGCGTACACCAGATTCCACATATGCGATCCGCCGTCCGCCGTATGACCAAGCTGATGATACACGGTAATTCCCGAAAGATTTCCGAGCAAATACAGCGCATCTGCATAACCGTCGCAGTCCGCCTTTCCATACAAAAGCGCGCCGACAGATGTATTAAAAACATCTTCTTCACTGATAAAGTATTCGCATCTTGACGCAATCTCCTGAACCAGCATTTTTTCGATCAGAATCCCGCTGTCCGCTTTTCCGCTGTATTTTTCCATCGCATTTTGAGAAATCGAAAGCGCCGTGTTGTAAAGATGCAATTCTTCATCCGTAAGCATATCCATCGAATGCTTCCGGACTGCATGCATGATTCTTGCGCCAGGATAATAGACAATATCCTTGATCATCCGCATTCTGCTCTCATCCACCATATAATTCGAGTACGAATAAATCCCGTAAACGGCATACAGTTCGCACTCAATGGATTGATTGAACTTCACCATCTCATACATTTCGTCTGAAAGCGAATAGACAATTTCTTTATCCAGGTTCTCAGCGCATTGGCTTATGTAGCGTTTAAGTTCATCAACAGTTTCAATATGAACAATATCGTCCTTATATTCAATGTTTTCGTAGATAAAAATCCTTGTTTGCGCGTAATACACACAGTCTCTGCTTGTGATTCCGGCCATCTTGTCGAGTTCAAAATACAACGCAAAATCGTTCGCGGTGAACTCGTCGTAGAACGCCTTGGAAAGATTCAAAACAACATCGTCGCTTTTCCCATCAAACGCGCTTACGGCATCCGACATACTTTCGCAGTATACGCAGTCAGGATAAGCCGTGATATTGTAAAGACACAGCGCGCCGTCTTCCAAACGCGACTCGGCTGTCGCAATCTTTGCATTGCTGAAAACATCAAAAAGATTTTCAGCCTCTGACAGCGCTTCATAAAGCGCCGGCATTACTTCCATGCGTATTTCCATTTTGCCTTCTTTGATTTCGCTCAGAAGATACTCCGCCGCTTCTTCCTTCGTTTTTACGCCTGCATCCTGCGCACACGCAGAAAACGCGCTCAATGAAATAAACCACAAAAGAAAAAACGCAATCCAAAGGCGCTTTCGTTTCATATCCAACCTCCGAATCAGATATCAACGCTCATTCCGTCATACGACGGCATTACGCCTGTGCCTTCCAGGTGTTTTTCCATATCCTCGTGGAAATTCATTTTCCCGTTTTCGTCGGTGCAGGCGTGAATACAGATGTGGTTGGCGACGTATGTGCTGTCTTCGCGTCCGATGTTTCTTTCGATGAAGATTTTTCGCATTCTCAGAACCGCATCAAAGCCCATGTGATGAACATTCTGGTTTTCCGGCGTTTTGTGAACGCCCATGGTCGCATCGATGGAAAACATATCGATGTTTTTCCCTTCCAGCGCCTTTAAAACCTCTTCTTTCAGCATGCAGCTGTCGTGCATGTAGAAAAGCTTTCTGCCGTCCCGTTCAATCAGATATACCCGCGCGTCATCAATCGAATGAATGGCCGGATACATGGTGACAAAGGTATTTTCGTCAATCTGCGCGCGTTCGAATTCTTCTAACACTGTAAACGAAAACCAGCCGTCGGAATAGTGGCTTTTCCAGATATCGTTGAGCTTGTCAAAGACCGCCTTTACGCCCTCGGAGCCATACAGCTTCAAGGGAGTTCTGTCGTTTTCTGCGGCAAAATTCGGCGCGTACCACCTGAGAAGCTCGGGATTGAAATGGTCCTTGTGAGAATGGGTAAAGAGGATGTTCTTGATCTTCGTAAGATCAATGTTCAGATGTTTTTTCGCCGCGTAAATGTCCGGGGACATATCAAGGAGAAGGTCGTCATCCACAATAGCGCAGGATCTGTTTCTGAAATCCTTTCCGCCCCTTTTCTGCGCCTCCCGGCAAATGGGGCATCTGCAGAAAAACGCCGGCCAGCCCTCGGATGCAGCTGTGCCGAGATACGTAAGAATCATTCATTCTCCCCGCTTTCTATCCTTTTTGCCGTCAAAAACGCCCACGCAGGGCGAAAACCGCATTTGACCGCGTTTCTCTGGGACTTCACATTTGCCCATGCGCAGCCGTAAAACGGAACGTTTCCCCGTTTCAGAACCTCAAGCGCAAGGCGTGAAGTCAGCGCGGACGCGACGCCCATTTTGCGGTATTCCTTAAACACATCAATTCCGATCTGCCACATGTTTTCGCCGTCCGTGCTGCAGCCGGCCATACCGATCTCGCGGCCTTTGTCATATGCGGCGACGCACAGAAGATCCAGATGCTTTCTTTCCTCGCAAAGTGCGTTTGAAAAATCATCCGTATACAGATGCTCAAATTCGCCTTTTTCAAGAACCTTCATTTCAAACGGACAAGGAAGTTCCTTTAAAAGCTCCGTTCTCGGAAGATAATCCTGCCCCATGAAGGAAACTTCATAGCCAAAAGGCAGAAGCGCGCGATTCAATTCAAAAAGCCCCGGCGCTTCAAATGCCCTTTCCGGATCCTTGCCCTTTAAATAAGTCTCGGCGATTTCTTTAAGCTCATCAATGACGGATGCAACCACATTGGTGCCGTACGATACCATTTCAAGAGCGTTGATTTCCGGCATGAATTTCTTTTTGCGCTTTTCGGGCTTTGAAATCACAACTACCGGTTCATCTTTGAAAAAATCCTTGACATCGCACTGAAGGTCCCATGCGGACTGTAAAAGCGCGACATCCATGATTTCGCGGTTGGTCATAATTGCCTCCATAAACAAAAGGGGCGCAAATTGCGCCCGATTTGCTTTTTACATATCCTTCGTGACTTCCTCGTACTTTTTAAGCAGCTGATCGAACTCGTCCAGCGCCTTTCTGACGGGCTCGGGCGAGGACATATCGATACCCGCAAGTTTCAGCGCCTCGATCGGATACAGGCTTCCGCCCGCATGGAGGAATTTCTTGTATCTTTCAACGGCAGGTGCGCCTTCTTTTCTGATCATGCCGGCAATCGCCATGGCGGCGGAGAAACCGGTGGCATACTTGTAGACGTAGAAGGAACGATAGAAATGCGGAATGCGCATCCACTCATAGGAAATCAGTTCGTCAAACTCGAGATTGGCGTAATACTTCTTGTTGAGGTCAGCATATACGGCGTTTAAGCTCTTGGCCGTCAGCGGCTCGCCCTTTTCGCCCATTTCGTGCGCAATCTTCTCAAATTCCGCAAACATGGTCTGACGGAAAACGGTACCGCGGAAGGAATCGAGGAGGTAATAAAGCAGATACGCCATTGCGCTCTTGTCATCGGCATGCCTGTCCATGAGCTCCATGAGCACCAGCACTTCGTTGACCGTGGAAGCAACCTCCGCCACAAACAGGCTGTAGCCGCTCTTGGGATAGGGCTGGGTATTGGCATACCAGGTATGCAGGGAGTGGCCCATTTCGTGCGCAACGGTCAGAAGGTGATCAAGGTTTTTAACCATGA
>JAEDIV010000183.1 GCA_016296675.1 Clostridia bacterium
CAGGGGATCGGCCCTTCCCATCAAAAAAGGTACTTTTTTGATGGCTTGAAAAAGCGGCTTAAGGCCGCTTTTTTCTTATCTGCAGTCATCGGTGATTCTTCGTCCGACGCAGATGTTGTCGCAGGTGTAATTGCGAAGTTCTTCGATCGGATTGGGTGCAGTTTCATACCGGTAATCACGGCAGTTTCTTGAGATATAATCCCTGATCACAACATGGCTCATAACCGAATCGGTATCCCTGTTGATTCGTCTCTGATATTCAAAGAAGTCCGAGGCTTTGTCAAGCGTATTTACATCCACATAGTTTTCCTTTTTTGCCGTCAGATCCACCGTATTTTCAAGCACGTTTCTAACATAAGGAATGTTGCTTTCAAGCACCAGGGGCGACGGGAATTCCGCTTCCGGAATCACATCCTGCCATGACTTTCCTTCGTAATCTTTCAAAAGCTGCTCACTAACCTTCAGATGCATGATCTCGATTTCAAACATCGCTCCCCAAATATCCTTGATTACAGGATCAATTTCCGTTTCGGCCATGCTCCAGTACAGCCAGCATTCGGTATACTGATGAACGAGCAGATTTTCAAACCATGAAAGATTCGGATTTAAAAGGCTCCCATAATGCGTTACATGCTGTTCCTCAATCATGCCGATTTCCTGATACAGCTTCTTTCCGTATTCACTGGGATAGACCGCCGATACGTTCATATAATAGTTCATCGTCTGCTGCTCGGCAGCGGTAATGACATTGGATGCAAGAACATCAAAAATCGGCGGGTTTTCCTTTGTCATCGGAAGCCTTACGGAGTCATACGGATGCCTGTGGTGGGCAATCGTGGGTCTTGCGGGCATAATCTCCGTATAATGCTGAACGAGGTTTTCCGCCTTCACCCCGGATTCCATCTTTAGAAGATTGGAATAACGATAAAGATGATCAAAATCCTCAAGCAATGCAAAGTCAAGCGCGCTTTTTAAGTTCGCATCCTTTGTCCGCTTTGCCAGATGCGCGGTGAGGTCCACCGCCAGCTGTTCGTAACCGATCGTATGCTCAAGCATGGTTTCATCCGCAGGCTTCAACGAGCACAAAAGCTTTTGCTGCTGTTGCTCGCTTCTTCTTAAAAGCGCAAGCTGGCGGCGCACATTGTTGTCGGGCGTATTTCTTTGAAACTGATGGGAAAACCATACATTTTCAAATTCCGTACCGTTCATAAGGATAACACGTGTTTTGGTGTATGCGTCCGTTGTACGTTTGTCATAGGGCTTTTTGAACATGGTCTTCCAGTTGATCAGCATATCGCATTTGGAAGAAGGCGTTTTCAGAAACGGATTCATTTTGCATCACTCCTTCGGATATTAGTATACGTTTCTTTCATTCGCTCATACGTAAAAGTTTTTCCTTCCTGCCCATTTCCGATAGATGAATAAAATACTTAAACGATAGACAAGTAAATATTCCTGTTTTTTGTAGACTTTATAATGTGTTTGCGGTATAATAATGGGACGTGAAAATGACATTTTTCAGAAAAAACAATGATATTTTTGATGGAAGCTTCTTACCATTTTCCATCACTCAAAATAAGGAGGATACCCATGTTCTGTGAAAAATGTGGAAAAGAGATTTCCAACCAGGCGAATTTCTGCAATTTCTGCGGTGCAAAAGTAGCGCCCGCTCGTCCCCAGGCTGCCCCTGCCCCTCAGCCTGCGCCCAAGCCCCAGCCCGCACCTGCCGCGCAGACATCGTCCTCTTCCGCAAAACAGCAGAAGAAAAAAGGTACATTCGGAAAAACCGTCGTATCCTGCATCGTTGCTGT
The DNA here is from genome assembly GCA_016296675.1 of Clostridia bacterium. GTDB lineage: Bacteria > Bacillota > Clostridia > Christensenellales > Aristaeellaceae > SFHK01. The sequence goes on from JAEDIV010000183.1 coordinate 1,812, forward strand.
AATCGTTTATTTCGTAGTCAGATATGTTACCGAGGAATTCATCATGGGCACCCGAAACGACTCCACGCCCAAGAACAACACCTCCGGTACCATCACTCTTAAAAATCCTCCGCTTACGGATTCCTGCTTATACGGCGGTCTCTATCAGGACGGCTATCTCACCTACGGCCTTGCCAGAGTCACCGCTCCCGGATACAGCCTCGTAAACGGCGAAGGTGCCAACAGCGACTATCTGCTTTCCGCCGATCAGGAGACCCTGATTAGCGTCAACAGGGAGATTGAAGTCGGCGTTTCCTATGAAAATACAACCGAGCAGAGCATGTTCAGCTCCATTACCGCAAACGCCAACATTTCAAACGCCAAAATGATTACTTTCAGAAAGTACACGGTCGATGGATATTATGTAATCCGCTATATTGCCCAGTGCACAGTAAACGGCGGTGACAAATACTTCGGCGAGCTGATTGTTTTCCCGGACGCCTCTCCTGCCAACACGCTCAGATTCTACATGGAGACCATCAAGTACAACGGCTTCACTGCCATTAACCAGGTCTTTGATACGCTCAGTATTTCAAGCGCATATGCCCTTAAAGCTGGCGACACTGTCGATTTCGGCGTCAATCAAATCACCCAGAAATAATAATATTTCCTGCTTAAGGAGCTGATCGTTTGAACGATATCATGGAAATGCTTAATAGGCTTTCTGCAAGCGAACTGGATTCTGTCCTGACTCGCGGAAAAGCATTATTGGAGCAAAAGAAAAAGGAAGAAGCCGCGCAGGCCCTTCTTCAGAAAGAACGCGAACGTCAGGAAAAGATCGAGCAGGAAAACAAGCGTCTTCAGGAAATCGCGATGCTCCAGGAGAAGCTCCGCAAGCTTCAAAGCCAGCCTGCCTATACGCCTGAAGATGTCAAAGGCGACAATTTTGTTATGCGTGAACCTGCGTCTCAAAAGCCTGACGCCTCCGTTCAGCCGCAAGCAAAACCAGCGGGCATGGTTTCCTGCCCTTACTGCAATTACTCCAATCCTTCCGGCAGTCTGTATTGTTTAAACTGCGGACAGAAAATCAAATCTCCTGCGGCGCGGGAACCCGCGCCCCAAAAGGCAGCGCCTTCAGCACGGACTCCGTACACAAAGATTATCTGTCCCTCATGCAGGCATCTGAATGTCGCGGATAGCGTTTTTTGCCAGCACTGCGGACATCCGCTTCCTGCCAAAGCAGCCCCTTCGCCCGCTTCCGCGCCTAACGCAGCGCCTGCCCCTGCCCCCGCTCCAAATCCGGCGCCTGCCGCTGTTCCTTCCGTCCAGTATCACGACGGCACGCTCAAAAAGTGGGAAAAACTGCCGGGTGAAAAGGTCGAGATGAACAACCATCAGATTAAATTCATCGAACCCGACATGAGCAAAAAGTATGTCTTCAGTATGGAAATTACCAACAAGCGCATTCTGATCACCCGTGTCGGCGCAGCAGCCGCAAGTGCCGGCGCAGCGTTTGGACTTGTCGGTACGCTTGCGCGTGAACTTGCAAACGCAGGTCCCAAGCCCTGGCTTGAGATTCCCTTTAGCGCAGTCAAAGACTACGGCATAACGAACAAAAAGGAATTCTACTTTATCGCAGATCAGAAATACGTTTTCAAAAACAAACACTACGACGATCTGTTTGACAAACTGATCGACTGATCAGCCATAAGATCTGTATGCACCAGGGAGGAAGCATTTATGCATAACACAGCTTTGCATTCTGCTTCCTCCCCTTTTCTTCGCCTTTTTCATGTGAGCGAGGAAAGCGGCATTTCTGTTTTTCACCCGCGAACGCCCACGAGAAAAGATATGGCAGATTCGCCTCCGCTCATTTGGGCAATTGCCGAAAACCGCCTTTCAAACTTTCTGACGCCCAGGGATTGTCCGCGCGTATGCTTTCACAGAAACGATAAGGCAGATTCCGATGATCTGAGCTTGTTTTCATCCCCTGACGTCTTAAGCGTACTGGCAATAGAACGCATCTGGTTTGAAAAAATGAAAAGCACAACGCTTTATCTGTATCAATTCGATCCTGACGGTTTTGTCCTCCAGGATGCATGCGCCGGGTACTACGTTTCCGAAAAAACGCAGACCCCGATCTCCGTTACCGAAATCAAAGATGTCTTTCCCCTTCTGTCCGCCTATAAAACAGAAGTTCTCATCCTTGATAACCTTTGGCCGCTTGCCGATAAGGTTATGAAAACCAATCTTGACTGGTCCTTATGCCGCATGAAAAACGCACAGAAACGCGTATAAAATCGGCCGCCCGTACGGGCGGCTCAGATCATCAACAAACCCCTGGGTGTGGTTTGGAGAGGGAGCGCACTCCCTCTC
>JAEDIV010000038.1 GCA_016296675.1 Clostridia bacterium
CTTTACACAAGGGAGGCTTTGGTGCGGTGCGTAATTGTTAGGCAAATTCAGGTTTATCGGTCTGTTTAAGCCCATATCTTCATTCTATATCTGTTTTCTCAGAAAAACTCAATTTCCCTCGCATACCCCTTATACCCGCCACCGGTTATGTACTGCATAAGGCCGGAGGAAAGCGCGGATTCATAATTTCCTCCCCGAATATATAGACAGCCGCTGCAATACTTTCACAGCGTTTTTTATGCTTCAAAAGTCATTGAATTCTTTGGCCATTGCATCGTAATCGGGAGAAGAGTCGACTGCGGCTCTGAAAAGGAGCTTGCCGGTTTTATCATAGCCGGAATAGACGGTTTCTGAGTAGTGTAATATTGCACTGATATAGGGAGGCTTGTTTTCATAAACGCCTGTCAGATTTTCGGAAACGATCAGGTAAAAATCACCGTAATCAATAAGGGCGGAAGGAGATCCCGCATCGAAGGCGGAGAATAGCGGATTTTCTCTATAGATATTTGTGCCGTCTTTTATGCCTATGAGCTGATTTGAAAACATGAAATCATTACTCAGACATTTTTCTGTGGTTTCAAGTGAATCGTTTACAGTAAATATCCAGTATTTGATATAACCGTTTGAATTTGAACCTTCAAAATCGCCGTCGTCCGATTGAGAACGGATAAAGAGGGTGAAATGATCATCAATCATTTTAACGAAGCTGATATTGTCGAAATGTGATCCGGAAATTACGCTGCTTTTAAGGCAATTTCCTTGCTTATCCAGAATATGCATGATGATATCTGACGGAGAAGACACGCCTTTTTTCTTGGTTTCAGGCGTCTGATATTCGCCGAAGAAATAAAAGTGATCGTTTGTTTCAAAGCAATATTTGAATGCAGAGCCTTCAAGCTGATTAAAGCTTGTATCAAACTGAACGTTTCCGTCTTTATCTGTTTTGATTATGCGTGAGACAAAGCCGGAATCGCTGGCCCAAGCATCCTCCACCGCGCTGTCATGAAATCCGAGGACGAACAGGATGCCGCCGTCCAGAGTAGGAATATAAGTGTTAATGTGATGATTTCTGTCGGAAATCGTTTCGTATTCAAGAAGCGATGCTCCATATTTGTCCATCGTTTGTATCAGGCAACGCTTATTATGTCCGCTGTCATTAAGCGGAGTGGTTTCTATCTTTATGAGCTTTTCGCCATATGCTGATGCACGATAGAAAAGATTGTTTTCAACGATATTTTTTAATCCATCCGGTACTTCGCCAACAGGCTCCACGCTTTTGAAAGTGAACGATTGCATTGTGGAGACATGCTTTTTCGTAGGATTCTGAATAAAATGAACTACCCCACCAATCAAAACGACTGTTACGAAAACTACAATAATAAAGATAATAATCCATGATCTCTTCATATCATCACTTCCCGTCTGTAGGATGCTTCCATTATACGACAAAAGTAGACAAATAGCAAGAACCGCAAAAGGCGGAAGGAGAGAGAACGAAGAGTTTGATTTACGGGATATGTTTTCCATATCGCCTTAAATCATCTGCCCGATATCTCTCCCTCAGGCGGCTTCGCCGCCAGCTCCCTCGTAAAAATGGAGCCATTGGAAATTATCGATTCATTTTAACGATGAATTCGGCGGTTCCCTCCTGATATTTCTTCTCTTCCGGAATAGTAAAACCATATCTTTGATAAAATCGTATTGCTTTCCTGTTTTTTTCAAGAACCCATAAAAAATCACAATGTTTCTGTTCTATGGCAAATTGAATAAGGGTGCTTCCAATACCTTGATCCTCCATCAGATTCAAGTCTGTCGGTTTGTTTAAGCCCATGGCTTCATTCTATATCTGTTTTCTCAGAAAAACTCAATTTCCCTCGCATACCCCTTATACCCGCCGCCGGTTATGTACTGCATAAGGCCGGAGGGAAGCGCGGATTCGCAGCTTTCGTGCAGGTGGCCTGCCAAAATGGCCTTGATGGAGGGGCAGGAATGGACGTAATCGATGAAAGCATCTGTTGCTTCATCCGGCTTTTGCTGGCGGTAGCGATAGTCGTCGTAGGGCTTTAAGAGGGGTTCGGGCGTACCGGTCAGGTATGCGCAGGGGAAGTGGAGATCGTCCATAATCAGGTGGTAAAGTTCGTCCGTGTGTAGCGGGCAATGGAGCATGAGAACAATGGGAAGTCCTTTTTCCGCTTCTTTTTTGAGCTTTTCAAGCTGTGGAAATGTGAAGCGGTAATAGGAATTGTCGACGGCGACAAAGTTTATGCCGTGCATTTCGCGGTTTGCAAAGGTCAGGTCGTTTTTAAAATGCTTCTGAACGAAATCGTAGGACTGCATTTTATAGGCCTCATCCTCAAACGCTTCGCCCACATACAGGCTGAATTCGTGGTTTCCAACCGCTATAAAATAATCCATGTCCTTGAAAAGTGTTTCGGCGGTTTCGAGATTTTTGTTGGAAACGAAATCAATCAGATCGCCTGTATAGAGAATGGGGAGATTGTTTTCCTTCGCATAGGCGAGCTGCTCATTCAGATGCGGCATGACGCCTTTGCCCTGGGAATCGAATTCTTTCTGACGCCTTTGTGCAAGAAGATTTTTTCTTTCGTCATCGCGTTCATCCGCCAGACACAAATGATTGTCCGAAAGATGAAGAACCTTGAAGGGAGACGCAAGGTCGAATCTGATATGTGTAATCGTGGGATTCATATTTTCCTCCGGTGTTTATATAAAAAACCGCTGCTTATTGTCGGCAGCGGCTTGAAGTTTCCCTGAATTTATTTCTTCTCAGCGAAATAGGCGTTGAGCTTTTCTACCAGCTCGTCCGCGCTTACGCCGTGAGCGGCGCAGGCCATTTCGATGGATTCAGCGGTGGCGTGGGGGCAGGTCAGGCAATGCATGCCGAAAGACATAAAAATGGGCGCGCAGCCGCGGTCCATTCGGAGTACTTCGCCGATAGACATCTGCTTATTGATCATAATCTGTTTTCCTCCTTTCGAACAATCGAATCTATCTATATATTACACGCTTTTGCTCCATTATGCAATAAGCTTCACAATTTTAATCTTCCACAAAAATTCAAAAATATGTATATCGAATGATTCCTTCGCGCATACTCTTTATCATCAACATATCAGGAGGGATTTGTAATGACTGAGCAGGCGTTAAGAAACAGCCGCCGCGCCGGATGGAGCGATAAAGAGACAGATATGCTTTGGGAGACTGCGGATGAAGCGCATAAAGCGGGATTGCCTTTAAAGGCGGTATTTGAAAGCATCGCCGAGAAAACGGGCAGACGGCCCAACAGCATCCGGAATTATTACTATGCGCAGGTCAGAAGAAAATCGGGCGACAACACCGTGACTGCACGGTTTGTACCCTTTACGGAGGATGAAGTCAGATGGCTGATCAAGCAGGTGCTGATCGGCAGAAGCGAGGGGATGAGCGTGCGCGCCTGCCTTCAGAAACTGTCCGGCGGGGATCACAGCCTGACGCTCAGATATCAGAACAAATACAGGGCGATTCTCAAAAGCAGGCCGGAATATGTGAAAAAAATCGTGGATGAGCTGAATTCCGAGGGCGTCAGCTGCACGCAGCCGGAAGTGAACCACAGAATGCGCGTGAGCGCCGATGAAGCAGCAAGAAAGATGAACGAAAGCGCGTACCGCGCGGGCGACAATGAAATTGTCCGCGCCTGCGAAACAATCGCTTCGCTGATCGACTCAGTCAGAAAGGGAGAAGGATTTTCCTCGCCTGCGCTTTTATCGGCGGTTTCCGATTTTATCAAGCCCGTCAAGAATTTTGTGTGCCTGAGCGAAAACGAGCAGAAGAAGGAAATGAGCGCGTTTGTCAGCGAGGTCAAGGATTTGATCGGGAAGGTTGAAACGCAGATGCCGGTGTGAAAAAAGACTGAATTGAAGGTAGGGCGAAGGGGTGTCTCCGCCATATAGGGCAAAAGAAACGAAAAAATTGAGGGGGGCACCCGTCCTCGGGTGTCCGAGCATTCTAAAAAAGAATGTCCTCACAAGCCGCATGGACAAAGTTAGACGCGGGAGGCGAAACGCCTCCCCTACAGTGTGAAACGTATTGTTTCAATTGTAGGGGACGGGTTTCCCGTCCCGCGTATTTTATTCGATTGCAATCATCTGATGGAGCGTAAATTTGGGAACTGTGAATTTGACATGCGATCCGTCCCAGGAAAACGGAATTTCTTCTCCTTCCGGCGCGAGATATACGCGCTCGGGCTTTTTCTCCATTTTTACGGTGACTTCGGTATTGTGCAAGGGAATGGCGTCCTCGATGACCTCGATGCCCTTCCCACGCGTGGTGGTATAGGCGAAAAGGAGATGAACGACATATCTTTCCTCTTTTTGCGTCAGCGTGATCACGCCCCTGTCGGGAAGCGTTGTTTTGATGCTTGCATTATCGCCCAAAAGGCGCTCAATTGCATACAGCGTAAGTTCCTTTGCAGAAAGCTCGCCCTTAGTGGCGTAGTCCTCAAATACGTTCCAGGAGATATAGGCGATGTTTCCGCTGAGCACGGCGGCAGGCGTTTCGGCGGCGTCTGTATCGTTTGGCGTATGCTGGTGGGAGGAGAAATGGTTCCAGGCGCGGTTGAAATAGGGGTTCTGGCGGCGCGCGAAAACTTCTCCGGTTACGGAATCGATCTTCATGCCTCTTTTGTACATGACATAGGCGGTTTCGCCGTTTACCGCAGGGTATGCAGGAATCATGTAATCGGGCATGAATTCATTTAAGCCTACAAATCTGCAGCCGGTGTCAAATGCGAATTCATCCTTGTCTTTCCAAAGTCCGGATTCGCCGGTCAGAAGGACTTTTCCGCCTGCATTCATGAATTCGGTCAGCTTTTCATGAAGGGCGGGGGTGATGCGGATCAGGTCGGGGAGGATGGCGAGCTTGTATTTTAAGAGGTCCGCCTCGGCATCAACAAAGTCGAAAAGATATTTGCCTTCCAGAAGAATGCGGTTTGCGCCGACGTTGGAGTCTGTGCCCGCGCCGTTTCTGCCGGTTGCAAGGAGCGCCTCGACGCTCAGAACCGCGATATCCGATATGTTTTTATAGCCCTCGCAGTAGGGCTGTTTCTTTTCAACCAGCTCATAGGCCTTGCCGATTAAGCGATAGGTGGACTCGTTCATCTCCCCGCTCGGATGCAATTGATCGCCGATGGAGATGCACGCGCCGCATGCGAGGGAAAGACCCGTTTCATAGATGAGCGCGTTCGGATGCTTGAAGCCGCCGAATTCGCCCCATGTGGTGTGGAATTTTCCGGTCATGCCGAGAAATTCCTTGTCAAGCGTTCTTGTATAGGCCGCAGACATCGGGAAATGATCGTAGCCCCAGCCGCCTGTCGGCAAACTTTCAAGCTCAAGATGCGTGTCGTATCCGGCGAGATCGCGTCTGCCATGGGGGATATGACCGGCGTTATGGAAGATGGTCGCGGTCTTTGAATACTTGCGCACGGCTTGCTCGATTCTGCGCGCATAATTGGCATATACCTTCCGACCGAATTTTTTGACGTCGTCCATATTCTCGGGGTCCATGCCTTCTTCAACCATGGAATTTACGCAATGAGCGCATACGCACATGCGTTCATCGGAAATATCCAGAAACACGCCGCAGGGGTTGTATTTTTCCATGACCTCTTCAACCTGATGAACCAGTGTATCAAGGTACGGGGTGTTGTAGCACATAAGGTGGTAATGCGCCTTGGTATAAGTAGAGGGTTCCGTGCCTTCCGGGCTTACGACCAGCCATTCGGGGTGATTTCGGACTTCCTTCTCGTCAAAGCCTGCGCTGATGTACACGGGCGCGTTTACGCCGATTTCGCGGCAGGCTTCAAGCTGCGCACCCAACAGGTCAATGGCGAGGTTCGGATGCGGGCGGTTTGCGGTCGAGGGATGATAGGCCCAGCCGTGGTGGCACTTTGAAAATACAGTGATGGAGTCTACATGGCCTTCAAGCAAGGCTTTCTGAAACTGCTTTTTGTCAAATCGTGCGCCGATACCGGGCACTTTCTCAGAGGTATGGAAATCAAGATGCACCTGACGGAATCTCATACGGCTTTCCTCCCTGTTAGTGATGTGTCTATTATATACGATTTTTGTGCGTTAAGGAAGAGTGAAGAAAAATATTTTTGCGGGCGGCTTCTCGCGTTGCCTCTCAAAATAATATATGGTATAATCATTCTGATCCGGTTTTGAAACGAAAGGGCGAAAACAGGTGAAAAACAAGCTTAAATATTACTTTAAAAGCACTTTTGTGCGCTATACGCTTTCCTATGTCATTATCATGATGCTCCTTTTGAGCAGTATCATGGTTTATATGTTTACATATTATCAGAACAGCATTTATGACACTACGCGCGACAGCCAGACCAACATGCTGGCGTCTGTCCGCCATCAGAGCGAAGGATATGTGCGCATGATGAGCAGTATTGCGCGCCAGCTTGGCATGACGGCAGCGAAGGAGCCGTTTGACTATGATGCATCTCCTGCGAAGGCAGCTGCGCTCATCAATGCCTTAAAGCCCCATCAGGCGACGGCTGATTTTTGCAGAAGGATTTATGTGGTGCTTGACGGGGAGGACCGCGTGTATTGGTCCGAAGGCAGCGAAGACATAAACGAGTTTTCCGAGTACGGCCTTCTGTATGAGGATTTCTCGCCAAGCGAACTTAGAAAAGCGCTTGCCGAGGAAACGGATGCCTGCATGATCAAATGCCAGATGGTGACGGAGAGAGACGCGGATGAAGAAAGGCAGCGCATGGTTTCGTATATTCTTCCGCTGGGAGAAAGCGGTGCGGGCAAAGCGCTGTTTCTGATTTCGGAAGAGACGTTTTTGGACATGCTGGATGATGAAACGGCGGGGATCTCCAACCGCTACATTCTTTCCGGCGGCAAGATTGTCGTAAAGAGCGAAAATTTCGCGCTTGATGACGATTATGTCATCCGCGCTTCCGGCGACGGCAAGGAAATGCGTACGCATACAAAGCTTCTGGGTGGGCAGAAATATCTGTTTATATCCATGCCCAGCGATATCATGAATCTCACCTATTTCTCCGCCATTCCCCTTACCTCCATCACACGGATTGCCGCCAACGGCTGGGTCGACTTTGTATGGATTCTGCTCGTGTTTGCCGTTCCGTGCATACTGTTTATGGTGCTTATCTCCCGTAACAACCAGCGAATCATCCGCGAAATGGGCGAGAAGTTCCGAAAGGACGACGATGCCTACGCCGATTACATCCTGGCTATTCGAACGGGTATCAAGGAGCTTGAGGGCAAAAATCAGGATCTGGACAAAAAGCTTACCCAATCGAAGCCCGCGCAGAAAATCATGTTCGTCAAATCCCTCGTCAAGGGATACTTCCAGTCGGACAGCGAAGCGCTGGCCGCCGCAGAACAAGCGGGCATTGATATCAACAGACCGTATTTTGAGATTCTTCTGATCGGTTCTCCCTCTGACAAGCATGCAGAAGTATATCTGGATAAGCTGATCGGTGAAATGCCGGAGGGCGTGTCCTGCGCGGGCACGGATCTTCTTTCGCAGGACCAGATGCTGATCGTGGCTTTTGCTGATGATGCAACGCGCCTGCGCACGCTTGCACAGGAAATCTGGCAGATGAACGAAATCCGTCAGGCGCGTCTGCCGGTTGCTGTCAGCGATGTGCATGAGGGCATTTCGGAAATGCAGACCGCGTATCTGGAAGCGTCTTCCGCGTATGATAACCGCTTTGTCATGGGCGACAGCCGCCTTCTGAGCTTTAAGGATATGCCGCACGCGGCCAAGAACGTCGTTCCGCAGGCAAAGGGCTATATTGAAGCTATCAAGCAGGCGATGAGCCTGGGCGACAGCGACATGATGCACGCCCAGATCAACGAGCTTGTGCGCTTCCTGAGAGACACCGATATGTCGCTTTATGCGTTCAGACAGATCTACAACGACGTAATCGGCGCGATTATGAGCCTCACGACGGACGATGAAACCGATGCGCTCAAGTACTACGACCTTTTCACGCTCTCCTCCTGCCGCTCCCTTGATGAACTGGACGGCATCTTAAGAAAGGTCTGCACCGAAGTCATGCAATCCGGAAAGAGCGAGGACAAGCGGCCGCTGATCCAGAACATCCTGGCCTTCATGACCGAAAGCTACACAGACCCGGCCTTCACCCTCGCCGCCGTCGCCGAGAAATTCGACCTGACCACCACAAGACTGACCCTCGAATTCAAAGAAAACATGCATATGACCCCGTCCGACTACCTCACAATGCTTCGTATGGAGCACGCGAAAAAACTCCTTAAGCAGACGGATATGTCCATCAAGGATGTATGTACGGAAGTCGGATATTCGGATGTTTCCAGCTATATCAGAAGGTTTAAACAGTATACATCCCTTACGCCGCTTCAGTACAGGCAGAATGCCAAGGGAACAGAAGAATAAAAAATCCCCGTCAACGGATGGTTGGCGGGAGATTTTTCTGTCTTTTTTAGAATCGCATGTGTAAAGGGAGACGCGGAATGAACATTGCTTCAAGGCCTGTATTCACTTTTGAGGATCGAATACCAGATTTCGTCGATGATCCCCTTGTTGCATTTGCCGCCCATGCGGTGCGTGCCTTCGTAAGTCATTCCGATTTTCTGCATGACGCGGCCGGATTTGAGGTTTTCTTTGGCGTGACAGGCGGCGATTCTTTGAAAACCGCATTCTTCGAAAAGATATTTTATGACGGCTTTTCCCGCCTCCGGGACGTAGCCGTTTCCCCAGAAGCGGCTACCGATGCAATAGCCTAAATTGGCGGCAAGCGTGTTTTCGATGACTTCCACGGCGGCTAAGCTTCCGATGAGTTCTTTTGTTTCCTTAAGCTCGATGCCCCAGTGGTAGTAGTCGGCCTTTTCGTATTGGGGAATCCAGCTTTCCAGCACCATTTTGCTGATTTCGGGGGACGAATGCGTGGGCCAGGTGAGAAATTCCGTCACTTTATCCTCGCTTGCCCAGTTTTTGTACATTTGATCGGAATCCCCGACCTTGAATCGCCTTAGAATCAGGCGTTCGGTTTCGAGGGTTTTCGTGCCTTTATGGTTCATAAGATCACCTTTCGAAAATCTCGCTGGCGAGGGCATTTCTCGCCGCCAGAATGTATTTTGCGGTGTCCAGGGGATTGACGCTTGTGCGCTCGCAGGTGTGGATTTCGCCGGTGGTGACTTCGCGGTAGCATTTGAGGCGGGAAAGGAGAGAACCTGTGCCGCCGGTTATGCGCTGGAAACGAACCGGGAAATCGGCGCATTCTGCGGCGGGCGCTTCACAAAGGAGTGTGATTTTGCCGCCCTCGGCGCTCGTTTCAAGCACGCCGCCTCGCATGGCGTTCATTTCGCCGATAATCTTTCCTGCGCCGTTTTCGTCCACCGTAATCTCCATTTCAAGGATGGGCTCGAGCAGCACGCTTCCGCCCCTTTGCAGGCCGTCCATGAACGCCATGGGGGTGGCGACGATGAAGTCGAGGGGATGGGTGTGGATTTCGTGGTCGCCGCCTTCGATCAGGCGGATGTGCACATCGTCCACCTGCCAGCCCAGCATGCCCTGCCTTATGGCGATGGGAATGGCGTTTTCCACCTGATGCTGATAGCGGTATTTGATGTCGCGGGGGCTTACGACGCTTTCAAACGTCACGCCGCTTCCGCGCGGCTTGGGAATGATTTCAAATTTGATGATCGCCCAGCAGGGCTTGGGCATTGTGTAAGCACAGAAACCGACTGAAGTCTGTTTTATGGTTTCTCTGTAAATAACTTCCGGCGCGGAGAAGGAGGCTTTGATGCCGAAACGGGAAAGAAGCTCTTCTTCGAGAATCTCCAGCTGGATTGCGCCCATCAGGCGCACATGGATGCTTTTTTGAACGATGGAAACGTCCAGAAGCGGGTCTTCCGAGCTTAATGTTTCAAGCGCATTTTTGAGATTCTGGAAGTCGTCCGGATTGTCGGGAGAAACCTTCGTCATGAAAAGCGGAGCTTTCAGGCTGTTTTTGCGGATGCGTTCGGGAAGATGTTCGAGGCTTCCGATGACATGGCCGGTTTTGACATTTTGAAGACCGTAAACGAGCGCGATATCGCCTGCGTGCATTTCGCCCACGTCCTCGCCTTTTCCGCTTGCGCCGATGGAGCGGATCTGGGTGATCTTGCTTTCCAGAATGCGCCCTTCTGCGGTATAGTCGTTTTCGGAGGCGGCGTGAATCTGAATGATATCGCGGTTTTTGACGGAGCCTGAAAAAAGGCGGACATACGCCGCGCGACCGAGCGCCAGATCGGTTTCGACAGAAAACACCATCCCCGAAACAGGGGCTGAGTGATCGCATTCAGGCGCAGGAAGAGCGTCTGTGATCATGGTGAGGAGGGCATCGACGCCTTTTCCCGTAAGCGCGCTTCCTGAAAGCACTGGGAAGATACGGCCTTTTCGAATCAGATCACAGGCGGCTTTTTGCAGGCGGTCATAAGGCCAGATTTCGCCTTCCATGTAGCTTAACAGCGCGTCCTCGTTTTCTTCTGCGACGGCAGCCATGGTTTCTTCATCGCTGGATGCGTCAAACGCGCGGGCAGTGAGCTTTTTTCGGATGCCTGACAGCGCATGATCAAAATCCGCGACGTTTCTGTCCATCTTGTTTACAAAAAAGACGGCAGGAATATTGTTTTTGGAAAGCGAGCGGAACAAAACCTCCGTCTGCGGCTGAACGCCGTCAGGGCCGGAGACGAGCAGTACCGCGCCGTCGATGGCCCACATGCTGCGCTCGATTTCGCTGGAGAAATCGGCGTGGCCGGGCGTATCGATCAGGCGGATATGGGTGCCGTTCCAAAAAAGCGGGGCACATGCGCTTTTTACGCTGATGCCGCGCTTTTTTTCAATAGCGAGGCGATCCGTGTGCGCCGTGCCCGCGTCAACCGCGCCTGCCGAGCGGATCTGACCGCAGGTTAACAGCAGGCGTTCGGAAAGGGTGGTTTTTCCGGCGTCAACATGCGCGAAGATGCCGATATTTCGTACATTATCTGTCATCGGTATTCAAAATGGTGAGTCTTAAAAGGTTCAGGGCGTGTTTGACGGAAGATATGCGTATGGTGTCCCGGCTTCCGTGGAAGAGAAATTTATGCGCATAGCCGCCTTCTTTATCAGCAAGGCCTATGTAGACAAGGCCGACGGGTTTTTCCGCTGTTCCGCCGTCGGGGCCCGCGATTCCGGTGATGGAAAGGGCATAGTCCGCGCCGCTTTTTTCCCTTGCGCCGATGGCCATGGCACGGGCGCATTCGGGGCTGACTGCGCCGAATGCGCGGATGATTCCGGGATCAACGCCCAGAATCTTCGACTTGGCTTCGTTTGAATAGGTGACAAAGCTCATGTCGAATACGTCCGATGCGCCGGAAATATCGACCAGAGACGAGGCGAGCATGCCGCCTGTGCAGCTTTCGGCAAAGGACACGTGCTTTTTGCGCTCTTTTAGCATTTTGAGTACCGTCGTCGGCATGCTTTCGCCGATGCCTTCGGCGTACAGCGCATTTCCCATGCGCGCGCGGATATCGTCTTCAACGGGATCAAGAATACCATCCGCATCTTTTTTGTCCTTGACCATTACGCTCAGGCGCGCAGTGGTTTCACAGGTGGAGCAATACAGGGCAAGGGTCGGTGTTCCCAAGTGGAAAAGATCCTTGAGCTTGGTTTCGATCATGCTTTCGCCGACACCAAAGATATGAAGATAGCGGGAGACGAGGGTTTCGCCGCTTTTCTTTTCGAGATAAGGAAACAGCTGCTTTTCGAACATATCCTGCATCTCGCGGGGTGGGCCCGGCAGGATGGCGACGGTTTTGCCTTCCGATTCGATGATGCAGCCGGGAGCGGTTCCGCAGTCGTTGGGCATAACGATAGCGCCTTCGGGGATATAGGCCTGCTTCAGGTTGTTTTCTGTCATCACGCCGCCAAAGCCCTGAATGCGTTTTTTGATGCGCTCAAGGCTTTCTTCGTGCATGATGAGGGGGAGAGAGAGGTATTCAGCTACGGTCTCTTTGGTAAGGTCGTCCTCTGTCGGACCGAGGCCGCCGGTGGTGATGACGATATCGCTTCTGTCCAGCGCGCATTTGAGCGCGTCTTTTACGCGCAAAACATTATCGCCTACCACCGTATGATGGTAGACGGAAATGCCTAAGGCGCTTAAACGCCTGGATATGTATTGTGCGTCGGTGTTGGCCACCTGGCCCATCAAAAGCTCTGTTCCGATGGAGAGAATTTCACAGATCATTTCCAATCAACTCACATATCTTTGATGTATTCGCGGTTGACCCAGACATAGAGAAAGCCGGAATAGACAGCGAGGGCAAGAGAGATGTACATCATGATGTTGGTAAGAACGTTCCAGATGGTGTGCGCGTCCGCGCCGACTTCCTCCATGGGAACGAGGAAAAGCGCCATCGGGATATAAATCATCTGGGAAACGGTCTTTAATTTTCCCCAGATGCCGGCGGCGATGACCGTGCCCTTGGAGGCGGCGACCAGACGGAAACCGGAAACGATGAATTCACGGGCAAGAATCAGCATGCAGACCCAGCCGGGCATGCGGTTCTGTTCAACCAGCATGATCAGCGCGCTCATGACAAGCAGCTTATCCGCGATCGGATCCATGAATTTGCCAAAGTCCGTTACAAGGTTTCTGGAGCGGGCGATTTTGCCGTCGTAAAGATCGGTCAGGGAGGCGGCAATGAACAGAACAAGCGCGATCATCTGACAGACGGCGCTGTTATGCATAGCGACAAAGATAACGAAAACGGGTACCATCAGGATTCGGATCATGGTCAGCTTGTTGGGCAAATTCATCTTCAATTCTCAATCACTCCCATCAGATCATATGCGTCGCAATCGGTGATGCGCACGGTGACAAAGTCGCCCGCGGCAAGCTCAAGGTCTGTATCGATTTTGATTACGCCGTCGATATCGGGCGCTTCAAGGGGACTTCTTCCGATGTAATAGCCGTCTTCAAAATCCTCAACGAGCACCTTTACCGTCTTTCCGATGCGCTCTTTATTGGATTCAAGAGAGATTTCCTGCTGAAGAAGCATCAATTGGTCGAGACGCTTTTGCTTTACATCTTCATCGACCTGATCTTCAAATTCAGCCGCGGGCGTTCCTTCTTCAGGGGAGAAGGTAAATGCGCCGAGTCTGTCAAAACGGAATTCCCTGACAAAATCAAGAAGCGTTTCGAACTGCTCGTCCGTTTCGCCCGGGAAGCCCACGATCATGGTGGTTCTTACAAAAATGCCATAGGAGCGGACTTTTTCAAGGATGCTCTTGATGTGAGCGCTTGTGCCGCGCCTGTTCATGCGTTTAAGCAGCGTGTCGTCGATGTGCTGAAGCGGAAGATCGAGATAGGGGCAGATTTTCGGATTGTCGCGGATGGTTTCAAGAAGCTCGTCCGTGACGGTATCGGGATAGCAGTACAGAACGCGTACCCATTCAACGCCTTCAATTTCGCTGGCTTCTTTAAGAAGCTTAGGGAGAAGCAGCGTCTTTTCGGGGAAATCGTTTCCGTAGCGGCTGGTGTCCTGAGCGATAAAAATGAGCTCTTTCACGCCGTTTTTTACAAGCTGTCTGCATTCGGAAATGATATCGTCATAGGGGCGGGAACGGTAGGCGCCCCGAATGAGAGGGATGGCGCAATAGGTGCATTTGTTGTCGCAGCCGTCGGAGGTCTTGATGTAAGCGGTATAGGGGGGCGTTGTGAGTACGCGGTCGGTTGACAAAAAGCGCTCGCCGTCAGAGGTGAAAACAGGCTTTTCGCCTTCTTCAGCTTTTTTTAGCATTTCCATGGTTCTTGCGTAATCCGATACGCCCATAAAGCCGTCTACCTCAGGGATTTCCTGTAAAAGTTCGTCCGGGTACCTTTGGGAAAGACAGCCGGTGACAAACAGCTTTTTGAGTTTACCGGTTTTTTTATATTCCGCCATTTCGAAAATAGCGTCGATGGATTCTTCCTTGGCTGACTCGATGAATCCGCAGGTGTTGACAAACACGATGTCGGCTTCCTCAGGATCGGGAACGATTTCATATCCGTTGTCGCGCAGAATGCCTAAAAGCACTTCGCTGTCCACACGGTTTTTGGAACAGCCCAGAGAGACCATGCCTACTTTTGCGGCCATAGATGCATCCTTTCCGTTTTCGGGTGATTACATGAAGTCGTCCTCACCGAAAAGCTCGATGTATTGTTCACGGGTGATGAGTACTTCGCGGGACTTGCTGCCTTCGGACTGGCTGACCAGGCCGCGTGCGGCCATTTCATCGATCAGGCGGCCGGCTCTGGCATAGCCGACGCGCAGCTTTCTTTGCAGCATGCTGATGGAAGCCTGTCCTGCGTCCATGACGGCACGGACTGCCACGGGGAACAGTTCGTCGACCGTGTTGTCGGCTTCTTCCTCGCGTTTGTCGCTCTTTTCAGCGTCCGAGAGAACCGCGTTTTCCATATGGGAAATGATGTCCTCATCGAAATTGGTGTCGTGAATGCTGGAAATGTAATTGACGACGTTCTGAACTTCATCCTCGCTGACCCACGCGCCCTGAATACGGATGGGCTTGTTGCGGTCGGGCGGCAGATACAGCATATCGCCGCGGCCGAGGAGCGATTCTGCGCCGTAGGAGTCCAGAATGGTTCGGGAGTCGACGCCGCTGGCAACGGTAAAGGCGATTCGCGTCGGAATGTTGGCTTTGATGACGCCGGTGATGACGTTGACGGACGGACGCTGGGTTGCGATGACCAGGTGCATGCCGGCGGCGCGGGCGAGCTGGGCCAGGCGGTTGATAGCTTCTTCTACGTCGTGCGGCGCGGTCATCATAAGGTCGGCAAGCTCGTCGACAATGATGACGATCTGCGGCATGGGCTTTTCGCCCGGCTGCAGCTTTTTGTTGTAGGACTGGATGTTTTTTGCGCCTCTTGCGGCAAATTCCTTATATCTCCTCGTCATTTCGCTGACCGCCCATTCAAGCGCGCTTGCGGCTTTCTTGGGATCGGTTACGACGGGAACAAGGAGGTGGGGAATGGTGTTATAGACATTGAGCTCGACCATTTTGGGGTCGATCATAATCATGCGCACTTCTTCGGGCGTTGCGCGGAAGAGGATGGAAATGATGATCGCGTTTATGCAGACCGATTTACCGGAACCGGTCTGGCCGGCAATCAGGACGTGGGGCATACTGGCAAGGTCGGCGACGATCATCTTTCCGCTGTTGTCTTTTCCGAGCGCCACAGCCAGACGCGACGCAGCTTTTCTCGCTTCGTTTGATTCCAGAACATCGCGCAGATGGACGACTTCCTTTTTAAGGTTCGGAAGCTCGACGCCAACAGCGCTCTTTCCGGGGATCGGGGCTTCGATGCGGACAGTTTCGGCTGCAAGGTTCATGGCGATGTCGTCAGCATACTGGGTGATCTTGCTGACCTTGATGCCGGGCGCGGGAAGCAGCTCAAAACGGGTGACGGCAGGGCCGTGGGAGATACCGATGATCTTGACCTGAATGGAGAAGGACTGAAGCGTCTGAACAAGCAGCTCCGCCCTTTGCATATCGGCGGGATCATAGCCTTCCTTGGGTACGACATAGCCGCTGGTTTCCATAAGGTCGATGGGCGGGAAGTCGTATTCATCACCGGGCGCTTCTTCCTTCATGCCGGCAAGCTTGGTCTTGGGCACGTATTCCTCTTTTTTGATATCGGTCGAACCTTCGAAGAAAGAGGGCTTGGGCTCCATGGGCGGCTTTTTGGCCGCGGGTGCTTCACAGACTTCTTCATGGGGTTCGTATTTGGGTTCACGCTTGGGTACGGACGGTTTCTTTTCCTCGTATACGGGTTTGACAGGAGCTTCCTGATTCGGCCGCTTGGGCTGAGGTGAGGGCATGTCGTATGCGGGGATCGCATAATCGTCCGGCGCATATTTGGGTTCGGACTTGGTGGATTTGGTCTTTTTGAAGGATTCGGGAACGGAATAGCCGAGGATGGGCTGAGGCGCCTTTGAATGATCGCTCAGGGCGCTTTTTACGTATTTGCGGTTGCGCTCTTCATCGCTTTCCATTCGGACGGCTTCCATAAGATCAATTTTATCAATGGAAACAGGCGAGGACTGGGAAGATGCTTTCTTTGCAGCGGTCTTTTTCTGCGCGGGCTTTTTCTTCGGAAGCTCCTCGAGATTGTCTTCGTATGTATAATTTTCCCGTCCGGCGGAAACGGTCGGTACTTCAAATGCGCCCTTCTTTTTGCCGATGGGCGTTCTTGCGGGTTCTTTTCCGTCGTTTCTTAAGTCGGGAAGGCGGATGGGCGCTTTGGTATTTACGCTGTAAGCGTCCAAAATGGGTTCGTCATAAATGCGCGCGCCGGTTGAGGCGGAGGGGTTGCGGGTGTTTTTCGGTGCGATTTCAAAAATATCCGACTGCCGCTTGGAGATGCGGACAGGAGAAACGGTTTTGCGGGCGGGCGTGGTTTGCGTGTGCGCTGCCGGCTCCGTGCGCTTGGGAATCAGCGTTTTACTGGCTCTGTCTTCTTTGGGCGTCTGCGCGCGTTTATCGCTGATTTTATCCATCACGCGTTCAATTGAGAACGTGCCTGCGGCAAACAGAGTCAGAATAACGCCCAGAATGCTGATCATAAGAACGCCGAGTTTGCCCATGAAGCTGTAAAAGGGCCATGCGAGCAGTGCGCCGAGCGCGCCGCCGCCGATGCGGGATGTGAAGGCAAAAGAGATGAAATTCACATAGGAAGTGTATTTCATCTGCGCGGCGATGGTTTCAATGGAGAATGCTTCTATGAAGGTGAGCAGAAAAAGGTATACGACGAGCGTGGTGATAACGCATTTCTGCGTCATCTTTTTGTCGCCGCGCGCTTTTAAGATCCAAAAGCCGGTAACCGCCGTCAGAATCGGCGCGGACCAGAGCATGCCGCCGAAGAGGCCCTTTAAAAACTGTTTGACAGAATAAAGGGGCTTGTATTCACTTGCGCTCATAATCAGCACCAAGAGAAGCAAACCTGTAATTCCGTACATAAAAACGCCCAAAAACTCGTGGCGGATGAGATTCTCCGCCTGTTTGCCTTTATTGCCACGCGCGCCCTGACTTCTTGAAGACGCGCCGGATGAAGCTGTTTTAGCCATGATTCCTCCTGTAAAATGGATTCCCTTCCAAGCTTACATTATACAACAATTGCTTGTAAATTGCAACCGCGCAGAGAATGAACGCAATTAAGCGCGGCGGCATACAGTGAAATGAAACCCGTATGGAAAGGAGAAATGTCTTCGTGGCATATTCGGGAAGCTGTGGGCGCGGCCCGCAAAATCGAAACGGAAGCAACCTCAGAAACGGAAGGCGCAGATACGGCGCGCTCAATGCCGTCGGCGGATTTTCGCATGATCCGCGTTACATGATCATCGGGGAAAACGGAAACACAAATGATCCCATTTATCGGGGTCCCTGTCCGCCCAATCCGGACGGAACGGATCTCGAGGATGTATACGGCAGTTTTTACCATGAGGGGGAACTGGATGTAACGGAGTCTTCGCCTACGGTGACGACGGGTGATGGCGCAGTATACAGACGAATCGAACTGAATGCGACAAGCATCATGAGCGAAGAAGGAATCGTGAAGGAAAGAACGCGGGTGTTGATCCTTGATCCCGGCATCTACTATATCGTCTACAATTTCAATGTGCCCGAAACCGCGCAGGTCTCTGCTTCCATTTCGCTTCTTTATAACCGCGAAAGAATTCCGGGAACGACGGTTTCCATTCAGAAGGGCGAAGAGGATGCGGGTGTGCATGCGTCTGGACAGGCGCTGATTGAAGTGGATGCAAACGGCGCGGAGATTATTCTGGGCACGACGGGACTTTTCTCGCTTACGCCGGATACCTTTGAAAATATTGTGAGTTTGACCGTGTTTTCCATCGCTTAGCCTGTAAAAAGCAGTCGGTTGATGCCGGCTGCTCAAGCCATCAAAAAAGTACCTTTTTTGATGGGAAGGGCCGATCCCCTGAAA
>JAEDIV010000184.1 GCA_016296675.1 Clostridia bacterium
TTTCAGGGGATCGGCCCTTCCCATCAAAAAAGGTACTTTTTTGATGGCTTGACCAACCGGACTGCTCATAAGCGGCAGTCCGGTTTGTATATTTGAGTCATACTTTATTCATACAGGAACAAAACAACGGGATCAAGCACATTCGCACATTCATGTATCCTGATCAATTCGCCTTCTTTCTTAAACGCCGCATCTTTTTCCGTTCCGTCCAGCATCATTTTGGAAATTCTCTTTACATCAAAATCAGTGCAAAGTTCAATTTCGTCAATTACATCCAAACCGAGATTAAAAAGCACGCACATATATGCATTCTTGTTTGTCTTTCCAAGTCTTAAATAAACTTCTGCATCCCCTGGATAATAGGCCTTCAATCCTCCGTTTTCCTTTAATAACCTTACAATCTGCTCTTTTCTTGATTCCGAAAGGAAAGAAAATGCTTCGATGATGTTGTAATTCGTCTTGGGTGTACCGGAAAATACAATGCTTGTTCCGCCAAGTGGGTTTTTATAAGAAGTAACGCCGGGGAACAGCATTTGCCTTGTCTTTCCGTCCTTTAAATGAAAAACCATCGACTCTGCCTTCACATCGTTATTCTCCGGCGTAAGCGAACAGATCATACACTGCGCGCTTGCGATATTTCCTTTTTCATTCACAATTTCGCCGCTCGGATTTGCACCTGCCCACTCTTGAACTGAAACACCGATACAATCACCATATCCCTTGTCTATGAGCCTCTTTGCCGTATCGGAAGCCAAAAATACCGTGCCTTTAAAGATTTCCCTGATTTCTTCATCTGTCATGTATGCATCCGCCGGTCCGTCCATAAACGTTGCGCCGCCCGGAACGCTTGAAAAATACATGGGGATGCCCAGTCTTTCCATCACACAGCTCGACCACCCGTTGGTTTCCATGATGGAAGGCATAGCGCCATATCCGTATCCAGGCGTTTTTGAAACCGGCATCCTGCATCCGAGCCACTGTATGGAAGGCACGATCTCAGAAAGCTTTTCATACATTCCTCTGTGCTTTGAAAGCTTTTTCCTGTATTCCATACCGCTTTTCGGCTCAAATGTATGAAGTCGTGTAATCCAGTGCTTTGCGCCGGCAGCGCCCTCAAGTATCGAAGCTGAAAAATGAGCATGACACAACTGCGCGCTTGTGGAATATCTGTTTTGGGGACAGGTATCGGTTTCTGCAAGCATCACATCCACATTTCCATTTAAAACCGCTGCCTGCGCCGCTGCTCGTAAAGAAATATCCGAGAAGAATCTCGCTCCTTGAGCTGTATATGTTCCGTTATTCAAACGAACAATGACAGGGTTGTCATTTCCTGCAAGGATATGCGCGATTTCATCCGCAAATTCCGCGCCCGACCCGCATGCGCAGAAAGACACGGGCATACGCGGATCCACGCTGTCTACGCCTTCTCTGTATGCCCTTGCAGCGCCGAGAAGAGAATCCCTCTGTGTTTCAATAAAGAGTTTCGTGTACTTTATATCTTCCTCTGTCGTTCCCTGCGTGTGCCTGTAGAGCTCTTCTCTTGTCATGTTCGTACCTGCAAGGCGATTAAAGGCTTTCATATGAAGGGGACACGCGCATCCCTTTCCTTCCCGGAACATAAGTCTGAAATCGTCGTCAACCATGATTTCCTTGGGCTTATGGGCAGTGATTTTCGCCATAACGCCTCTGAAATGTTCCCTGAATCCTTCATCATACGGGCAGACTACATTGATTTCTTTTCCGTCGGTCAGATTTGTATATCTTTGAAACGGAAACATATGGTCGAGCACCCATCCGTGACCGATGGAAGCCTGAACGAGAATGCCGATTTCCTTTCCCTCTTTTTTAAGCCGGTCTCTGATTTTATCATATGCTTTCAGGTATATACCCGCTTTGTCGATGGGGGGATTTCCTTCAGGGACCAGCGTCATCATCATTAAAGCAGTAGTTGCAATTCCGTTTTCGTACTGATATTTTATATCCTTAGCAATCTCTTCAAGATGTTCATCAACCATGTCAATCGGCATAATGGAATACAGATGCATATTATCACTCTCCATAGTATTCATTATATCATTTCAATCCTCTGTTTTCAATTGTGATCCTCTTTTTTATGAAACAGATATAGATTCAAAAACATAACCATAAATTTTCATTTGGCGGTTTCACTTATGGCGCATATTGTGTAAAATCATAGTATCCAATGAAAGGAGATAGATACCCATGCGCAAAGTTCTTTCTTTTGTACTGGTTCTCATGCTCGCGCTGACTGTTATGGCTCCTTCTGCCATGATGGAAGGCAAGTCCGATGACGTCGTGATCCTCTACACCAACGACGTTCATACCTACATCGACGGCGAACTCTCCTACGACATCATCGCCGGCGTAAAGACCGAACTCGAGAAGTCCTACAACTACGTCATCCTGGCTGACGCCGGCGACGCTATTCAGGGCACCGCTTTCGGTTCCATGGACAAGGGTGCTACCATCGTTAAGCTCATGAATGCCGCAGGTTACGACGTCGCTACTCTCGGCAACCATGAATTTGACTATGACATGGACGGCGCCATGAACGTGATCGAGTGGGCAGAATACCCCTACGTATCCTGCAACTTCTATCACGAGGAAAACTTCGTTCGCAACGAAAACGTTCTTGACAGCTACGTAACCTTCGTTTGCGGCGACATGTCCGTTGCTTTCATCGGCATCACAACCCCCGAATCCTTCACCAAGTCCACTCCTGCGTACTTCCAGGATGACAACGGCAATTACATCTACGGCATCGCCGGCGGCGAAGACGGACAGAAGCTCTATGCTGATGTACAGTCTGCCATCGACGAAGTCAAGGCTCTTGGCGTAACCAAGGTCATCGCTCTTGGCCACCTCGGCGACGACAAGGCTTCCCAGCCCTGGACCAGCGAAGAGACCATCGCCAATACCTGCGGCCTCGACGCTTTCATCGACGGTCACTCCCACTCCACCGTTCTCGGCAAGGAAGTAGCTGACAAGAACGGCAACAACGTTCTCCTTACCCAGACCGGCGATTACTTCGGCAAGATCGGCATGATGGTCATCGATTCCGAGACCGGCGCCATCACCACCGATTTCATCACCGTAAATGAGCTCACCGAAACCACCACCGACGCCGAAGGCAAGGAAGTTACCAACGTTGTTGGCTACGAACTCGCCTCCAACCTCTATACCGGCGCCAAGTGGCCCGTTGACGAAGAAGTCAAGGCCATCAAGGATGCCTGGATTAGCGAGATCAACACCAAGCTCGGCGAAGTTATCGGCTCCACCAATCTGACCTTCGACAACTATGATGCTGAAGGCAAGCGCCTTGTCCGCAGCCAGGAAACCAACTCCGGTGACCTCGCAGCTGACGCTCTTTACTGGCTGTTCGACGAAATGGGACTTGATGTAGACGTTTCCATCATGAATGGCGGCGGCGTTCGCAACAAGGCCATCACCGGCGAAATCTCCTACCTCGTAGCCAAGCAGATCCACACCTTCGGAAACGTTGCGTGCCTGCAGACCATCACCGGCCAGCAGCTCCTCGACGCTCTTGAGTGGGGCGCCCGCTTCGTAGACGCAGGCAAGGAAAACGGCGGCTTCCTCCACGTTTCCGGCATCACCTACGAAATCGATTCCAGCTATCCCGAATCTACCGTAGCCGATGACAAGGGCGTATGGGTATCCGGCCCCACCGCCGGCTATCGCGTACACGACATCAAGGTTTACAACAAGGAAACCGGCGCTTATGAGCCCCTCGATCTCGCCGCTTCCTACAACCTTGCCGGTTATAACTACACCCTGCGCGACCTCGGCGACGGCTTTGCCATGTTCGACGGCGCTATCAACGTACTTGACTACGTAGCGGAAGACTACATGGTCGTTTCCAACTACATCTCCGACTTCGAAGGCGGCGTAGTTGAAGCCACGAACTCTCCCCTCCTCGCCAAGTACCCCGGCATGCTCCTTGACTACTCCACCGTCAACGGCAGCGGCCGAATCGTAGTAGCTCCCCTTCACGAATAAAGGGTAAACGAAAAGAAGGCGCTGTCTCAAAATACATTCAAACTCCGTTAATCGTGTATCTCCAT
>JAEDIV010000039.1 GCA_016296675.1 Clostridia bacterium
GAGAGGAAGTTATCTCCCTCTCCATACCTCTCCCGGTGGTTTGTTGATGATCTGAGCCCCGAAGGCACGCTCCTTCGGGGCCGTTATTCAAGCAGACGAATTCCTATTTGTCACAAAGGCTTTTTCTCAATGGCGCTTGCGCGGCGCGGAAATCTGTCCGGCGTCGGCGCGGTCTTTCTGATCTCAACGATCTTGTGTTCCCAGTCGCGTCCGGGAACCGGCGCGGGATGAACGGCTACCTTTTCCGCATTCAGCTGTTTAAGGGCATTTTCCGCGCGTACAAGCTCCTCTTCTGCGCTCGGGCCTTTCAGCGCCAGCATGCGGCCTTCAGCCTTTACAAAGGGCAACAGCCATTCGCATAATACGTTCATTTCGGCTACCGCTCGAGCGGTGGCAACATCAAACGCGTCGCGAAATTCTGGTTTTCTGGCCGCATCCTCCGCGCGTCCGTGGACGGCTTCAGCGTTCAGGTCAAGTTCGTCAATTACGCTTTGTAAAAACCCAACGCGCTTTTGAAGCGCATCCAGAAGCGTCACTTTGATGTGCGGACAGGCAATTGCAATCGGTATACCCGGAAAGCCCGCGCCAGTTCCAACGTCAATCAGGGCCGAAACGCCGTCCAAGTGCTTAACCGCATTCAGCGAATCCAAATAATTTCTGTCCGCAGCCTCATTGATATCGTCGGGCACGCGGGTCAGATTCATCTGCTTGTTGGCACTAGCCAGCATTTCATGGTATTTCACCATCTTGTCCGCCTGTTCATCCGTGAGCGGGACACCCATTATTTTTGCGGAATCAAGAATCCTGTTTTTCACGTTCCCTTTCCTCCCGCCTGCGTTTTTCCATGAGAATCATAAGAACCGTAATGTCGCCCGGTGAAACGCCCGGGATGCGCGACGCCTGACCGAGGGAAGCAGGCTTTACTTTATTGAGCTTCTGTCTTGCTTCAATGCGCAAAGTGTCGATGGTCATATAGTCAAGATCATTAGGAAGCGCCATCTGTTCTTCCCTCAGGAATTTTCTGGTTTCCGCCTGCTGACGGGAAATATAGCCTTCGTACTTAAGCTCAATTTCCGTCTGCTCCTTGGCATCGTTTCGAAGATCAGGAAGATTTTCGTCCGCAACGCGCAGATCATCATAAGTGAGATTCGGGCGTTTGATCAGATCGGCAAGCCTTGCCGAAGCGTTCATGGGCGTTTCTCCCTTTTGTGAAAGAAGCGCGTTCATCTCCTCCGTCGGCGGCACCCATTTATTTCTAAGGTAATCCGTGCCCTTTTTCAGACCATCCAGCTTCTCATTGAGCCTTATTAATCTTTCCTCCGAAATAAGCCCGGTTCTTACCGCCATTTCGGTTAAGCGCATGTCTGCGTTGTCCTGTCTTAAAAGCAGGCGGTATTCCGCGCGCGAAGTCATCATGCGGTAGGGCTCATCCGTTCCTTTGGTGGTAAGATCGTCAACCAATACGCCGATATAGCTGTTGGCGCGGTTCAGCGTCAGCGGCTCTTCGCCCCTCAGATACAGGCTTGCATTGATGCCCGCATACAGTCCCTGCGCCGCAGCCTCCTCATAGCCGGACGTGCCGTTGATCTGGCCGGCAAAATAGAGTCCCTCAATACTGCGCGCCCTGAAATGGTTGTCAAGCTGCATAGGATCGATACAGTCGTACTCGATGGCATAGGCAAGGCGCATAAGCTCGGCATGCTCCATACCGGGCACAGAGTGATACATCTCCCTTTGGACATCCTCGGGAAGAGAACTGGACATGCCCTGCACATACCATTCGACCGTGTCAAGGCCTTCCGGTTCAATGAACAGAGGATGCCTGTCTTTGTCAGCAAAACGCACAACCTTATCTTCAATCGACGGGCAATATCTCGCGCCCGTTCCCTTGATGGCTCCGGAATACATGGGCGACAAATGCAGATTGTTTCTGATAATTTCATGCGTACGCTCGGTGGTATAGGTCAGATAGCAGATGGCGCGGTTCTGAAGGCCCTCTGCGTCCGTCAGAAAAGAAAACGGCACAATGGGATCGTCGCCGTACTGCGGCGTCATCTTGGAAAAATCAAGCGTTCTTACGTCCACGCGCGCCGGCGTTCCGGTTTTGAATCTTCGGATTTCAAAGCCGTTGTCCATAAGGCTCTTGGTCAGCCCCGTCGCCGCGACCAGCCCCTGCGGGCCGCCTTCCCAGGAGTGCTGTCCGATGATGATGCGGCTTTTTAAATATACGCCTGTGCACAAAACCGCCGCGCTGCAGAAAATCTTTGATCCCGTCGCGGTTTCAACGCCCTTAAGCTTTCCATTTTCGACAATCAGATTGGTTACCTCGCCCTGCCTTAAGATGAGGTTTTCCTGATTCTCGACAGCATCGCGCATGCGTTTTTTGTAGGCGGCTTTGTCCGCCTGCGCGCGCAGGGAATATACGGCAGGGCCTTTTCCGGTATTGAGCATGCGCGACTGAATAAACGTATCGTCAATCGCCTTGCCCATCTCGCCGCCCAGCGCATCCACTTCGCGAACAAGATGTCCCTTTGCCGTTCCGCCGATGGCAGGATTGCACGGCATCAGCGCGACAGAATCGAGGTTCAGCGTCAAAAGCAGCGTCTTTTGTCCCATGCGCGCGCCGGCCAGCGCAGCTTCACAACCTGCGTGACCCGCGCCAACAACGATCAAGTCAAAATATTCGCCCGTCAAAATTCCTTACTTCCTTCCAAACATCAGCGGTACTGGCTCATATACAAATCATGATAGAAGCCGTTTTTCCCGATCAGTTCCTCATGTGTTCCGATTTCCATGATTTTTCCGTCCTTCATGGCGACGATTTTATCGGCCGAACGGATGGTGGATAAACGGTGCGCGACAATAAAGGTCGTGCGGCCGGCCATCAGACGTGCGAACGCGTCCTGAATGCGCATTTCGGTGCGCGTGTCGATGGAGCTGGTCGCTTCATCCAGAATCAGCATTTTGGGGTCTCTGAGCATTACGCGCGCAATGCACAAAAGCTGTTTCTGTCCCTGCGAAAGTCCGCCGCCGTCTTCGGTCAGGCGCGTTTCATAGCCGTTGGGCAGGCGCATGATAAAGCCGTGGGCACGCGCCTGCTTGGCAGCCTCGATCGCCATTTCATCGGTCGCTTCGGGATTGGCGTACTTCAGATTCTCCATTACGGTTCCGGCTTTGAGCCATGTATCCTGCAAAACCATTCCGAAAAGGGATCTGAGGTCGCTTCGGGTGTAGCTCGTAGCCGGCACATCATCGATCAGAATTTCGCCCTTATCCGGCTCGTAAAAGCGCATGAGCAGATTAATCAGCGTCGTCTTTCCGCATCCTGTAGGCCCGACAATTGCGATTTTCTGGCCCGGAAGCGCCGTAAGATTCAGATTCTCGATCAGAGGCTTTTTCGCATCGTATGCAAAAAAGAGGTTTCTGAATTCGATCTTGCCCTGGGCTTTTTTGATGTCGGTTTTCGTTTTTTCTTCTTTCTCAAGCTCTTCACCGTCGATGAATTCAAATACGCGGGCTGCGCACGCAAGCGCGTTCTGGAATTCCGCAACGACGGAAGAAATTTCATTGAACGGCTTTGTGTACTGGCTGGCATAGCTTAAAAAGCACGTAAGATCGCCGACGGTCAGCGCGCCGATGCCAAACACACTCATGAATGATCCGCACACCGCAACAAGCGCGTACACGACGGAGTTTACAAATCTCGTCGAAGGATTGGTGATCGAAGAAAAGAAGATGGCGCGAAGCGAGCATTTTTTCAGCCGCTCATTTGCCTGAGAAAACGCATCCTCAATATCCTTTTCTCTTGAGAACGCCTGAACGGTGCGCATGCCGCCGATGGTTTCATCGACAATGCGCGTAACCTCGCCTCTCTCCTTCGACTGCGCGCGGAACATGGAATAGGTTCTTTTGGCAACAAAGCCAGAAACGACAAACGACAAAGGCGTTACCACAACAACCGCAAGCGCGATCCACACGTTCATGAGCATCATGAAAACCAAAGTGGCAACGATGGTGATTGCGCCGGTAAACACCTGCGTCAGGCCCATCAGAACGCCGTCGGACAAGTGATCCACGTCCGTAATCACTCTTGACAGCGTATCGCCCACCGGCTGCATATCGATGCTCTTCACCTTGAGCCGTCCGATTTTGCGGAAAGCTGCAACTCGAATATCGCGAGCGGTATCAAAAGACAAACGGTTATTAACAACGCTCAAAAGCCACTGGAAAAACGCAAGAAGAACAGCGCATGCGCTGATTCTTAAAAGAATCGCGCCGATGCCTGCCATATCAACCGCATCCTTGCCAAGCGCAAGGTCAACCGCCTGTCCGGTCAGAACCGGGATATACAAGGTGAGCGCAACCGTTAAAAGCGCAAACAAAAGAGAAAGCGCAACCAGATATCTGCCCTTACCGAGATACTTCAAAAGGGTCTTGAGCGTCTTCATATTCTTAAACATACGCTTCACCCTCCGGGAACTGGCTGAAATAGATTTCGCGGTAAAGATCGCTTTCTTCCATGAGCGCCTCATGCGTGCCCATGGCCTTTATGCATCCTTCCTCCATAACGAGGATCTTGTCCGCATGACGGACGGAAGAAGCGCGCTGGGAAATGATAAACACGGTGCTTTCGCCCTGCATATTCTTAATCGATGCGCGAAGGCGCGCATCGGTTGCAAAGTCCAGCGCAGACGCGCTGTCGTCCAGAATCAGGATCTCGGGCTGCCTTACAAGCGCGCGCGCAATGGCAACGCGCTGTCTCTGGCCGCCGGAAAGCGCGCGTCCGCCCTGACCGACAGGGGAATCGAGTCCATCCGCCTTGGCGCGGATGATGTCCAGGCCCTGCGCGCTTTCAAGCGCAGAAACGATTTCTGCTTCGTCGGCATCCTTTTTACCCCAGCGGATATTCTCCGAAATCGATCCGGAAAACAGAAGCGTTTTCTGCTCCACAATGCCGGTGTGCATACGGATGTCCTTGGAGGACAGCGCGGTCACATCCTGACCATACATCGTGATTTTGCCTTTTGTAGCATCGTAGAATCGGGTAATCAGCTGAACAATCGTGCTCTTGCCGGAACCCGTCGGGCCGACAATGCCGATCGTTTCGCCTTTTTTCGCTTCAAAGCTCACATCAATAAGCGACGGCGCGCCCGCGCCGGGATAGGTGAAGGTAACAGAATCAAACTTCACGACCACGTCGGACGCGTCAAACGGCACGCGTTTTTCGTCATCGCCCGGGCAGTTTTCGTCAAGCTCGATCACGGCCTGAACGCGGCTGAAGCACGCCATGGCCTTGGTAATGGACACGATGAGGTTGGCAAATTTAATCAGCTCCACGAGAATCTGGGACATGTAGTTGACCAGCGCGACCAGTTCACCCTGGGTTATCATTCCGCCGTCCACGCGCAGCGCGCCCGTATGGATCAGAAATACCATCGCAAGGTTCACAATCACGCACGTAAGCGGGCCGGTCAGCGCGCTCACATGTCCCGCCCTGCGTTTTCTTTCCGAAAGCGTTTCCGCCTGGCGGGTAAACCGCTCGTTTTCTTCATTTTCGCGGCCGAAAGCGCGGATGACGCGGGCGCCCGTCAGGTTTTCGCGCGTGATGCCCATGGCGATATCCATCGCCTGCTGCGCGCGCTTGAAAAGCGGAAGCGACCACGCCATGACGCCGAACACCACAGCGCCCAGAATCGGAATCGCCACGGCAAAGATCCACGCGGAGCCTGCGTCCACAAAAAACGCCATGACCATCGCGCCGAATACGACAAAGGGAGAACGCAGAAGGAGTCTGAGCGTCAGATTGATGCCGTTTTGCACCTGATCAACGTCGCCGGTCAGGCGTTGGGTAAGCGCGGATACGCCGTTTTTGTCCAGCTGCTCGGCGGACAGGCGGGTGACCCTGTTAAACAGCGTTTCCCGGATTCTCGCTGACGTACCCACCGCAGCGCGCGCGGCAAAATACTGGGCGGTGATGGAAAACGCAAGGCCGACTAAGCCCAGAAGCAAAAGCACGCCGCCCATTTTCCAGATATGCGCCGTGTTTTCAAGGCGGATGCCCTGATCAATCATGGACGCGATGACCAGCGGTACAAAAAGCTCAAACGTGGCCTCCAGCAGTTTGAAAAGCGGGCCCAGCACGCTTTCCTTTCCGTAGCCGCGCATATATGCAATCAGTTTTCTAAGCATTATTTTTTCTCCATTTATTCGTAATAGCCGGTATGCATGAGCAGATCATTGGCAACAGGCGTATAGAAAAGCCGCTTGATTTCATCGTAATCCCTGGTTTTTCCAAGAATCCACATCAGCTTCACAACCGCCGTCTCCGGAGTCATCGTATAGGATTCCAGCACGCCGCATTCATCCAGCACGCGCCTGCCCACTTCATAAACGCCCATGTCGCTGCCTTCATAGGGCACCTGTGTGGTAACGGCGACGATTTTGTTTTCCTCGCGCCATTTTTTGATTTCTTCGACCAGCGCGCCGCCGTCGCTGTTGGGAACGCCGCCCACGCCGAAGGATTCAACCACCAGTGCGTTCAGGCTCATCCGAAGCGCCGTAAACACGTTTGCGCCAATGCCGGGCGTAAGCTTTACAGAGGCAACGGATGCATCAATCGCATCCGAGAAAAACGGTCCTTCCGGACGGGCCATGGGAATATATCTGAAAATCCGTCCGTCGCGCACCATGGCAAGATTCGGAAAATCTACGCTTTCAAAGGCATTTCTGGACTTGGTTCTTACCTTTCTCGCCCTCGTTCCCGTGATCACGCGCCCGTCAAAGACGATCGAAACGCCGTGAGAGCCCGGATCCGCCGCATAGGCAAACGCGTCATACAGATTGATGCGCGCGTCGGTATCCTCCGTGACGATGGATTTCTGCGCGCCGGTCAGGACGATGGGCTTTGGCGACAACTGAATCAGATAGCTGAGCGCCGACGCGGTATAGGCCATCGTATCCGTTCCGTGCGCAACGACAAAGCCGTCGTAGGCGGAATAATATTTGCGGATGCTTCCTGCAATCGTCAGCCAGTCGCAGGGACGCATATTGGTAGAGTCCAGATTGACCGGCTGCACCGCGTCCACCTGATACATTTCGGAAATCTTCGGAACATGCTTAAGGAGCGCCCCCGCATCCAGCATGGGCGTAAGCCCCGTCGTGCCATGATCGCTTGCAATCGTGCCGCCGGTTGCAATGAGAAGAAGCTTTTTCATATCTGTCTCCCTCCGGATGAATCCATATTTCCTCAGTATGTTATTATACACGTTTTCAAAGAAGAATAAAGGAAGTTTTCTATTAAAAATCCAAATTAATACGAATTGGCGAAAAAGGTTTACACGACCTACAACTTATTTAACGAAATTGTGTGGTAAAATACTATTGCTTAGATATTTCACCCGAAAAGGAGAACATATATGACAAACGTAACCATCATTTCCGGATTCTTAGGTGCGGGCAAAACCACGCTCATTCAGAAGCTTTTAAAGGAAGCCTTCCAGGGCGAAAAATGCGTTCTTTTGGAAAACGAATACGGCGAAGTCGGCATCGACGGCGGCTTTATGAAGGAAAGCGGCATCGAGATTACCGAGCTCAACTCCGGCTGCATCTGCTGCACCTTGGCCGGTGATTTTACCGACGCCATCGGCGAAATCGTTGAAAAATTCCATCCCGACCGCCTGATCATCGAGCCCAGCGGCGTCGGCAAGCTTTCCGATATCCGAAGAGTGGTCGAAGAGCAGGAAAAGGAAACCGGCCTGATTCACTTAACCGGCAGCGCCACGGTCGTGGACGCGGGCAAGTGCAAGATGTATCTCAAGAACTTCGGCGAATTCTTTGAAGATCAGGTCAAGTGCGCCGAAACCGTTATCTTCAGCCGCACGCAGAAGGTCTCCGAAGAAAAGCTGGAAACCGCCTATGAACTCGTCCGCGGCCTGAACGCCGAAGCCCGTCTGATCTCCACCCCCTGGGACGACATCGACGGCAAGGTCATCGTGGACGCCATTGAGCATCCCGCGCAGCTGATCGACGTAAACACCGTCGTTCCCGCGCATCACCACCATCACCACCACCATCACGATGAGCACGAGCATCATCATGAGCACGACGAACACTGCGACTGCCACGAGCATGAGCATCATCATGAGCATGATGAGCACTGCGACTGCCACGAGCATGAGCATCATCATGAGCACGACGAGCACTGCGACTGCCACGAGCATGAGCATCATCACGAACATGACGAGCACTGCGACTGCCACGAGCATGAGCATGAGCATCATCATGAGCATGACGAAAACTGCACCTGCGGCTGCCATGACCACGAGCACCATCATCATCACCATCATCACGGCCACGATTGCGGCTGCGGACATGATCACGGCCACGACGCAGACGAAGTTTTTGAGAACATCGGCATCGAGACCGTTAAGAAGATCGACAAGGCGACGCTTGAAAACACGCTCAAGGCGCTTGAAGACGAAGAAAAATTCGGCG
Organism: Clostridia bacterium; assembly: GCA_016296675.1. Taxonomy (GTDB): domain Bacteria; phylum Bacillota; class Clostridia; order Christensenellales; family Aristaeellaceae; genus SFHK01. The sequence continues at coordinate 8,494 of JAEDIV010000039.1, forward strand.
TTGTTCTGCGCATGAAGGGCATCCTCGAAAGCCGCGAGGGCGGATGGATTCATTTCGACTACACCCCCGGCGAATACGAGATCAGAAATGGCAGTGCGGACTACACCGGCAGACTGTGCATCATCGGCGTAGACCTCAAAAAGGAAACCATCCTGAAAGAACTCGGCATGTGAGGATTAAAAAATGTCACAGTATAACGACGAACTCAGAACGCCCATTTACCTGATCACAGGATTTCTGGAGAGCGGCAAAACCAACCTCATCAAAAACATGCTCACCGATGAAGATTTCTCTCAGGGCGAGCGCACGCTTTTAATCGTTTGCGAAGAGGGCGAAGAAGAATACGAGAAGGAGCTTCTCAAAAAATCCAACACGGTTATGGAGGTCATTGAATCCTTTGAGGATCTGACCGAAAACAACCTGGCTCTCATGAACGACAAATACCTTCCCGAGCGCATCATCATCGAATACAACAGCGTCTGGGGCATCGAGAATCTTTTCAGAATCAAAAAGCCTGTCGAGTGGGAGCTTGCGCAGATGGTTACGCTGATCGACGCGACCACCTTCGACAATTATCTGACCAATATGCGTCAGCTCATGACCGAAGGCCCGAAGCTTGCCGACCTCGTTATCTTCAACCGCTGTGATGAAAACACCAAAAAGAGCCCCTACCGCCGCATCATCAAGGGCATGAACAATACCTGTAACATCATCTTCGAAAACGTGGACGGCACCAGCGACGACGGCGTCGGCGAAGAGGATCTGCCCTACGACATGAAGGCGGACGTGATCGAAATCAAGGACGATCAGTTCGGCATCTGGTATATCGACTGCATGGAGCATCCCGCCCGCTACAACGAAAGAAAAATCCGCATCAAGGGCATGGGCTTCCGCCTCGAAAATCTGCCAAAGAAAACCTACGTCTTCGGCCGCTTCGCCATGACCTGCTGCGCCGACGACATCGGCGGTATCGGCTTCATCTGCCGCTATAAGGACAAGTTCCCCAAGGAAAAGGAATGGTTCTACTTAAACGCCAAGATCGAATCCGCCTTCAGCGAAATCCACGGCCGCGCCGCCGTAATCCTGGTGGAAGAATCCAGAGAACCCGCAGAGAAACCCGAAGAAGAACTCGTTTACTTCGGATAAGCAAATAAAAAACGCCCCGATCCGCACTTGAACTCAAGCAGATCGGGGCATCTTTTTGCATCAGCTCAGCCTCGCACTTTACAGACTTCAGTCTGTTTTCCGTAGGGCGGGGGCTTGCTCCCGCCGCTTCTCGGCATTTGATGGCATTCAAACATCCGTTAACTCTCTCTCATCAGATGGAGCCCTCGGAACACGAGGCTTTTTGGGGAAATCAGCTGCATTCCCGCGTCCCCCAAGCCTTCCTTGGAAGAATAGCTACAGGCATATCTTGAATCCGCACCGCTAAACAGACCATAGTCTGTTTTAATACAAGCAAATCACCTTTGGATCGCCCAATGTCCATTCCCTACTGGTTTAGCAAACAATCCATGTTGAGTACGATGCCGGCATCGTCCCAAACTTATCGCTTTATACAGCAATAAACAACCGGCGCAGATGTATATTCCCTCCATCTGCGCCGGTTGTTATTCTTTTATTCCTCAGCCCGTTCCAATCCCTCAAAGAATTCGTCATATTGACAGCCATATATCTTCTTAAGCTCTACAAGTACACTCGCACGGATGTTCAGCTCTCCCGCTTCATACTTTGCATACGTTGTTCTACCAATGTCGCATCCACGTCTTTGAAGTTCCGCACACAATTTTTCCTGCGAAATTTTATGCTGGTTTCTCAGCCTTTTTAAGTTGTCCCCCATATTCAAATCGCGCCGAATCTTCTGCTCCATCCTCAATCATCCTCAGGATCGTCATCAAACGAGTAATCATTCAATTCATCAAAATTCAAAAATTCGGAAAGCGTCATATTGAATGCAATCGCCACCTTATGAAGCGTTTTTACACGCGGATTTTTCGTAATGCCTCTAACGATGTTATCCAGCGTAGACTGCTTGACATCACTCATCGTAGCAAGCTTATTAATCGCAATTCCGCGTTCTTTGCATAATTGGCGAATCCTTCGTATATATATTTCAGAATACTCCATGCATTTCGTCTCCATGTTATCATTACCCATATATGGGTTAATATGATGATAACAATCAACACATACACAATTACCCGTATTCGGGTTGACATGGAAAATATATGCGCGCTACAATAGAATTACCCGTTTGCGGGTAATTCTATTCTTAGGAAGCGATTCTATGCCAGCCTGCACCTTTTTCGGCCATCGGGATGCTCCATCGCATATCAGGCCGCTTCTTCGCGCGGCGATCATTGACCTGATTGAAAAACACGCTGTCGATCACTTTTATGTCGGAAGACAAGGCGCGTTTGACGCCATGGTTCAATCGGTTTTCAAAGAACTGAGGCCCATATATCCAAAGGTTCGCTTTTACGTAGTTCTTGAGCGGATGCCCGGAAGAGAAACAGGCAATATTGATTCAGAATGGACGCTCCTTCCCGAAGGAATTGAGCTTGCGCCGCCCCGCTTCGCCATTGTAAGGCGCAACGAATGGATGCTGAAATCCTCCGACTATGTAATCGCCTATGTCTGTCGTTCTTTTGGCGGCGCTGCACATTTTATGGATCTGGCAATAAAGCGCGGCAAAACCGTTATCAGGCTATGAAACACAAAAACAGACCGCAGACAAATCGTCTGCGGCCCGGTATAATTATGAGAAAGATCAGTAAGGGATACTCAATGTTTCACGGGTTTGTCCCTAACCTTGGGGATACGGCGTCAGAACCGTTTTCCTTTGGGTGCGACCTTGCTAAAACGGAATACGGATATTTCTGTGGGGGTACCGGAAATGGCTCTCCACGATCCTGACGCCATTGGGTCGCTCGGGTAACAAATCGTTATGAGTTTACTTCCATTGATCCTGTTTGTTTCTCTGCTTCGCCTGACTAAAATCATCAGTTGTCTTTAGTAAGGACGGATGAGTTCTGATTTTGTTTCGCCTATAAATGATTGGAAAACCATCTGAATTCGATCGTTTTTATCTAAAGCAGGCGAAGCAGAGTACCTGGTGTTTGATGTTATCCTTGTGGTCCAACGGCATCGCCTCCCCTTTTGATTCATGCTTTTCTGAGCAGGATTCATGCGGGTGGTGTTTTTTTAGCCGCTCCCTTTGCTCACCTGTATCGTATCATAAAACGCAGCATTTGTCAATATCAAATTAACATATTATGCAAAATAAATTTATATGTAAATTTATTTTGCACATTTCATCATTTTGTTAAGTGCAAAAATGCATAAAGAAGCATTCTCGGAAGAAAGAGGCATGGTAACATTCACAAATGCCGCGTTTCAGACTATGATCTGTTTTCGTAGGGTGGGGGCTTACTCCCGCCCTACCACGCAATTTGTTTGCGACGATAAAGCAGTGGGGCTGTTGTGCAACAGCCCCACTGTCTTTTTACTGCGCTCTTCCCATGAGGAAGGCTTTTTTGTTGAGCTCCACGAACTGAGGCTTTACGATCTTTTCGATGGCTTCCATCCATGCGCTCTCTTCGATTTCGGGCATGTACTTGGAAAGAACGCCCAGAAGCACGGTATTGACCGCTTTTCCGCTTCCGGCGGATTCCGCCAGATCCAGGGCGTTTACGCTGATCACATCTGCGTCCTTTTTAAGTTTTTCCGAAACGTTCTCCGGATACGCCATTGCTCCTGAGATAACCGGCATAGGATAGATTTCGCGGGTGTTGGTGATGACCTTGCCCTCCGGCGCCAGATGTCCGATCCAGCGGGCGGCTTCTATCGCCTCAAAGGAGAGGATGAAATCGGCCTCGCCGGGATCGACGATGGGCGAATACACTTTTTCGCCGTATTTGACATACGTTACGACGCTGCCGCCCCTCTGGGACATGCCGTGTACTTCGCTTAACTTTACGTCATAGCCTTTTTCAATCAGCACGTGTCCGATCAAACGGGACGCGAGCAGCGTTCCCTGTCCGCCGACGCCGACGATCATAATGGAAGTATTCTTCATATTACTTTCCCTCCCCGATCGCGCCGAACGCGCAAAGCTGGATGCACAGGCCGCAGCCTACGCACTGCTGGTTGTCGATAACGGCTTTCTTGTTTTCAAAGCGGATGGCGGGGCAGCCGAGCTTCATGCAGGCGCGGCAGCCGCGGCATTTTTCGCTGTCCACAGAAAGCGCGGGCTTGGCTTTCACATACTTTAAGAGCATGCAGGGTTTTCTGCAGATGATGACGGAGGGCTCGTCCACGTTGAGTTCTTCCTTGATCGCCGCCTCAAGCGCCTTGAGGTCGGAAGGATCGACCGTCTTTACGCGCCTGATGCCGATGGCTTCGCACACCTTTTCAAGGCTGACAGGCGGAACGGGCTGCATTTTGAGGGTGTAGCCGGTTGCGGGGTTCTGCTGATGGCCGGTCATACCGGTGATAGAGTTATCAAGAATGAGGACAGTGGAAATACTTCTGTTATACGCAATATCGGTAAGGCCCGTGATGCCGGAATGGAGGAACGTAGAGTCGCCGATGACGGCCACGGTCTTATTCGCGGTTTCAGGACGCGCCATATTGAAGCCGTGCAGCATCGAAATGCTCGCGCCCATACAGACGGTGGAATCCACCGCGGAAAGCGGCGCAGACGCACCCAGCGTATAGCAGCCGATATCGCCCATGACGGTCAGTTTCATCTTGGAAAGCGTATAGAAAACGCCTCTGTGCGGGCAGCCCGCGCACATGACCGGAGGACGCGGCGGAACGGGCTCGTCGAAAGCGCGGACATCGCCGACATCGATGCCCATGGCCTTTTTGATCTTGACCTGAGAAAGTTCGCCAATCATGCCGAAAACATCTTTTCCCATATCCACGCGGATGCCGGCGGCGCGCATCTCGGTTTCGAAAACGGGATCCAGCTCTTCAACGACGACAAGCTTTTTGACCTTTTGGGAGAACGCGCGGATGGAATCCATGGGAAGCGGATAGGAAAGGCCGATTTTATAAACGCTGGCGTTCGGGAAAGCTTCCTTCACGTACTGATAGCAGGAAGAGCCGGTGACAAAGCCGATTTCGGTATCGCCCATTTCTTCTCTGTTCAGGGGGCAGTTTTCGGAATATGCCTTAAGATCTATAAGGCGCTTTTCAACGACAAAATGGCGCTTGAAGCCATAGCCGGGATTCATGACGTACTTGGAGGGATCCTTTACGTACGGAAGCGTTTCTCTCTCCTCGCGGTCATACAGCTCAACAAGGCTCTGGGAATGTGCAACGCGCGTGAGCGTTCTTAAAAGAACGGGCGTATCGAATTTTTCGGAGATATCAAAGGCGATCTTCGCAAAATCGCGGCACTCGGTGCTGTCGGACGGCTCAAGCATGGGAAGCTTTGCCGCTCGGGCATAATGCCTTGAATCCTGCTCATTCTGAGAGGAATGCATGGCGGGATCGTCGGCCACGCAGATCACATAACCGCCGTTTACACCGGTATAGGCAGAAGTGAACAGCGGATCGGCCGCAACGTTTAAGCCGACATGCTTCATGGCGGTAAAGCTTCTTACGCCTGCAACGCTTGCTCCCAGCGCAGCCTCGGTCGCCACCTTTTCATTGGGCGCCCACTCGGCGTACATTTCCTTGTAATCCGCCGCGTATTCGGTAATCTCGGTAGACGGGGTTCCGGGATAGGAGGAAATGAACTTTACGCCCGCCTCGTACAGGCCGCGCGCAATGGCTTCATTTCCGAGCAAAAGCTTTTTCATCGAAAAACAAACTCCTTCTGAGGGTTTATCATAGTGATTGATTAATAATATCATATGAATGTGTATTTAGCGTAAAAAACGCGATCGGAGAAAAATTTCCTTTCGCGTTTTTTGAATGTAAGCTTAGCCGGAAATCTGCGTTTTTACGAGACTCTCGCCGCAGTACATCTTGCGAAGCTTGGGTTTTTCGATCTTGCCGGTGGGATTTCTCGGAATGACGGCAAAGATGACCTTTCTCGGGCGCTTGTAGCGCGGAAGCTCGCGGCAGAATTCGTTCACTTCTTCTTCCGTCATGGTCTCTCCATCTTTCAGCTCGATAATCGCCGCGGCGATTTCGCCAAGGCGCGCATCGGGAAGACCGATAACCGCAGTGTCCTTGATCTTGGGATTCGCTCTCAAATAATCCTCAATCTGGACAGGATACAGGTTTTCGCCGCCGGTGATGATGACATCCTTTTTGCGGTCAACCAGATAGATGAATCCATCCTCGTCCTGCATGGCCATGTCGCCCGTAAAGAGCCAGCCGTCCTTCAGGACCTCGTTTGTAGCCTTTTCATCGTGATAGTAGCACGTCATGACGCCCGGGCCCTTGACAGCCAGTTCTCCCACGTCGCCCCTATCGACTTCGTTTTTCTTATCGTCTACGATTTTGACCTCCCAGCCATAGCCGGGAACGCCGATTGCGCCGACCTTGTGAATGTTTTCACAACCCAGATGTACGCAGCCGGGGCCGATGGATTCGGAAAGGCCGTAGTTGGTATCGTAATCGTGATCCGGGAAAATCGCCTTCCAGCGCTTGATAAGGCTCGGCGGAACGGGCTGCGCGCCGATGTGCATGAGCCTCCACTTGGAAAGATCATATTTGGAAAGGTCGATTCTGCCGGCATCGATCGCATCCAGAATATCCTGCGCCCACGGAACGAGCAGCCAGACGATGGAACATTTTTCATCCGATGCAGCGGAAATGATGGTTTCGGGCTTCACGCCGGTCAAGAGAACGGCGCGGCTTGCAGAAATGAGCGAACCGAACCAATGCATCTTTGCGCCCGTGTGATACAGAGGCGGAATGCACAGGAACACGTCGTCATGGGTCTGACCATGGTGCTTCTGTTCACAGGCGGCGGAATGCATAAGACTCATGTGCTTATGGAGAATCGCCTTCGGGAAACCGGTCGTGCCGCTGGAGAAATAAATGGCTGCGTAATCGTCATCCGAGATGTCGATTTCAGGATTTGCGCTGGACTCGTTCGCCGCCAGATGCAGATAGTTTTCCGCAAAAACGGGGCAGCCGTCGCCGACATAGAAAATCAGCTTGACCTTCGGGATATTGTCGACGATCTCTTCAATTCGGCCGATGAATTCAGGGCCGAACATCAGACAGTCCGCGTCGGAAAGATCCAGACAATAGCGGATTTCTTCCGCCGTATAGCGGAAATTGAGCGGAACCGCCAGTGCGCCGGCTTTCAGCGCGCCGAAATAAATCGGCAGCCACTCGATGCCGTTCATCATAAGTATGGCAACCTTGTCGCCTTTTTTGATGCCGCGGCTGATTAAGAAGTTTGCGCAGCGGTTCGCCTTTTCATCAAATACGCGCCAGGTGATTTCGCGGCGATAGGCGCTGGTTTTGCTGGATTCAATCAGTTCATATTCCCGCCACGTAGTTCTTCTGATCTCCCTGACCTCGCTGTTGAGCTCGACAAGCGCAACTTCGTTCGGGAAGTTTTTCGCGTTATTCTCAAGGTATTTCGTAATGGGCATATCTCCTACAATCCTTTCCTACGCCTTTTTGATGGAAACATTCACAATCAGGCCGACCACCGACATACAGGTCAGCACGATAAATGTCGATAAATATCCGCCCGAAACCTCAAAGAGTTTTCCTGCCAAAGTCGATGCAAACGAAGCGGGGATCAGAACAAGATTCAGAACCGGAAAATTCAGATGATAGTGCTTCATGCCGTAGAAACCGCCGACCATCGCGGCAGACACCGTAGGCGAGAAGCCATAAGAGAAAGCGCACAGCATAAGACCGATAACGCCCAGGACGGGAGATAAGAAAACCACAGCCAGAAGCGCAAGCAGCGGAGACGTGATTGCGACAAGACTTGTGACATACTGGGTTTTGCGAAGGCCCGCTTTGTCATAGAAGAAGCCGGAAAACAGGCGTCCGAAGCCGTTGAAAATTGACAAAAGCCCCGCAACCGTAACAGCGGCGTTTTCCTTAAGCCCCACCGAAACAAAATAGTTTTTGCCAAAGCCGATTGCAGTGGAACCCACGGCAGCCAGGAGCGTAAAGAACGCAAACAGCTTCCAAAAGCTCGCTCTTTTGAGCATTTCCTTCGTGGATACATCATTTTCCGACGCCTGAACAACCTTTTTCATTCCTTCGGGCGCTTTTACAAGGAAGGCCGCCATCAGAATAACGCCGCCGATGACTGCGCCCAGCGTCAGATATGTGTTTCGCCAGCCGATGGAGGCAGTATCAAACATTTTCTGGGAAACTTTGGAAAAGAACAGCGCGGAAAAACCGAAGGACATCATAAGCGCGCCGGTCGCGATTCCCTTTTTGTCCGGAAACCATGCGTTCGTCGCGGCGATGACTGCGTTATACACAATGCCGATGCCAAAGCCCGCCATGATGCCGTAGCCCAGATACAGAAGAAGGATGCTTCCGTTCATCGTGCCGGTCACGGTGAAGCCGCCTAAAATCAGGACGGCGGCAAAAAGCATTCGAAGCTTGATCGAAAACCGCTTTGCCAGAAGCCCTGAAACAAGGCCGCCCAGGCAGAACGTGCACAGCGTAAGCGTAAATGTCAATTGAAGCTGAGATACGCTCCATGCAGGAAACGCCGTTTTGAACGGGCCGCTCAGTACACTCCAGGCGTAAATCACGCCCGCGGCAAACAGCGTAACGCAGCCAACCATAAGCTTTATCCATCGGGAATCTTTTTTCATCATCTGTCCCTCCTGTTTTTCGGGCAGGAGCGATAAAAAAACGCCCTCCCACCCATTGGATGAGAGGACGGAAAATACATTTTCCGCGGTACCACCTCTGTTTGAATATATCTCGCGATATATTCCTCATCGGGTACGACAAGCTTGCTTATACCCTATCGCTGTAACGGGCGCACCCGACGCAGCCTACTTGAAAGTTTCTTTCAGTGCGCCGCTCGCGGAATGTATTCGTTCTGCGCGATTTCCCGTCTCACACCAACCGACGGCTCTCTTAAAATCGTTAGCAGTCCTACTTGTTTCCGGTCTTCGCGTTTAATTAGGTGAATGTTATCATGAAAAATGCAATTTGTCAAGCACCTGCCGTCATTTTTCCAAGCAGCACTGCCGTCATTTTTCCAAGCAGCAGCGGAAAATAACGCAAAAAGGCTCCCTCCGACGAGGAAGCCTCAGATCATCAACAAACCTCCGGGAGAGGTATGGAGAGGGAGCGCACTTCCT
>JAEDIV010000185.1 GCA_016296675.1 Clostridia bacterium
GATAACGGCGTCGGCCTTATCAGAAGCCTGATTGAAGAATACGAGTATGCGTATAACGATCTAGCGCCCAAGTACAAGAAAACAGGAAGAGACTTGAGAACGGTTACGCTTGCAACCGGCGTTTCTGCCTATCCGATTCTTAAAAAGCTCATGGATGATCATCCGATTACGAGCCTGAACATCAAAGTCACCGCAATCAGGAACCGCTTTTTCGGAGAAACGGTGACCGTGGCCGGGCTTGTCACCGGAAACGATCTTGTCAATCAGATGAAGACGCAAAAGACAGACGCAATACTGATCACGGAATGCATGCTCAGAAGTGAGAAAGACCGGTTCCTGGATGATGTGACGCTGGAAGAAGCGTCGCGCGCGCTTGGAAAGCCGATTGTGCCTGTAGGAAGAACGGGCGAGGATTTATTAAACGCGCTCATTCGCCAGGCGAAAGTTTAACGATCAATTGGAGGATAAGTTCTTATGGCCAGACCTTTAGTTGCAATTGTAGGTCGTCCCAATGTGGGCAAATCGACCTTTTTCAATAAAATGAGCGGAAAAAGAATCGCAATCGTCGAGGATACTCCCGGCGTAACCCGCGACCGCGTGTATGCTGACTGTGAATGGCTTACGCATAAATTCACGCTTATCGATACCGGCGGAATCGATCCGCAGAGCGATGATCCGCTTCTTAAGCAGATGAGAAGGCAGGCAGAAATCGCGATTGAAACCTGCGATGTAATCCTGTTTTTTGTTGACGGCAAGCAGGGAATGACGGCGGACGACGAAACCGTAGCCGATCTTCTCAGAAGAAGCGGAAAACCGGTCATTCTCGTTGTCAACAAGATTGACAATATCCGCATGATGGACGGAATCTACGATTTCTATCAGCTGGGCATCGGTGATCCCATCGGCATTTCCAGCGTCAATCTTTTAAACCTCGGAGACCTTCTGGATGAAGTTGTCAAATATTTCCCAAGCAGCGAGGAAGAAGACGAAGAGCACGGCGCGATTTCCGTTGCCGTTGTGGGAAAGCCGAACGTCGGCAAGTCCTCTCTTGTCAACCGCATTCTCGGCGAAGAGCGCGTAATGGTTTCCGATATCGCCGGAACCACCAGAGATGCCATCGACACGAGATTCAAAAAGGATGACGACGAATTCATCATCATCGATACAGCGGGTATCCGAAAGAAAAAGGCGATTGAGTATCAGTCGCTAGAGCGATTCTCAGTCGTTCGTTCTCTTGCCGCGATTGACCGCTGCGACGTAGCTGTGCTTGTTATCGACGCAAAAGAGGGTGTAAGCGAACAGGACAGCAAGATTGCGGGCTACATCGACGAGAAGGGCAAGGCAGCTATGATCGTCATCAACAAATGGGACGCGATCGACAAGGAAACGGGTACGCTTGAAAAGTACACGAAAGAAGTGCGCGAGAAACTCAAGTTCATGATGTACGCTCCGGTTGTGTTCATTTCTGCGCTTACCGGACAGCGCGTAGACAGAATCCTCAAGACTGTGAAAAGCGTATATGAACAGGCTTCCCGCCGCGTAACGACCGGCCTTTTGAACGATATCCTTTCCGATGCGCAAAATGCGCTTCAGCCTCCGGCGACGTCCGGACGCAGGCTTCGCATTTACTACGCTACCCAGCAGTCGGTCATGCCTCCGACGTTTGTGTTCTTTGTAAATGATGAATCGCTCATGCATTTCTCTTATGAGCGCTATCTTGAGAATCATTTCAGAAAGACCTTCGGTTTTGAGGGAACGCCTCTTCGCTTCATTCTTCGCGAGCGGCAGAACAAGGAGGAATAAATGAACAAGTTTCTCGCGCTTGCAATCACTGCGGTTGTCGGATATTTTCTTGGATGCATTTCTATGGGCGTGATTGTTTCCAAAGCCTATGCCAGAATTGACATAAGAAAATACGGAAGCGGCAATGCAGGTATGACCAATGTCATGCGAACGCTTGGATGGGTTCCGGGCGCGCTGGCTTTTGCCGGCGATATGCTGAAAGGCCTTTTGGCTGCTTTTATCGGTAAATGGCTTGCAGGCGAACTGGGCATGTGCGTCGGGGGACTTGCTGCAATTCTTGGACATGACTGGCCGGTATTTTTGAAATTCAAGGGCGGAAAAGGAGTTTCCACTTCCTTTGGATTTATTCTGGCGTCCAATTGGATCATCGCACTTCTTCTGATTCCTGTTCAGCTCATTTTTGTTCTTTCGATGGGCTTTATGTCGCTTGCGTCCATCGCATCATCCATTGCGTTTTTTGTGTTTGCCGTCGTATTCCGTACATCAGGCACCTATATAGCCACTGCGGCAATTGCGTGCGCGCTTTCGCTGTTCTGCCACAGATCCAATATTGTCAGACTCATTCACGGCAAGGAAAACAAACTGGACCACAAAAAGATCACGGAGAAATCAAGGCAGTTTGCCAAAAAATTCAAAAACAGAAAGAAGGACGGTCAATGAGCAAGATTCTCGTAGGTGTAGACGTTGGAACTTCCGGTGCAAAATGTATTATTGCCGATGAAACCGGCAAGGTGCTCGCTTCCGCAACTAAGGAGTACCCGCTTTACACGCCGAAAGCAGGCTGGGCAGAGCAGAACCCCATCGACTGGTGGGAGGGTGTAAAGGCCGGTCTTAAGGATATCCTTGAAGGCGTCAACAAAGAAGAAATCGTCGGTATTTCTTTTTCCGGTCAAATGCACGGCCTTGTCGCGCTTGATGAGAACAACGAAGTCATCCGTCCCTCGATCCTCTGGTGCGATCAGCGCACCCAGAAGCAGTGCGACTGGATTACCGAAAAAGCTGGCGGCCTTGAAGGACTTTTGAAGCACACCAACAACCGCATGCTTACCGGTTACACGGGCGGCAAGATTCTCTGGCTCAGAGATGAGGAACCCGAAAACTTCAGGAAGATGAAGGTTTTCGTCTGCCCCAAGGATTACATCCGCTTAAAGCTCACCGGCAATATTGCCATTGATGTTTCTGATGCCTCCGGCACGGGCTTTTTCAACACCAAGGACAGAAAATGGGCCGACGAGCTTATTGAAATCGCCGGCCTTGACAAATCGATCTTCCCCGAAGCTGTGGAATCCACTGCGCTTTGCGGAACGGTTACCAAGGCTGCTGCGGAAGAGACTGGCCTTCCTGAGGGCCTGAATGTATACGCTGGCGGCGGAGACGCAGTCATTCAGACGACCGGTACCGGCCTTGTAAAGCCCGGCGTTCTCGGCGTTGTCATCGGCACCAGCGGAAACGTTTCCATGGGCATGGACAAGTATGTGGACAATCCCGAAGGCAAGCTTCAGATGTTTGCAAACAACGAACCCGGCCTGTGGCATTCCTTCGGCTGCACGCTGACTGCCGGCGGCGCTTACAGCTGGTATGCAAAAACCATGGCGGGAGAAGAAGCGATCATCGCCAAGAGCGAAGGCAAGAAAATCTATGATTATCTGAATGAGTGCGCTGAAACTTCTGCGCCCGGCGCCAACGGCGTGATCTTTGCTCCGTATCTGACCGGTGAGAGATGCCCCTATCCGGATCCGAATGCGCGCGGCATGTTCTACGGCCTTACGCTTGGAACGACTAAGGGAGACATTACCCGTTCCGTCATGGAAGGCGTAACCTATTCCTTAAAGCAGGTTGTTGAACTCATGAGCGCCGGCGGAAAACCCGAAAAGGTTTATCTTTCCGGCGGCGGTGCGTCCAGCGAACTGTGGAAGCAGATGGCGGCGGACATCTTTGAGATTCCCGTCTATACCATGAGCGCGGCAAAAGAAGGCGGCGCTTACGGCGCGGTACTGGTAGCCGGCGTAGGCGCAGGCATCTGGGAGAACCTCAATGAAGCGATTAAGGTTCTTAAGGAAGATGAGAAGTTCTATACACCTTCCCTTGAAACCAGAGACGCGTACAGAAAAGCCTATGAGCTTTACAAAATGCTCTACAGCGCAAATAAGAGCGTGTTTGATCAGGGCGCGAAAGAATAATGCCCAAGAAAAAAGCATCCGCCTTAAAAGCGGATGCTTCAGATTATCAACAAACCTCTGGGTGTGGTTTGGAGAGGGAGCGCACTCCCTCT
>JAEDIV010000040.1 GCA_016296675.1 Clostridia bacterium
CCTTTGTGATAGCGCGCCTGTGATTGCCCACACCCGAACCGGGCTGGATCCCAACGTCGGACAATTGTATGCTTACGCCTACGCGTTTGGACGATCGCGCGGCCAGCGCGTCAATGCATATGATTACGCGGGGTTTGACTGCGGAAACGATGGATTTCACGCTTTCCATGGTTTCAATGCCGGTCACGCCCAAAACGCCCGGACAGATGGCGCATACGCTTGAAAGGCGGTCGTCGGTTTCGTCGGGCAGCTCTTTGAAAAGATGCCGCGTGACCAAAACGCCGTCCGCGGTTTTGGGGCCCAGCGCATCAGGAGTAACCAGGCGGTTTCCGAGTCCTACGATCAGCGCGCTCTCGCCGTTTTCATCCGGCGGCAGAAGCCGCGAGATTTCTTCCGCCAGAATAAGGGCCAGAGCATCATAGGCCATCGGGTCGCGGGTTCTGACGCCCTCGCATTCAAGGGTGATGTATTTTCCCATGGGCTTTGAAAGACTTTCGGCGGATTCTTCCGTTTCAATGATCACCTCTGTGATTACTACGCCGGATTCTTCCCAGCTGGCAATGCTCACGCCCGGAATCTGGCCGGCGGCCTCTGAGGATTCCAAGGCAAGGTCGGTTCGGATCTGTTTCATGGATGCGTCTCCTTTTGTCTTTTTGTCTATTTTGCGCAGCCCCATAAAAAAGCATGCAAAATGACGCATTATTATCTCCCATTTTTTGCGCCGGTATGATATAATAATGGAAATGCTTTTTTCGGAGGAAGACATGCAAAACGAGTTTTCGCGCAAAAGCGCGCTTAAAATGATAGTTGCGCTTGCGTGGCCGACGGTGCTCGAGCAAATTCTGATAACTGCGGTTTCTTATGTGGATACGGCAATGGTCGGCCGCTACAGCGACAATGCGTCGGCGATTGTCGGCTGCACGATGACTGTAAACTGGCTCATCGGCGGTATTGTTTCGGCAATTGCCGTAGGCTTTTTGTCGTTTATTGCGCGCGCTGTGGGAGCGAATGAGCATGAACTGGTCAAAAGAGCAGCCGCTCAGGCGACCAGCATGGCGCTGATTTCAGGCATTCTTCTTACGGTCATTGTGCTTCCGATTGCAAAATTCATTCCCGGCTGGATGAACGCGGATATCGCCATACGGGAAAAAGCGGGCACTTACTTTTTTATCATCTATACACCGATGATTTTCCGTTCTGCCACCATTATTTATGGCACGGTGCTCAGGGCGGCGGGCGACACAAAAACGCCGATGGTTGTGAACACAGCGACCAACATCATCAATATGGTTTTGAATTTTTTCATGATTTACGAAACGCGCGCTGTGAGCGTTCTGGGCATGAATCTTACGATTCCGGGCCTCAATCTTGGAACAACAGGCGCGGCGATTGCCAGCGCAATTGCTTTTGTCGTCGGCGGGATCTGGAATACTCTTGCTGTTTATAAAAGCAAAATCCTTTCGCCCCGCGGCCTTTCGCTCAAACCCGATCCTGAGATTTTGAAACCCTGTTTCCGTGTAGCGCTTCCCGCGCTTTTGCAGCGCATTGCGACTTCCTCCGGTTATGTCGCTTTTTCCGGCATGATCAATACGCTGGGCGAAGCGGCCACCGGCGCGCACACAATTGCCAATACGGCGGAAAGCGCGTTCTATATTCCCGGCTACGGAATGCAGGCGGCGGCTTCGACCTTAATCGGCATGTCTTACGGCGAAAAGAACGCAAAAAAGATGAAAAGCATCTGCCACATGCTTTTGATTATCGAGGTTCTGGTCATGATTCTCTCCGGAGGCTTCCTGTTCTTTGGTGCAGAGGCGATTATGCGTATTTTCACAAAGAGTGAGGAAATCATCAGAATCGGAACGACGGTTCTGATGATGGTCGCCGTCTCCGAACCTGCGTACGGACTTGCCATTATTATTGAAGGTATTTTCCACGGCGTGGGCGATACGATGTCTACCTTCGTCTACAGCACGGTCGGCATGTGGGGCGTAAGAATTCTCGGAACGTATATCTTTGTAATTCTGCTCGGCCACGGCCTTATTGCTGCATGGGCATGCATGATCGCGCACAATCTGGTATTGAGTCTGTTATTGTCGATCCGCTATATCCGCGGCAAGTGGAATCCGCTTGCGCGTGCATCCCAGGCACCGTAAAGGAGAAAAAATGTGAAAGCGTTTACAGTTCAGAAGGAAGACGACGGGCGCAGGCTGGACAAATGGATCAAGTCCCATGTGCCGGCGCTCAACAATGCGCTTGTTCAGAAGTTTCTGCGTTTGAAGCGCATAAAGCGAAATGGAAAACCGGCGCATGCAGACGACAGGCTTATGGCGGGCGATGAACTGAACTTCTATATCGAAGATGAGTTTTTTGCGCCTGTTCAGAAAAAGGACAAGCTGCTTGATAAGTTCATTTACAGCGTCAATATCGTTTATGAAGATGAAAATATCCTTTTGCTCGACAAAAAGCCCGGCCTTCTCTGTCATCCGGATGAGAATGAGAAGGTGAATACGCTTTTGACCCATGCAAGGGCATACCTTTATCAAAAAGGCGAAATGAAAGACGGCGGCTTTCAGCCTGTGCTGGTCAACCGCATCGACCGGTTTACCGGCGGAATCGTCATATGTGCAAAAACGGAAGAGGCCATGCATATCCTGTCGGATAAAATCCGGACGCATGAAATTGAGAAGGCATATCTGTGCCTTGCGGAGGGAAGGATTCAGCCGCCGGGCGGAACGCTGAAAGGATATATCGTGAAAACGCCGGGCAAAAGCCGCGTGCGCGTTTCAAAAACACAGGTTCCGTCGGGACAGTATGCGGAAACAATCTATAAAACGCTTTCCTTTGACAAAGGCAGGTCGCTTGTCGAATGCGTGCTGGTCACGGGACGCACGCATCAGATCCGCGCCCAGCTTTCCGACATCGGCCATCCGCTCTGGGGAGACACCGCTTATGGCGCGAAACCCGACGGCGAAAGACATTATCAGGCGCTGTATTCCTACAAAATCACCTTCCGCTTTGCAACCGATGCGGGCGCGCTTTCATATCTCAACAATAAAAGCATGTATGTGAAAAATGTGCCGTTTGCCAGGAATTTCAGGGGATGGACCGGCGAATAAGCAGGTTTTGCACAAAAAACACGGACAATTGTGTTTGTCCGTGTTTTTTTGTATTTTTTATACATATGTTGGAAAGATGGTGAATATATGTAATTGAGAATAATGAAAACGGAGGATGGATTATGGATAAAATCAGCGTGCTGATTGTAGATGATAACCAGACGCTTGTAAGGCTGATGGTGGATTTTCTTTCAAGAAAGCAGGATATAGAGATCGTAGGAACGGCGAAAGACGGCATGGAGGCGGTGGACTTGATCGCGTCGGTTGTTCCGGATGTCGTTTTAATGGATATTGTGATGCCCAGAATGGACGGCTTCGGCGCGCTGGATGCGCTCTCGCGCATGAACCTTGGAAAAAGGCCGCGCGTGATCATGGTTACCGGGCTTACGCGCGACGATTTTATCGCGCGCGCCATGAACATGGGCGCGGACTATTATATGATCAAGCCCTTTGACATGCATGCGCTCTATACGCGTATCCGTGAGGTTGCAAATCAAAATGATATTACAGCTTATGCAGGCGACGAAGCCGTTCTGCCAGCGGGCGAAATCACCATCGATGAAAAGGTGACCAATATTTTTCTTTCCATCGGAATCCCTGCCCACATCAAAGGCTATGCCTATCTTCGGGAAGCCGTCCGGATGGTGGTGGAGGACCACGATGTGATCAACCGAATCACAAAGGAACTCTATCCCGGTATCGCAAAGCGTTTTTCAACCACTTCCAGCAAAGTCGAGCGGGCCATGCGCCACGCAATCGAAGTTGCCTGGAGCCGCGGCCGCCTCGACAGCGTAAACCGCATCTACGGCTACAAAGTCTTTTCGGCTGAGGACAAGCCCACAAACGGAGAGTTTATCGCGCTGATTGCGGACAAAGTGAGCATGCGACAAAGCGCATAAAAGAACCGACGCTATTGATTACAAATAGCGTCGGTTCTTTTATGCGTTTTCTACCTGCGTCTCAGAGGAAGGTTCTTCGGGTGCGGATGGCGCTTGCTTGGGCGGCGTTTGAGCTTCTTCCGCCTGTTTTTTCTTCTCTTCTGAAATTTTCAGGCGCTTATCGATGATTTCAGAATAGATCGTGGAGAGGAGGGCGAATATCGGAACGCCGAGAATCATGCCGGCGATTCCGAACATGCGGCCGCCGACGACGATGGAGACAAGGACCCAGAAGGGGGAGAGACCTGTGGTGTCGCCGAAGAGCACGGGTTTGATGACGTTTCCGTCGATCTGCTGAAGGACGACGGTAAAGATGGCAAAGCCGACGACGAGAGAGGGCTTGACCAGAAGCACGATGACGGCTGCCAGAATGCCGCCGGCGATCGGGCCGAAGGTGGGCACAAAGTTAAATACGCCCAGCATTACGGACAGAAGAAGCGCGTAGGGGCATTTGAAAATACTCAGGAAAATGAAATTGATGCCTGCGATGATGAACGCATCCAGGAGATTGCTGCCCAGAAAGCGCATGGTGATGGTGTCGCCGCGCTCAATGATTTCGTTGAGCCTGTGTGCTTTTTGTTCGCCCAATACGACTTTCTCAAGCTTCATCATGCCCTTTTTCAGGTTCTTTCTGTCAAGAAGCGCGTAAATGGACATGGCCAATACGATGATCATGCTGAACAAGTGGCTGCCGAGCTGATAGAACAGGTCGATAAGCTGCTGATAGTTGCTGGTCATCCACTGCATGATGGATGCGAGCACTTCGTTGCTCGAGCCGATCAATTCATCGACATTGATTTCAATAAAGTCGATCTTTTCGGCATATTTTGCGATGAAGCCTTTGATGGATTCGATGTATGCGCTGCTGTTGGCCATGAATTCGGTAAGGCTTTCAAAGGTCTGGGGAATCAGCAGAATCAAAAGGAAATAGATAATCAGAAACAGAAAAAGCACTGTAGAAATACCGGCTATATGAACGCGCAGTTTTTCGCTTTTCAGCTTTTTCAAAAGCTTTTTCTCCATAAAGCGCGCAAACGGCCGTAAAACGTAGGCAAGAATCAAGCCGCCGGTGACCGGGGAGAGATAATATTTGACAGAGGTTAGCCAGCTGCGAATATGGTTGAGATTATTCAGCAGGGTAAAGGATACGGCGGCGGCAATGGCAATCAGGATGCCGGATACGACCATACGGTGATTGATATGCTTATCAAGCTTCACAGGCGGTTTTCACCTCGCGTTTCTTTTGAGTTCTTTCCTATTATAACAGGAGCGTTCAGGCCTTGCAAGGGGCGTTGACTTAAATTTGGCAAAAAAGCTTATGGGCGTTGACAACCATGGGAATTTTTTTATAATAAAAGCATGCATGTGAAAGGAGAGGAAAGCTATGCGCCCTTCTGTCGTGATTCCTTGCTTTTTTAAAGATGTTCCGTTTGATTCGTCTGTTGAACGGATTTCCCAAATCGGCTATGACGCCTGCGAACTTTGGGGATGGAAAGGGATGGATCTTGCATCCTGCAAAGCGGCGCTGAGCAAAAACGGGGTCGAGCTTATCAGCCTTTGCACGACGGATTTCCGCTTGAATGATCCGGCATATTCGGATGCATGGATGAAAGGGCTTCTTGAGTCGATCGACGCTGCGCATGCGCTGGGCGCAAAGAAACTGATCACCCAGGTGGGGCAGGACACAGGCGCTAACAGAGCGTTTCAGAGGAAATGCATTGTCTCTACCCTAAAAAAGGCTGCGCCTATTTTGGAAGAAAACGGTATCACGCTCATGATTGAGCCGCTCAATACGCTTTTTGACCACAAGGGCTATTTCCTCTGGTCGAGCGCGGAAGCGTTTGACATGATAAAGGAAATAAACAGTCCCTGTGTGAAAGTGGTGTTTGACATTTACCATCAGCAGGTGATGGAAGGAAATATCATAAACAATATCCTGAACAATCTGGATCTGATTGCGCATCTTCATGCGGCGGGTCATCCGGGAAGAACCGATCTTTTTCTTGGTGAAAGCGATTACCGCGTGATTTTTGACCGCATCGATAAAGCTGGCTACCGTGGCGCATGCGGCCTTGAATACCATCCGTCGATGGATGCGGAGGAAAGCCTTAGAAAGGCGAAGGAAATCTATTTTTCCTAAAGGGATATACATATGAAACGGCTGATTTGTTTTCTTTTGTGCCTTCTGCTTATTGCTCCAGCATTTTCGGAGGATGCGCCCGTCAACTCCTTTGCCTGCGACTGCGGATTCGACGCGGAAAAGAACGAAAGCTGCAGCTGCTTTCTTCAGGAAGGCGACATCGGGCCGTTTGTAAACGGCGTGATCGTGCTTCTGAAAGAAAGAGGATATCTTGCCCAGCAGCATGCAAGAGGCGTGTTTGATGCGGAAGTGACCGAGGCGGTAAAGCGATTTCAATACGATGTCGATCTTGCCGAAACCGGTGTTCTGGATCATGAAACGCTTTCCTATCTTCTTCTTTATGGGGTTTTTGATGAGACGCTTCTCTTTTCTGACGAAGATGTACTTTTGTGGGTTCCGACAGATGGCGGAGACAAACTGCACAAAAGCAAGTATTGTTCAGAAATGATTGCGCCAAGAAAGATTTCTGAAAGGAATGCGCTTTTAATGAGCATTGAAAAATGCGAGCATTGCTTTGGGGAGGATTGCAAATGACGAAACGCTGGCAGGATTCATATACTGAGCAGGTGCAGATCCTGATGCCTGAGCATATCAACGGCGCAAACCGCCTGTTCGGCGGAAAACTGCTTGCATGGATTGACGTTGTTGCGGCAGTTACGGCAAGAAGACATTCGGGGTATGATGTGACTACTGCGTGCGTGGATCATCTGCAGTTTCTTGCGCCTGCGCACATGAACGACACCGTGCTTTTGACCGGGCGCGTCACCTGGACAGGCAGAACCAGTATGGAAGTCCGCGTGGATACGTATACGGAAACCAAGGGCATTCGCAAGCATGTCAACCGCGCCTATCTGGTGATGGTCGCCATTGACGAAAACGAAAATCCTGCGCCCGTTCCATCCCTTCTGTTGGAAACGCAGGAGGACAGAATCGAGTGGCAGGAAGCGGAAAAAAGGAAGCAGGAGAGAAGCAAAAAACGTGCAGAGGCGTAATCTGCGCGTTTTTTATTCCTTTTTTTGAGGAATTGTCTTGCAAACGCGGACAATTTATGAGATAATACAGTGAAAACAGGAAAACTGTGCGTAATACACGGACAATGTGATTTTCTATACAGACAGGGAGGCAAACGAAGTGAGCGATATGATGAAGGCGATTATGAAAATGAAGCCGGGTAAGGGGCTGGAACTTCGCGAGGTTCCGGTTCCGAAGCCCGGTCTTGGTGAAGTTCTGATCAAGATCAGAAAGACGGCCATCTGCGGAACGGACCTTCATATCTATAACTGGGATCCGTGGAGCGAAAAGAACATCCGGACGCCCCTGATCATCGGCCATGAATACGTGGGCGAAATCGCCGAGCTTGGCGCCGGCGTTACCGGTCTTACCGTCGGCGAACGTGTCAGCGGCGAAGGCCACATCGTCTGCCATCAGTGCCGCAACTGCCGCGCGGGCAACAGCCAGTGGTGCAAGCACACCAAGGGCGTCGGCGTAAACAGAGACGGCGCGTTTGCAGAATACATCGTGATTCCCGCAAGCAACGTCATTCCGATCAACCCCGAAATCGATGAAGACGTCGTTGCGTTCTTTGACGCCTACGGAAATGCCACCCATACCGCGCTTATGTTCGATGTCGTCGGCGAAGACGTGCTTATTACCGGCGCAGGCGCAATCGGCGTGATGGCAGCTGCCATCTGCAGAAGAAACGGCGCGCGCAGTGTCGTTGTCACCGACGTAAACGACTACCGCCTCGCCCTTGCCAAGCGCATGGGCGCAACCGAGGTCATCAACGTTGCCCGCGACCGCATTGAAGATACCTTTGCGGCGCACAAAATTGTTGAGGGCTTTGACGTCGGACTCGAAATGAGCGGTAACCCCTCTGCGCTTTCCAGCATGATTACGCTCATGCGAAACGGCGGCAAGATGGCGCTTCTGGGCATTCTTTCCAAGGATGCGCAGGTGGACTTCAACGAAATCATCTTCAAGGGCCTGACTGTACAGGGAATCTACGGCCGCAGAATGTACGAAACCTGGTACAAGATGATGGCGATGGTAGAGGGCGGCCTCGACCTTACGCCTATTATTACCCATCGTTTCCATTATTCCGATTTTGACAAGGGCTTTGAGGCCATGAACACCGGAAGAAGCGGTAAAGTCATTCTGGACTGGACGTATTAAGGAGGAAAACATCCTATGAAATCGGCGTTTCATTTTTATACCGAACAGCTTGATGCCATTCGCGAGGCGGGCACGTTCAAGTCCGAACGCGTCATCACCACGCCCCAGAAGGCCAGAATCGATACCACGAAAACAAACGGCGTTCTCAACATGTGTGCCAATAACTATCTCGGTCTTTCCAACCATCCGCGCCTGATTGAAGCCGCCAAGAAGAGTTACGACGAGTGGGGCTACGGCTTATCCTCCGTTCGCTTCATCTGCGGAACGCAAGGACAGCACATTACGCTCGAAAAGAAAATCGCCGATTTCGTAAAGATGGACGATGCGATTCTCTATTCCAGCTGCTTTGACGCAAACGGCGGCCTGTTCGAAACCCTGCTTGGTCCGGAAGATGCAGTCATCTCCGATGAACTCAACCACGCTTCCATCATCGACGGCGTCCGCCTGTGCAAGGCCAAGCGCTTCCGCTATAGAAATAACGACATGGACGACCTTAGAGCGAAGCTTGAAGAAGCCAAGGACGCGCGCATCCGCCTGATCGCCACCGACGGCGTTTTCTCCATGGACGGATATATTGCAAACCTCAAGGCCATCTGCGATCTGGCAGATGAATACGACGCGCTCGTCATGGTCGACGACAGCCATGCCGTAGGATTTATGGGCGACACCGGCCGCGGCACCGTTGAATACGCAGGCGTTGAAGGCAGAGTCGATATCATTACCGGCACCCTCGGAAAGGCGCTCGGCGGCGCAAGCGGCGGCTACACTGCGGCCCGTCAGGAAATCGTGGATCTGCTTCGCCAGCGCTCCCGTCCCTATCTCTTCTCCAACACCCTCGCGCCCTCGATCTGCGCAGCAGCCATTGCCACCTTTGACATGCTGAGTCAGTCCACTGAGCTGCGCGACAAGGTTTTTGAAAACACCCGCTACTTCAGAGCCAAACTTGAAGAAGCCGGCTTTGACGTCCTTCCCGGAACGCACCCGATCGTTCCCGTCATGCTGTACGACGCAAAGGTCGCCGGCGAATTCGCCGCCCGCATGCTCGAAAAGGGCGTATACGTCGTAGGCTTCTCCTACCCCGTAGTCCCCATGGGCAAAGCCAGAATCCGCACACAGGTCAGCGCCGCCCACTCCAAGGAAGACCTCGATTTCGCCGTCAAGTGCTTTAAAGAGGTCAAGGCGGAAATGGGACTGTAAATAAATATCCGCCCATAAGAAACGCTTCGGCAATCATAATCTGCCGAAGCGTTTTTGTGAAAAAAGCGCCCGCAGACTGTTTGTTCTGCGGACGCTTTTCATTGTATGTTTTACGCCATCTTTTCAGGCAGGGTGAAGATTGCGGAGAAGAGCTTGTACTTGTCGTTGAAGTATTCGTTTTCGCCGCTCTTCATTTCGCCCAGATAGCTGTGCATGTCCATGCTGCTTTGCTTGATTTCGATGACGCAGCCGGCAATGTTGGAGCAGTGGTCGCTGACGCGCTCAAGGGCGGTCAGGATATCGGAGAGGACGAAGCCGTGTTCGATGGAGCAGAGGCCGCGGCTCAGGCGGTCGATGTGGCGGGCGCGGATCTGCTTCTGAAGCTTATCTACTACCTGCTCAAGGGGTTCGACCTGCATGGCGGATTCGAGATTGTCGTTGATAAACGCGTCAAGTGCGAGACGCATGGTTTCGCGAACTGCGTCGGTCATGATGCTGAGCTCACGGATCGCGTCTTCGGAGAAGGAAATCTTCTTTTCGGCCATTTCAAGGCTGGCCTTGGCGATGTCGTTTGCGTGGTCGCTGATGCGCTCAAAGTCGCCGATCATGTGAAGAAGCTTGGACTGCTCGTGGCTGTCTTCGCTGGAAAGACTGGTTTCCGCGAGTTTTACAAGGTAGGTGCCCAGCATATCCTCGAACTTGTCAGCGCGGTCCTCGTCTTTTTCGACGCTTTCGGCGACTTTTTCGTCATAGGCAGAGATGAGGGTGATGGCATTGTTGATGGAAGCGGAAGCAACCTCGGCCATGGTGTTGGTGACGCTGCGGGCGCGGGCCAGCGCGATGGGCGGAGTGACGAACAGGCGCTCGTCCAGAAGCTCTTTTTCGGCATCCTTGCCCTTGTCGCGGATAAGCAGGCACGCAAGATCCACCAGCTTCTTGTGGAAGGGCATGAGAAGCGCAGTGGTCAGGAGCTTAAAGATGGAGTGAACGATGGCGATGCCGACAGGGTTGATTGCCGTCGAAAGGAAAGCAAAATTCACAAATACATTGATCAGATAGAAAAGGCTCAGCCACACGATCATACCGATGACGTTGAACAGAAGGTGAATCATGGAGGCTCTGCGGGCGTCCGTGGATGCGCCGGTGGAGGAGATCATCGCTGTTACGCAGGTACCGATGTTCTGCCCCATGATGATCGGGATGGCGGTTCCAAAGGAGATTGCGCCGGATACGGACAGCGCCTGAAGAACGCCGACCGAGGCGGAGGAGGACTGAACGATTGCGGTAAATACGGTACCGACGATAACGCCCAGAATGGGGTTGGAGAATGCGGTCAAAACGCTCTGGAAGCCCGGAAGCTCGGTGATGGGGTCTACAGAGTCGGACATCATTTCCATGCCGAACATGAGAACCGCAAAGCCTAAGAAAATTGTTCCGGTGTCCTTCGTCTTGGCCTTTTTGCCCATCATGTGCATGACAATACCGATGAGAGCGACGACGGGGGTGAAGGTCGAGGGCTTGAAAAGCTGAATGTACCACACGCTTGATTCAATACCCGCAAGAGACAAAACCCAGCTGGTGACGGCAGTTCCGATGTTGGCGCCGATGATGATGCCGACGGACTGCGCCAGCTTCATAAGGCCGGAGTTTACAAAACCGACGACCATAACCGTGGTCGCGGAGGAAGACTGGATAACCGCGGTGACAACCAGACCCAGAATCAAACCGCGCATGGGGCTGGAGGACAGTTTATAGAGGATGGTCTTCAGCTGATTGCCGGCGCGTCTTTCAAGACCGTCGGACATCAGGCTCATTCCGTAAAGGAAAAGAGCGAGGCCGCCGAGGAGACCTAAGATGCTTAAAATGAGGTCAAAGGGCGCGATGCCCGTCTGTGCTGCCGTAACTACTTCCTGTACGGCTTCGATGGGGGTAGAGGCTTCTGCGAATGAAGTCATGGTGTACCTCCTGTATTTCTTTTTCTTTCTCTTCTTTTCTCTTTCTACATATTATATGATATCACATCTCATGATCGTTGCATGTTAATGTAAGTAAAACGGCGGTAAAATTTCGCAGTGAGAGACGCTTTTGATCTCATCGTGAGAAACTTTGAAAAATTCTTGCATCTGCATGTAAAATCGCGTACAATAGAAAAAGAAAAAATTGAGAGAGGTGAATCGTGTGGCCGTTATCTGGCAGGACAGAAAGCGTATATTGGGCATGCCCATCAGTTTTACCAGGTATATTCTGGAGGAAGACAGACTGATTCTTGATGAAGGACTTCTCAAATCTGTTGAAAACGAGATTATGCTTTATCGAATTCAGGATATCACGCTCATTCGCACCCTTGGCGCCAAGATTCTCGGCGTAGGAACGATTGAAGTGCGTTCGAGCGATAAAACGCACCCGGTACTGTATCTGAAAAACATTAAAGATGCAGCGAAAGTCAAGCGCATCCTGTCTGAAAATGTGGAGCGCGAGCGCGACAGAAGGCGCGTCGGTACGCATGAATTCATTGGAGATGAAGCGTTTGAAGACGGAATGGACGAAATCTGATCTATAAAAGATACATAAGCGCCGTCAAAAGCAATATGCCGGGAATCCCGAGAAAGCCTGCCGTAAGCGCGGAAAAGGGATTGAGCGGCAGAGAAAACCCGGTGAAACCGGAGAGCAGATTGATGCCGAGAAGCAATAGCGCGCCGGCAGCCCCGTTGGCGGCAATGCGCCAGATGAGCCTTCCGGGAATCAGCAGAATCCGCCCGATTAAAGCAATTAAGACAATCCCAAGCACAAACATAAAGGCAACCGGCCACGGAATCGGCATAGAAAATCACCCTCCTTCACATGCATAAAGCATATGAGGGAGGGCGATTTAATTATGTCCAGCCGGTAAGCCGTCTTGGAATGTAGCCGTTTTGATAATAATAGGAAATGGGGTAGATGCTTGTTGATACGGTGTTGATGCCGGGTTCGTTTCCACCTTGCTCAATGACGACGATTTTGGATTTCTGGCTGTTTGCGTAATATAAAAACATGACTACGTGCCGTCCGCCTCGGACCAGAATATCGCCCGGCATGAGCGTTTCGGATGACGAAAGGGTGGTAAAGAGTGTGGAGGAATGGAAGGTATTTGTATTGAAGTTGGCTGTCTGGCTTGTAAAGCCGAAAAAGCTGATCGAAAGCATGGAGGAGCAGTCGTTTCCGACATATTTTCCGTTTAAAAGTTTATTCTGGTTGAGATAATAGCCCTTGGCAGCGGGGGTGAAGCGGCTTTCGGAAACGGCCTTTTGCACATTGTACAGACGGTTCTGATAGTCGGATATGTAGGGGAGGCCGTAATACACGATTCCGGGTTTAAAATCCTTTGCGCCGTTTTCGCTGTTGGCAGCCTTCCAGTACGGCTGATAGCTTTTCGTCATCCAGGGAAAGGCATACATGGAAAACGCATTTTCAATGACGGTTTTACGCTTATTCATTATGGAATAGGAGATTTTGCCTCTGGCATACAGATTTTCAAGCTCCAAAAAGGCGGAGGATTTCACGCTTTCTATGCGGGCAAGGTTTGCGCTGACTCCGTTTACGTCCGTTTGGCGAAGGGGCATGACCAGCGTTTTCTGATCGTTCAGAACCGTGATTTTGCATCTGGCGTATATGTTTTTGTTTAATTCGGATTTCGCGTATACATAGCATGTGCCGCCCGATTTTGCAGTCACAATGCCGGAGGCTGATATGCTTGCGATGGAAGAATTGTCCGTATACCACAGAACTTCGCCCAAAGCATCGTCCGGGAAAATCGTATAGGAAAGCGTATGTTTTTCGCCGACGGACAGGGTAACGGATGATTCCGAAAGCGAGATTTCTTCGATCCCCTGAAGCACATTGACCGCATAATGCGCATATGCGCCGCTTCCATCCTTTGAAAAGCACAGAATCTGCGCTCGTCCTGCGCTTATGCCCGAGACAGCGCCGTCTTCGCCGGCAAGCGCGATGTCCGGATGCATCGAAACGAAATAGAAAGAAGAATTGTCATGCGCTTCGGGCTTTGAGATTGCTGTAAGCTGCAGGCTTTCGTTTTGAATAATCGTGTTTCCCATGTCGCTTAAAAGCATGATGGAGGATACGGGGATGAAAAAATCCTCCGTTTCGGGAACGGATACGGCAATAAAGGTTCGCCCTGTGCTTTTCGCAAAAGCTTCTGCCGGGGATCCGGGATATCCGTATATCGCTGAAACGCGGCCGGATAATGCGCTTTCATGAATAGACTTTACGGACTTTGGAAAAAACGCGCTGTCAAATGAAGGAACATCAGTAAAAGCTTCTTCTTTAATCTCACGTATGCCGTTCGGCACAAAAAGCGCATCCGCAAGACAGGAAAAGCCGCATGGAAGAAGCGCGCAGGCAATGAGAACCCCCAAAACCATTTTCTTCATGCGGCGCACTTCCTTTCCGCGCTGTACCCAAAGGGCTCCCTTGCGTAAAGGGAGCGGTCAGCGAAGCTGACTCGGGGATTGCAGCAGTCTTTTTCATTATCCATAGTATATCACACTTTGCATCGGATTTGTATCAAAATCTTCCTTTTCTTATCACTTTGGACGCGCAAAATGCCAAAAAGTTGCAATTTGCCGATTCTCATGATATAATTATAGAGATTATCCATTCGGAGGCAAACATGGCAAAAGAGTACAAAGCAAAAGACATAACCATCCTTGAGGGCCTGGATGCGGTTCGCATGCGTCCCGGCATGTATATCGGATCGACCGGTACGAGAGGACTTCATCATCTGGTCTGGGAAATCGTGGACAACGCGATTGACGAGGCCGCCAACGGCTACGCAAACGAGATTACCGTCACCTTGAAAAATGATGGGTCCTGCGAGGTTTCGGATAACGGCCGCGGCATTCCTGTAGACATCCATCCGCAGCTGGGCGTGAGCGCGGTTGAGGTCGTTTATACGCAGCTGCATGCAGGCGGTAAGTTTGACGATAAAAACTACGCGTATTCCGGCGGTTTGCACGGCGTAGGCGCTGCGGTTGTAAATGCGCTTTCCGAGTGGTGCCAGGTAGATGTATACCAGGATTTTTCGCATTATCAGATCAAGTTTGCTTCGATTGAAGATAAAAAGACTGGAAAGATCATTTCCGGTCATCCGCTTGCGCCCCTTCAGAAGATTTCCAATACCCGAAGGCGCGGCTCGGTTATTACCTTCAAGCCCGACCCCCGCGTGTTTGAGGATGTTCATTTCAATTATGATACCGTTCGCAGAAGGATAAGAGAGCTTGCCTATCTCAATAAGGGCGTGAAATTCGTATTCACGGACGAGAGAGTAAAGGAAGAAAGCAAGCGAAGAATTGAATATCTGTTCGACGGCGGCCTTTCTGATTTTGTCAAATATCTGAACGCCGATAAAAACCCAATGGGTGAAACCATTGTTTTTGAGGGCGAATCATCAGGCGTGCGCATCAGAGCTGCGATTCAGTACACGGATTCATACACGGAAAATATATTCTCCTTTGTCAATAATATTCCAACCGCCGAGGGCGGAACGCACGAAACCGGCTTCAAGGCTGCCATCACCCGCGTGTTCAATGATTATGCGAGAAAAATCGGCGTGCTTAAGGATAAGGACAACAACTTATCCGGCGACGATTTCCGCGAAGGCATGACGGCGGTTCTGGCGGTTAATGTCAAAAATCCGCAGTTTGAAGGCCAGACCAAGGGCAGACTCGGAAACACCGAGGTGCGCCCCGTGGTGGAAGCTTTCTCGGCTGAAAAGCTCTCCATTTATCTTGAAGACTTAAAGCATCAGGAAGCAGCGCAGATGATCCTGGATAAAGCGGTCAAGGCTGCGAAAGTCAGGGAAGCTGCGAGAAAAGCCAGAGACGTTGCAAGACAGAAAAATGAGCTGGAAGCCGCGCCCTTGGTCGGCAAGCTTTCCTCCTGCACGGGCCGCGACGCAAAGGCGAACGAGCTTTTCATCGTAGAGGGCGACTCCGCCGGCGGCAGCGCCAAACAGGGCCGCGACCGCCGCTTCCAGGCGATTCTGCCGCTTCGCGGAAAACCGCTGAACGCCGAGAAAAAGCGCCTTGATCAGGTGCTTGCCAATGAAGAAATCCGCTCCATGATCACGGCGCTTGGAACGGGCATCGGCGAGGACTTCGATATTTCGCATCTTAAATACCACAAGGTCATTATCCTGTCCGATGCTGACCAGGACGGCGCGCACATCAGAGCCATTTTGCTCACCTTCTTCTACCGCTATATGCGCGAGCTTATCACAAACGGCCATGTCTATATCGGCATGCCGCCGCTTTACAAGGTGGCGAAGGGGTCGGAAGTGGTCTATTGCTACGACGATAAGGAACTGAGCGGCGCCATCAAGCAGGTGGGCAAAGGATACACGCTTCAAAGATATAAAGGTCTTGGTGAAATGAACCCCGAGCAGCTTTGGGAAACCACCATGAATCCCAACGGCAGAAAGCTCATGCAGGTCATGATCGAGGACAATACCGAGGCCGACAGAATGGTCACTGTACTCATGGGCGACAAGGTTGAACCGCGCAAGGAATACATTTTCCAGTACGCCGATTTTAACAAAAAAGACGACTTTGAGCCCGTCAACGCGGAAGGAGGGAAATAAGGCATGGCGCGAAAGAGCGCGGGCGGCCCGGCGGAGCCGGTAAAGCCCGAGATCATCCTTCAGAAAACCATGGAAAGCGTGATGCACGCTTCCATGATGCCTTATTCCGAGCATGTTATTTTGGAACGCGCCCTTCCGAGAGTTGAGGACGGCTTGAAGCCGGTTCAGAGGCGCATTCTGTTTACCATGCAGGAATTGTCCCTGTCTCCCGATAAGCCCCACAGAAAATGCGCCCGTATCGTCGGCGATTGTCTGGGTAAATATCATCCTCACGGCGACTCGTCCGTTTACGGCGCGCTGGCCCGCATGGCGCAGCCCTTTGCGCTTCGCGCAACGCTTGTTGACGGTCATGGAAACTTCGGTTCCATCGACGGCGACAGCCCTGCCGCCATGCGATATACCGAAGCCAGAATGACCAATCTCGCCATGGAAATGCTGCGCGATATCGATAAGGATACCGTGGGTTTCCATCTGAACTTTGACGATACGCAGAAAGAGCCCGATCTTCTGCCCGGAAGATTTCCGAATCTTCTTGTAAACGGCGCGGACGGCATCGCCGTCGGCCTTGCCACCAACATCCCGCCGCACAATCTATCTGAAACCATCGACGGCGTCATTGCCCAGATGGAAAACCCGGAGATTACTACCCGCGAGCTTATGAAATACATCCCCGGCCCGGATTTTCCGACCGGCGGCGTACTTGCATGCTCCGAGGAACTTTTCCAGGCCTATGAAACCGGCAGGGGCAAGATTCAGCTTCGCGCAAAAGTGGACATCGAAAACGGTTCGGCGGGCAGAAAGCTGATCGTCGTAACCGAAATGACCTACGGCAAAAACAAGGCCGCCGTGCTTGAAAAGATTTTGAAGCTTTCAGAAGAGAAGAAAAATCTTTTCTCCGGCATCTACGACATCCGCGACGAGTCCGACCGCATGGGTATGCGCGCGGTCATCGAGGTCAAAAAGGACGCGGACGTTGACAGAATCCTGGCCGGTCTTTATAAGTACAGCGAACTTCAGGACACGGTCGGCGTGAATATGGTCGCCATTGCCGACGGAAAGCCCATGCAGATGGGTTTGAAAGCCATCATCGGCCACTATATCCGCCATCAGAAGGATGTAGTCACCCGAAGAACGCGGTATGAGCTTGAACAGGCGAGAGCGAGAGCCCACATTTTGGAGGGACTCATCATTGCCGTTGACAATCTGGATGAAGTCATCGCGCTCATCAGATCCAGCAAAAACCCGAAGGAAGCCAGAGAGAAGCTCGTCAAGCGTTTCGCGCTTACAGAAATCCAGGCGCAGGCGATTCTGGATATGCGCCTTCAGAGACTTACGAATCTTGAAATATTGTCTCTCAGAAACGAGCATGCGGAAATTCTCAAGCGCATCCATACGCTCGAGGGCATCTTGAAGAGCGAAAGGAAGCTCATAAACGTCATCAAGGCGGAGCTTACCGAAATCAAGGAAAAGTATGCAGACGGGAGACGTACAAAGCTTGTTGATGCATTCGAA
>JAEDIV010000041.1 GCA_016296675.1 Clostridia bacterium
TTCAGGGGATCGGCCCTTCCCATCAAAAAAGGTACTTTTTTGATGGCTTGAATCCGCCGCAATAAATACTGCGGCGGATTTTTATTACGTCCCCGGCGGGATTCGAACCCACGGCCTTTCGCTTAGGAGGCGAACGCTCTATCCGGCTGAGCTACGGAGACATCCAATCAAGGTGCAACGATTATTTTATACTGTTTCGGCGAAATTGTCAATATCCGCGCCGGAAAAGCCTGCCTCTTTTCGTTTTTCTTGACTCCCCGGGTTTTTGCGCTATAATAAATAAAAACATTTCCGGTTCCATATCGCCTGAAAAATTTCCTTCAGAAAGGATGTCTCTCCATGAATACGCTTGACGCCATCTTAAAAAGACATTCATACCGCGGAGAATATCTTTCTGCGCCCGTTCCCCGCGAGCATCTTTCCCTCATTATGCAGGCAGGCCTCGCCGCGCCCAGCGGATGCAACAAGCAGACGACGAGCCTGATCGCCGTGGACGACCCCGAAGTCCTTAAAAAGCTTCACGCCGTGATCGATCCGCCCATCGGAAAAACCGCGCCCGCAGCCATCTGCGTGCTTACGCGGCGTATCATCGCCTACCGCGACAGATGTTTTTCCGTGCACGATTATTCCGCGGCGATCGAAAACATGCTCCTCGCCATCACCGATCTCGGCTATCAAAGCTGCTGGTACGAAGGCCACATCACGGACACGGACCGGATCGGCGACAAAATGGCAAAAATCCTGGGCGTGCCGGACGAATATGAGCTGGTGTGTTTTTTGCCGATCGGCGTCGCAAAGGACGAAGTCAGAGGCCCCAGAAAGAAGCCGTTTGACGAACGCGCATGGTTCAACGGCTTCGGCTTGAAATAACCCGGCTTCTTGAACAACCTCTCTTTTATACTTCCATTTACGGAGGAATCCATTCATGTGTCATTTCCTTTATAACAACAACCGCATCCGCTGAGGCATGCGATTGATCTGTTCATTGGCCTTCTCAAGGGAAGGTCTGTTTCTGTATGACAAAAAGGAGAGAATGACATGAAAATTGATAATCATATTTTAAAGCACTACCTTAAAAACTGCTGTTTCATAAACGGCACGGCCTACGCCGGAAAATCCACCATGTGCAGGCTGCTCAGCGAGAAATACGGCATGCTGCATATGGAGGAAAACTACGAAACCGATCATTTTCTGTCCGTCGCGCGGCCCGACAAGCAAAAAGACTTCACCTATTTTCTGCGTATGAAGGGCTTTGAAGAATATGTGATGCGCCCGTCGGCATATGGGGCGCAATGTCGGATGCGTCCATGTCGTTTCTCCCGTGGGAAAACAATTTTTCCGAAGGCAAATACCTTGCAGGTATCGAGACAGCCCCTGTTGCCGTCGCGCCCGACGGCTGGACAAAGTGGACCATCCCGGGCTTTGTCTATCTGAAGGCGGAAAACGAAGAAAACCTGTTTGCCTGTATGCTTTCATACCTTAACGAAAACGGCTATACCTTAAAAGGCGCAGTGCACGATTTCACCGACATAAAAACCGGAAAAAACTATATGCTTTTTCCGATTGAGAAGCTGTAAAAGAAAAACCAATTTGGGACAGCGCACACAAAACAGTCGGCATGCATAGTGGGTCCATCTGTTGTGCAGGCCGACTGTATATCGGGAAAAAGCATGGAAATCATTGCGTCCGCCAATCAAACCTGGATTTTCTATAATTGAGGCGCTATATGTTTACAGAGAAAAAAGCAACCGCGGAACGCATGCTTGCGTTCTACAACAAACTCAAAAAAGCTTGGTGCAAAGAGAGTTGCAGTCCTTCACTTAACGAAAACTGGCCCAATGGAAATATTGCAAAAGGACAATGCTTCGTGACTGCAGTGGCAGTTCAGGAAACCTTTGGCGGCGAGGTTTTTGAACTGCACATCACAGAAAAGGAAATCCATTATTACAACATTATCGATGATGAAATTGTTGACCTAAGCAGTGAACAGTTTGGAGATACTATCACTCAAGAATTCTATCGAACAGGCGTGCCGTCCGATGTCGCATTGAGAATGAGCGACCCAATAAAGAGGAACAGATATGCGGTTTTGAGGAATCGTATGAAGAACGAAACGTGATGTTTTTCGCCGTAAATGAGCGCTGCCTGCTTTCGTCCGCCGGGCGTTTTTGAAAGAATTCTCTTTTCGCATTTCTCCGCCCGGTCAAAAGCCTCCATCACATATTCATAGCTCGATTTCCAGATTTTCTGCATCCAAAATCCCTCCGGCTTATAAGTTCGCTCTCTTTCCCGCTTTTTCCTTTCCTGCATCTTGACGAAAAGTTGTTTCTTCTTCTATAATGGCAGTACTGACTTAAGGAGGTCGATCCGCATGGACACTTCAGGAAAGATACTCGTCACCGGCGCAAAGGGCTTTGTCGGTGCGCGTGTTATGGCGCATTTTCCGGACGCAGTCGCCTTTCCCAGCGAAATTCTGCGCGCTTCCTCGCCCGAAAAAGGCGTAATCGAATATGTAAAGCGCGTTCAGCCCGCAGCCATCATTCACACAGCGGCCATTTCCGATATCGGCGAATGCGAAAAGGATCCGGACGCCTCCTTTCTCGCCAATGTCATCCTTCCCGATGCGCTCAACAAAGCGGCGATGGAAGAAAAGATCAAAATCCTCATGTTTTCCTCTGATCAGGTATATACCGGCATGAAGGAAGAAGGTCCCTATTCGGATGAGGAACCGCTTCCCGAGCCCACAAACACCTATGCCCGCCATAAGCTTATGTCCGAAAAAAGAACGCTCGACAAAAATCCGGACTGCGTGCATCTTCGCGCGACATGGATGTATGATATGCCCATGTACAACCACAAAAACCGCATGAATTTCCTGACCCTCGCCTTGAAAGCCGCCCAGACAGGATTTCCGATGGACGCATCCGAAAATTCCTTCCGCGCCGTGACCTATGTGCGCCAGGTCGCCGAAAATCTTGATAAAATGCTCCTGGCGCCCGGCGGCGCATACAACTACGGAAGCACCAACGATCTCAATATGTATGAAACCACCCTCGCCTTTTTTGAAATCCTGGGGCTTAAGGAGAAAGCCCATGCCCTTGTAAGGAAAACAGCGGCAGAGGGAAACCTCTGGATGACAAAGGAAAAGCTGAACCGAATCGGCGTTTCCTTTGATACGACCGTTAAGGGATTTGAAAGAGTCATCCGCGATTATGCGCTGAAAGTCTGACAGTTTTATACAGAAAAAAATAAAGGCAGTCCAATTTTTGAAAACAAGAAAATCGGGCTGCCTTTGATTATTGGACTTTTATGGAAAAAGAGGGGCACGGAAGATGGTTTTCGTTTTCCAGATTGGCGGTTTCCCTGGTTATGCGGATGGAATAGGCATAATTGACCATCGAGCCGTCTGCGCCTTCGGGTAGCCTGACTGTGACCTTGTTTTTATCCGTAATATACGCAGGCGCAGGCACACGCGTTTCGTACGCGCCGACAGAAAAGCCGGGCAGGGGGCGGCGGATCGATTCCAAATGTGTTTTTCCGCGAATCTGAAGCGCTTTATTTATGGGCGCAAAGGTGATCTCGATCTCATCGCCTTTCCTTTCTGCCATTACAGGCATGCTGGAAAGCGCGTCCTCCTCCATTCCGATGCCGTATTCCTTTGAAAGCGCCAACTTTGCAAGGCGCAGAGCAAGCGGCTTTTTAAGCGGCGAATGCGCCCAGTCTTCATAGCCTTCCGGCGCGCCAAGATCCATATCGACCGTCAGCGAATAATCATCGATGATATTTTTCGCGTCCACCTGCTTGACGCGCACGATGTCCAGGCACTTGAAAAATCCAAACGTCTCGTCGCCGTAGTCGGACAGCTGCACATTGTAGAAAGGAAAATTGCGATGAAAGCGCTTTCGTTCGTCCTCAACAAGAAGCTTAAGCTCTTTATCGTACTTTTCGGCGTATTCCCGCCTGCCGCCCTCGCTCTCGCCCTGGAAAAACAGCATGGCCTTAAAGGGCAGCGGGATGAACGGATGGATGAGGGAATTAAAATATCCGCCCTCGCGCACGCGGTTTCCGGACGTGTAGCCGCATGCATGGGCAAGCTCGACAGGCAGAAGCTCCCGCATGTATGCGCCGCCGGCCGCGATCATGATCATGCCGATGGGAACATCGATTACGCGCGTAAGCTCCTTTGCGAAATACCAGCCCATTGCGGAAAACGCCTTGCTGGCGCTTTTGTCAGGCTTTTTCCACATCCATTCGGGATTGATCACGTCCGGATAGGGAGATTCGCATTTTTCCGGATGCATGTAAGGATACGCCTGCGTCTGGGTAAACAGGCGGAAATTATCGTTCTCGTCAAACTCGATTTCGGGCGTGAACGGCGCGCACGGGGCAAGCGTCAGTTCGGCATTCGACTGTCCGCCCACAAACCAGACGTCTCCGATCAGGATGTCGGAAAACTGCGCGCGATTTCCTCTGTCGTCCGAAATTTCCATCTTCTGCCCGGTCTTTTCATACGCATGTTGAGAGAACGTAAGCGTCCATTTGTTGTCGTTACCAACGATACACTCCGCCTTTTCGCCCATGAATTCACCCGTTACCTTCGTTCCGGGTGCATCCGAGAAGCCCCAGATGCAAATGGGCTCGTCCCTTTGAAGCACCATGTTCGACGAAAAAACGCCCGATACCTTGAATTCCGGGCAGACCCACGAAGCATTCAAACCCTTAGAAGAAGTCGATCTGTTCATATCCGGAAGCGCAACCGTATTGGCCATAACCGTTTACCCTCCTGTATCTTCATACGTCTATTGTAGTCTTTTCGAAAGGCAAAGTCAACAAAAACATAGATTCAACCGATGGTTGATGGAATTTTCCACCTTTGGTTGAGTATAAAGGCGCCAATTCAACAACCGGTCTGTTTTCCGGATATACTTTTTATGATACAATTCATCCATAAACGAAAGGAGCATGATATCATGGATATGACGCTTGGAAAAAGAATCGCGCAGTACAGAAAGGAAAAGGGCCTTACGCAGGAGGCGCTTGCACAGGCAATGAACGTATCCGCACAGGCAGTCAGCAAATGGGAAAACGACCAGACCTGCCCGGACATCACCTCGCTTCCGCAGCTTTCCAGAATCCTCGGCGTGACGGTTGACGAACTTCTGTCAGGAAAAACAGAAAATCTTCCTGCCGTTACCATGCAGCCCATCGAAAACCGAAAGGCCGTTGAAGAAATGATCCTCCGCATCATCGTGGATTCCGCAGACGGCGACAAGGTGCGCGTGAACCTTCCGATGGCGCTTGTGAAGGTTGCCATCGAACTTGGCATGGAAATGCCTCAGGTTTCCGGAAACAATTCGCTTAAAAACATCGACTTTAAGCAGATTTTTGATCTCGTCTCCCACGGCGCGATCGGAAATTTGGTGGAAGTGGAATCCGCAGACGGCGACACCGTGCGCATTTTTGTGGAGTAAGCATATGAAAATCATTTTCGATTCATCAAGTCATAAAAACATCCGTATTACCCTCCCGACCGGGCTGATCCTGAACCGATTCACCGCGCTCATCGCCGCAAAAAACGCGCAGAAAAATGGCGCAACGCTTACCTATGAACAGGCCTGCGGTTTCATTTCGGTACTTAAGGATTTCAAGCGCATGAACAGCGGCTGGAAGCTGATAGAGGTTGAATCTGCAGACGGCCATCATGTAGAGATCATCCTCTGATACGCCGTGCTTGCACAAAAGAACTGAATGAAAACAGAAAAAGTCAACATCCGTCCTTTCAGAAAACAGTTTTCCAAGGGCAACGCCCTGTGCGTTATGATGTCGCTTCTGGAAAGCGCTTTAACCGCACTGGGCATGCTTTTATTTTCGTGACCCATGTCCTTTAACAACTTTATGTGATATTGTTTTGACAGCTCCATCCGCCTCTAAAACAACAGTTTCCTTATCCCACAAAGGAAACAACAAGTCGTCCAATATTGGCGCTGATCTCCCCATCCTCTTCCCGGGAGAGTGCGGGGAAGATCATGAAACAATTCATCAGAACCATTTGTATAAGTCATGTTTTTTATCCAGCAGATAACGACATAAAATATGCGCCTGCTTATTGACAGACGCATATTTTTTCTTACAGACTTCTCATCCACAAAGCGGAGTCCGCCACCCATCTTGCGATAGCGGCGTTGTTATAATCAGGATTTCCGATCCAGGTAACCTTGTTGGCAAGCGCCATACCGTGGGGGCCATGAGGATAGATGTGCATTTCAAAAGGAACCCCGGCCTCTTTGTACGCCAGCCCCAGTATCAGCGCGTTCTCCAGCGGCACAAGCTCGTCGTCAAAAGTGTGCATGATGAAAACGGGCGCCGTGTGCGGACCGACATTTTTTTCGAGGGAGAAGGAATCGACCGCCTGTTCGTCATCGATTCTTTCTTTCAGAAGGTTTTTGAACGTACCCGCATGTCCTTTTGAAGAGCGTCCGAGTGTTACGGGATAGCAGAGAACTGCGCCCGTCGGGCGGTTTTTGCCTTTGTTTTCGCCGAGTTTTTCCTGGATATCGCTTCTGTTCCAGAGAGTCGCGAGCGACCCTGCCAGATGGCCGCCGGCAGAAAAGCCCACGCAGAACACGCGGTCGGGATTGATGTTGTATTTTTCGGCGTTTTCCTTGATATGAATCATGGCCATGGACGCCTGATACAGGGGATCTGTCGCCTCTTTGATCTGGCTGCCCACGGAATAATGGAGAACAAACGCGTTCATTTCCTGCATCATATAGGCCTGCGCGATGGGATAGCCTTCTCTGTCAGCGCAAACCGCACCGTAGCCGCCGCCGGGGATGACCAGCATGGCATCTCTGGGTTCCGAGCGGTCGTCGATGCCGAAATACTCGAGGGTGACTTCGCTTCTGCCGGGGATCAATTCAATTTTTTCATACTGCATATAGTTTTCCTCCTCATTTATCCGGGAAATACCGTATAGACAGCCGCGCCCAGCACGGCGGAAACGACGATGAACATGATCGGCGAAAGCTTTTTCTTTGAAAACTTTCGCGGAAGAAAATAGATTGCCGCAAGGATGATTGTCAAAACAAGATCAATAAGGTTCGCGGCTCTGTTTTCCGGGAAAAGCGTTTTTACCAGCATGAACGCACCCGTTGCCAGGACAATGCCGATCACGGCGGGTTTTACGCCGCGAAGCGATGCCTGAACGAATTTGTTTTTAATGATGTTTTTAAAGACCGCTGTCAAAATGAGGATGATAACAAACGACGGAAGCACAACGGCAAGCGTTGCCAGAACCGACCCCAAAACGCCCGCCTGCGACGCGCCCACGAAGGTTGCAAGGTTCACCATGATGGGGCCGGGCGTGGATTCGCTGATGGCTATCATATTGGCAAGCGCTTCGTCTGTAAGCCATCCATAGGACAAAACGACATCCCTGATCAAGGGAATTGCGCCGTATGCGCCGCCGAAGGCAAAAAGCCCCACCTTTAAAAATCCGATGAACAGATCGAGATAAATCACGCGTCCGCCCCCTTTCGCCTGCCGATCAGAAACGCGCAGAGGCTGACCGCGCCCGCAATAAGCATGAGCGCAATGGATGAAAAGCGGATGGAAAACAGGCTGATCAGGAACATCAAAACCATCGACACAATCACAATCGCACACGGCAGAGGCTTTTTCTTCATCTTTTTGATCATATTGAAGCCGGCGTCCAGTATGAGGATCGGAACTGCGACGCGGATGCCGCGGAACAGGTTCTGAACCAGCGGATACTCTAAAAGCGCGTCCAGTACGGAAGACAGAAAGAAGATGATCAGAAATGAGGGAAGCACGATGCCGATGGTGGCTGCGACCGCGCCCAAAAGCCCTGCCTGCTTGTAGCCGACAAAGGTGGCCATATTGATGGCGATCGGCCCGGGCGTGGACTCCGCCATGACGGTCACGTCCATCATCTCATCGTGCGTGATCCATTTTTTTCGATCAACACAGCTGTTCTCGATCACGGAAATCATGGCGTATCCCCCGCCGAAGGTAAATACGCCGATTTTTGCAAAGGTCAGAAACAGGTCTATTAAGATGGTTTTCATGCTTTGAACTCCTGTGGTTTTTAAAAAATGATAGCACAAACGGGCGGGAATGTAAATATGCCGAAGGGAAGGAAATGTACGGGCGATTTAAAGTTTTCCCCTCCTCTTTAATGGTAACGGTAAAGCAGCAAAGTGACTGTACATTAACAATACTGTTGAGTTATTCCCGTACTATCGCTGCCTCCCTTGTGCAAAGGGAGGTGGCTGCGCGAAGCGCAGACGGAGGGATTGCGCAAACGAATGCTTTCTGAAGGCGATTGTGCTTACCCTAAACGTTTGAGGCAATCCCTCCGTCAAAATCTTCGATTTTGACAGCTCCCTTTGCTACATACGAGCCTTTCGGCAAGGTGAATATTTACAATTATCGAAGTGCTTTTTAAAAAGCAAAGACCTGACCTGCGTTGATCGGAACAATGCTTTCGGCAGGAGCAAACCCCCGCCCTGCGGATTCATCGCGATAAACGTGAAAAAGCCTCTGCAGGTTAGCGGTGTGTTCGTAAAACAGTTAAACCGACCTGTGGTTGCGATCACAGGTCGGTTTTTTGCAATATGTACCGGTTTGGGAAAGGCTCCCTTGTGTAAAGGGAGCTGTCAGCGAAGCTGACTGAGGGATTGTGCGGTACAGCAGTACGGATTTGCCGAAAGTCAATGCGAATACGCAGCTGCCTGCTGCAGCAATCCCTCCGTCACGGCTTGCACCGTGACACCTCCCTTTACACAAGGGAGGCTTTGGTGCGGTGCAAAACCGTACAATACGCACTACACCGAACGGTGTATAGAAGTGCGCCCTTATGATTCGATACATTGGAATTGGTCTGTTTGTTTTATCTTATCACACGAATGGAAGTCATACAAAAACAGGCACAGCAAAGAACTGCTGTGCCTGTTAACTGTTTTACGAACGCCCGCCGTTTTGCAGAGGCTTTTGGTGATTTAGTTGAGTTCCTTTCTGTATGCATCCAGCTCGCGCTCGTTTCCGTAAACGAAGTGGTCGGGCAGGATTTCGCACCAGACAGGTTTGTCTACCGAGTAGTCGTGGCAGGAAGGATCGTATACAATCAGCTTCTTTTCACGCTCCAAGTAGGGGTTGGGGTTCGGAACTGCCGAGAGCAGCGCCTTGGTATAGGGATGCAGCGGATGGCGGAAGAGCTCTTCGGCCTCGGCCAATTCTACAATGCGGCCCTTATGAATAACGGCGATGCGGTCGGAGATGAAGCGGACGACGGAAAGGTCGTGGGCGATGAAGAGGTAAGTGAGACCTCTGTTCTTCTTAAGGTCGTTAAGAAGGTTAAGCACCTGCGCTCTAATGGAAACGTCCAGCGCGGAGATGGGTTCGTCGGCCACGATGAATTCGGGCTCCATGATCAGAGAGCGGGCGATACCGATTCTCTGACGCTGGCCGCCTGAGAATTCGTGCGGGAAGCGGCTGGAGAACTCGGGCAGAAGGCCTACTTCTTCAAGCGCTTTCTTGACCTTGTCCTGACGGTCGTGTTCGTTTTTATAAAGCTTATGGTTGTAAAGACCTTCGGAGACGATATAGTCTACCTTGGCGCGCTCGTTAAGGCTGGCCATGGGGTCCTGGAAGATCATCTGGCACTTGCGGATGACGTTAATATCCTGTTCCTTTGAAATCTTGCCGGAAATCCTCTCGCCGCGATAGAGAACCTCGCCGTCCGTGATGGGGTTGATACGGACGATGGCGCGGCCGATGGTGGTCTTGCCGGATCCGGATTCGCCGACCAGGGAGAAGGTTTCGCCCTTATAGATGGTGAAGTTGACATCATCTACAGCTACGAACTTCTTTCTGCCGGAACCGAAGGTAACCTGCAGATTCTTGACTTCAACCAGCGCTTCGCGGTTGGTCGACATGTGGGGATGCTCGATATCGCCGGAAGTGGGCTGGGGCTCGTTCATCTTGCGGGACAGCTTTTCCACGTCGATGGGCTGCTTCATTTCAGGCGCGCGCTTGTCCAGCATCCAGGTTTTGGCCTGATGGGTGGGCGTTACGTCGAACATCGGGGGCTCCTCGAGGAAGTCGATGTTCAGGGCCTTTTTATTGCGCGGCGCGAAGGAGTCGCCGGTAACCTTGTTAAAGAGGTTCGGAGGCGTACCATCGATGGCGGGCAGCTTTTCGCCCTTAACGCCCAGCTGAGGCATAGCGGACAGGAGCGCCCAGGTGTATGGATGGCGGGGATTGAAGAAAATCTCGTTCGCCATACCGATTTCGATGATCTGACCGGCATACATAACCGCTACGCGATCGGCAACGTTGGCAACAACGCCCAGATCGTGGGTGATGTAGATGATGGTCATGTGCTTTTCTTTCTGGAGCTTTCTGATCAGCTCCAGAATCTGCGCCTGGATGGTAACGTCAAGGGCGGTGGTCGGCTCGTCGCAGATGAGGATCTGCGGGTTGCAGGCTACAGCGATGGCGATAACAACTCTCTGGCGCATGCCGCCGGAGAACTCGTGCGGATACTGATTGTAGCGGCGCGCAGCGTCGGGAATTCCGACCAGCTCCAGAAGCTCAATGGCCTTGGCCTTGGCGGCCGCGCCGTGAACGTTCTGGTTGAGCTCGATGGCTTCCTTGATCTGAAGGCCGATTTTCTTTAAGGGGTTCAGACTCGTCATGGGGTCCTGAGTAACCATGGCGATCTTCTTGCCGCGGATCTTGCGCCACTGGGATTCCGTCTTGAACTTGGCAAGGTCCATGCCGTCATACATGATGCTTCCGCCGGTGACGGTACCGTTTTTGTCCAGCATGCCGACGAAGGTCTTGGTGAATACCGATTTTCCGGAGCCGGATTCGCCGACGATGGCGAGGGTTTCGCCGTCGTACAGATCCAGGGAGCAGCGGCGGATGGCGTTCAGCTTCTGTCCGCGCAGGGTGAATTCTACCTCGACATCTCTTGCAGAAAGGATGGGTTCAGTGGAAAGCACCTGCTTTGCGCGCTTTTCAAATTCCATCTCAAGCGAGGCGGAATGCGTATTGTTTTTCATGTTCTCAGACATTTTATCCACCTCACACATGATTGCGCGGGTCGCACGCGTCGGAGAACGCGTTGCCCACGAGATAGAACGTGACCGTGATCAGAGATACGATCGCCGCGGGGAAT
Source organism: Clostridia bacterium (assembly GCA_016296675.1). Lineage (GTDB taxonomy): Bacteria > Bacillota > Clostridia > Christensenellales > Aristaeellaceae > SFHK01. The sequence goes on from JAEDIV010000041.1 coordinate 11,204, forward strand.
ACGAGAAGGTAGGGATACTCGAGGAAGTTACTGCGCGCGTCTCTTAAGAGAATACCGAGGGACGGCGTAGAAATATCCAGAAGGCCCAGATAAGAGAGCGTCGTTTCGTAGGCGATGATGCCCGGGATGGACAGGGCCAGACGAAGAACGATAACGCTGATCAGATAGGGGAAGATGTTCTTGGTCAGGATGCGCCAAAGGCCGGTGCCCAGGCAGCGGGAAGCGAGGTTGTATTCGCGGTCTCTGTACATGAAGACGAGATTTCGGATGTTTCTCGCCGTGCCCAGCCAGTAAAACGCGATCATGGCAACAGCCATAATGAGGGTGGACTGGCCGATCATGAGCGCAATCAGAGTCATGTAGATGATGGTCGGGATGTTGTCGATGAAGTTATAAAGCTCGGTAAAGAAGCGGTCGAGCTTTCTCACATAGCCCCAGAGAAGGCCGATGATTACGCCGACAATGATTTGACCGATGGATACGCTTACGGAGAGGATGATGGAAGTACGGGTCGCGCTCCACACCTGGCACCAGTAGTCGCAGCCGATGGAGTCGGTTCCGAACCAGAAATGATCATTGGGCGCGAGGAATCGGGTCTCGCGGTTGGGGTGGTCGATGCGGACGGTTTTCGCGTCGTAAATCGAGATGGTAGGCGCGATAAAGGTGAAAATGATCAGCGCGAAGAAGATTAACGCCATGAACACGGCAACTTTTTTCTTGATGAAGTTCGCCCAGACGCTCTTCCAATAGGAATAGTTGGAATAACCGGTGCGCTCCGCATCCTGCGCGCGGTATTCCGCGAACTGGAACAGCTGCTTTTCAGGCATCTTGGAACGGGTGGAAGTGTGAACGCTTCCGGGGCCGTACTTTTTGTCAAAATCGCTTTCGACATTGGCTTTATCGGCAGTCAGGTCGACAACCTGCTTGCTCTCGTCCGCGCCAATGGGGTTTACATACGTGTTTTCCTTTACAGGAAGCTCGGTCTGCACTTCAATGTTGCTGTTGGAATAGCGAACGTCCAGCTTGGCATCATTTTTCTTAGCCATTTATCTCGTGCCTCCTTTCCCGGTAAGGCGAATGCGGGGATCGAGGATAATCATCAGCACGTCGCCCAGGAAAAGACCGATGATGCCCAAAGAGGCATACAGGGAAACGATCGCCTGAACGAGGTTGGCGTCGTACTTGGCGATGGCGTCGGGCAGAAGGTTTCCAAGGCCGGGCACACCGAACATCTTTTCAACCAGAATGGAACCGCCGACGGTCAGAAGTACAGAATAGGGCAGATACTGCGCAAGGGGCAAAAACGCGTTTTTCATAACGTGCTTGAACATTACCTGCGTAGTGGACATGCCCTTGAGTTTTGCAAGGCGGATATAGTCCTTGTTGAGCTCGTCAACCATGTATCTTCTCATCCACAGCATGTAGCTGGCGATGGAGCCCATGGAAAGGGAGATCATGGGAAGAATCGCGCTTTTCGGATCGGTGACCGAGAACTGGATGGGCAGGCCGAACAGGCGGTTACCGATGATCATGACAAGGAAGTAAGTAACCAGGTGGGGAACGGCGTTAATAAAGATGGTGAAGGCCTGGCCGGCGGCGTCCAGGACGCCGTCTTTATAGCGGGCCTGCATAATGCCAAGCGGAACGCCGATGACGAGGGCAATTGCCAGCGCGCTAAGGCCGATACGCATGGAAACGATGATTTTGGAAGATATGATTTCGGTTACCGGGAGACCGGTCTGCACGCGGTGAGACTCGCCGAAATTGAGCCAGACGCGCATATTGGTGAAATAATCCCAGTTATCCGTAGTTTTCTCGTCCTGTACCGCTACCTCTTTTCCCTCTTTGCGAACAGTGAAGTTGCCGGTGTGGGAGCCGCAGATAAGGGTATATTTTACCTTCTTCTGAACCTCATTATCGGTTTTCAGAACGACGGTATTGGGCTTTTCAGGGTCATCGGAAACATAAGCCTCGACTGCATTTACAACCGGGTACTCATCCGTAACGCCCTCAAGGCGCTCGAGCTTTACATCCTCGGGCTTGATGTTGGCCGCTTCACCTTTTTCAAGGAAGCGGATTTCATAGGTATTGGCGTCAACCAGTTTGACACTGTCGTAATAGTGTTCCTTGTGCTCGGTTTTGATCAGTTCCTTATAGAAACGACCGAGCTGCACAAACGGATGGTCGAGATAACCGTTTGCTCTGAGCAAATCTTCCTGCTGCTCTTCCGTCAGCTTGATGAGCTGCTCCTCGGTAAAGAAATAGTCCGTGGGCAGAAGTCTCAGAAGCAAAAATACAACTGAAACTACCAGAAACACGGTGATAAGCGACTGGAACAAGCGCTTGATCGTGTATTTAAACATCCGGTCATCCCCTCTTAGCTGTTTAATGAATCAATAAGGCCGTTTCGCCCATTGATCATGAAACGGCTCATATGCTTTGAATATGGGAAGGGGCGGCCCCCCAGATGGAAGGCCGTCCCAACCTATTAAGGCTTTAATTAAGTATTGAATTACTTAACGAATTCCTTGTACTGCTCAGCAGTGTAAACTTCGGTGCTGGTCTCCCAGTTGACGTAACGCTCAGACTGGTTGCCGTAAGCGGAGTAAACCTTGGTGTAGTTGTTAACCTTGGTGAGCTCCCAAACAACGGAGTAGGACCACGGGATTACGAGGGCATGCTCGAGCATGTAGGCCTCGGCTACCGCGAACGCTGCGTAGCGGGCATCCAGGTCATCGGTGATGGCCTTGGCTTCGTTTACAAGGCGGGTGAACTCTTTGTAGGTAGCGATGAGCTTCTCATCGGTGGCGTTGTTGATCTTGGAGTAGTACTGAGAATAGTACGCATTGTCCTCACCATAGGTTTCCTGGCCGAGGAAGTTGATGGGATCGGCGAAGTCAGCGCCCCAACCATTGATGTAGATGGAGGCCAGCTGCGGATTGCGAACTTCGGTGTTGAGCTTGGAAACGTAGGTCTTGGTGTCGAGAACAACGAGATCCTCGCCCAGGCAGGTCTTGATCAGGTTGGCGAATACGTCAGCGGTCTCCTTCGCGGTGGTGGAGGAACCGGAGATGTAGTAAGCCATCTTGACGGGCAGCTCGATGCCGGCGGCGGTGAGCTCTTCGATCGCAGCCTTCTTGTAGGCAGCGGCCTTTTCGGCGTCTACACGGGCGTACTTATCGGTAGTATACTGCAGGCCGATGTTGTCGCGAACGAGCTGGGTGTAGTCAACACCTGCGCTGGTAACGGAAACGGCGTTGGCAGTGTAGCAGAAGTTCTGGCAGGACAGGGGGTTGATGTCGTTGGTGCGTGCGAGGTAGTCAGTGGCGTCAAGGCCGTAGTAGAGAGCAAGACGGAAGTTCTCGTTGGCAATGGCAGTGTTCCAAGCTACGTCGGGAGTGCCGTCTTCGTTCTTCTTGTCGTATACCAGATGGATCTGGTAGGAGTACTTGGTGGGACGGGCTTCAACGAGGTTGTCGTGGTACACGTGGTTGGGATCGGCGTAGATGGTGTTCAGCTTGGAAGCGGGCAGCTCGATGTAATCGAGTTCGCCGGCGGTGAACATTTCGTAAGCAACGTCAGCGGATTCTACCATCTTAACGGTTACGGTGTCAAACAGCTTGACTTCGTCGGCCTTGTGGTAGCTGGGGTTCTTGGTCAGAACCTTTTCGTTCTGATAGATGTAGGTGGTGATGGTGTAGGGTCCGTTGTACCACATGGTGGTGTAGTCGGCGCCGAAGTATCCGTCAACACCGATCTCGTCGATCAGCTCAGCGGAGAGGGGAGCCAGACAGTTGTAGGTAGCAACAGAGGGGAAGTAGGAGAGCTTGTCAACGCACTCATACTGGATGGTGTACTGATCGGGGCAGGATACGGCTACCATCTCAAGGAACTTGTCAAGGCCGAGAGCCTTGGCTTCCTCAGTGGGGAGCTCCTTGGTGTAGTTGTAGTACTCAGCAGCGCCCTTGATCATTTCCATGGGCATGGAGGTGTTGGCAGCCTGGTTCTTGGCATAGTTGAGAACCCACTCAAGACCGGTGAGCCAGTCTTCGGCGGTGCAGTCAGCCATGTACTCGCCATTGTAGTCAACCCAAACGATATCATCGTTCAGCTTGAAGATCCAGGTCTGGCCGCCATCGGGAGAGGACCACTCTTTGGCAGCAGCGGGGATCAGAGCGCCGGCGGCGTCGTTGGTGAGCAGGTGCTCGTAGCAGTTGCTCAGAACGTTCAGGTCAACAGCAGCCTGAGAATAGTGGTAGCAGAAAGTTTCCATTTCATTGGCCTGGGTCTGGTAATCCTTGAAGTTCTTGATCTCTTCGGCGCCTGCGAAAGACATGCAGCCGAGCATCAGAACGATTGCCAGAACGAGAGACAGAGTCTTCTTCATTGAGGTAACCTCCCTATTTTTTGTGGATAACGATGTAAACGATCATTGATACTTCGCTGTCCAACGGATAACAGATATTATACCGATAACCCTCCTTCTTGTCAATAATAAAAATGAAGTTTTTTGAGCAGTAAAATTCATCATATTGCACAATTTCGCCTTATTTATAGGTGTTATTGGTAAAAAAGGCTTTCTGTTTCGTCATTTTGAGTATTGATTTTGTATATCCTGCAAATTCACTTGCTTTTGACAGAGAATTGAGATACAATATGCTTGTCCTGAAAGGAGAAAAGCAATGAAAAAGAACATCTACAAAAAATATATGCTGCGCCCGCTTGTCTATATGACGGCCACGCGCTTTATGACGGCGCTCATCTTTTATCTGGCCGTAGACCGCTTTATAAACAACGGCCCTTCCGCCAGTATGACGGCCGGTTTCCTCGCGGCGCTTTTTGCGCTGTTTGCCTATCTTGTCTATCTTCGCATGGACGGCCTTCGCATTCCGAGGATGAAGCATTTTAAAACCAAAAAGAAAAAGGACGTCATCAAGTACGACGCCTCCATGACCGATCACATTGACGACGACGCGCCGGTTTCGTTTGACGAGCTGGAAGAGGACGAGCGCGATTTCTGCTCATTTTTCTCAAGCCTCATAAACTTTATATTTTTTACTCTCCTTTCCTTCCTTATATAATAGGGAACTACGCATCCCTCCCCCATTGCGAAAAATGCCCTTGTCGGAGCGCTTTTTCTTGACAATGTCTGTCACACATCATACAATAGAAAAAGAAACGGAGGCGATCATTTCCATGACCAGCGAGCGAATCAGAGAAAATATGCGCCGCGCACGCATCTTCATCGACAATCTTACCGTAGACGCTGAAAACGGCGATCCCAAAGCGATTATCGAAGACGAGGACCGCTTCTTTGCCTGGGACAACGAGCACCGCTCCTTAAAAAACGGGAAAACCTTCCTGTTTGACTGGAGCTATTACATCGGCATCGTCATGGAAGGCCTTTATTATATGTACGAAGCCGGCGAAGGCGAACGATACAAGTCCTACGTAAAGCGCTATCTTGACGCGATTCAGACAGACGGCGTTTTGAACAAGTATGCAGGCTACGATCCCGCCCACGGCGTGGACTGCTACAAAACCGCGTCCCTGCTGCCTGCGTTTATGAAGGAAGACGCCTGTCTTAAAACGCTTTCCGACAACCTTTATCATGATCTTGCCGTTGTCAACGCCAAATATGCGCCCGAGGAACTCGGGGGATGCTATTACCATGTGTGGCGCGGCGGCAAACCGCCGAAATACGCGGTATGGCTGGACGGCCTGTATATGTCCCAGTGTTTCCTTGCGCGCTACGCAAAGGAAACGGGCGACGAAGCGGCCCTTAAGAAAGTCGCAAATCGCTTTTTCTGGGTCAATGAAAATCTGATGGACGAAAACACCGGCCTTTTCTTCCACGCCGGAAACAAAAAAGGCGATGTGTGCCCGTTTTTCTGGCTGCGCGCGATCGGCTGGTACGCCATGGCGCAGATCGACGTATATGAATGCCTGTCGGGCGAAGATCAGAAAAAAATGAAAACGGCGCTGCGCGCGTTTGTCAAAAACATGCTCCCCTACCTCGATAAGGAAACCGGCATGTGGCTGAACCTTGTAAACGAAGAAAAAAGCGCCGGCAATCGCGCTGAAACCAGCGGCACCGTCATGATGGCCTATACGCTTTTAAAGGGCGCGCGGCTGGGCGTGTTTGAAAGCGAAATGGCCGATATCGGACGCGAAATTTTCACCCGCGTGACCGAACAGAAGCTGCAAAAAGACAAGCTGACCGACGTATACCTGATGGCGACCGCGTCGGGCGAAGACAACTACAGAAACGAAAACTACTACATGCTCCAGGAAGGCAAAGGCGTCGGCCCCTACATCATGGCGTATGCGGAAATGCTGAAGGCAGAAAAATAGATAAAAAAGGCGCTGTCTCAAAATACATTCAAACTCCGTTAATCGTGTATCTCCATG
>JAEDIV010000042.1 GCA_016296675.1 Clostridia bacterium
TGGTACCGGACATCGGACGGGCAAAGACGGAGGTTGCGTTTATAAAGATGTGAGTAAGGATGCAGGGCAGAAGGCTTTTTCCCGTAAGGAATAAAACAGTGAACAAAAAGCCGATGGCGGATGCGTACACGAGCTGCAAAAGCGTACCCAATACGGGCCCGCCCGTTAAGAGGTTTACGATATGGCCCATGCCGAAGGTGACGGATGAAACGAGAACCGCCCATGTAAGGCCGTCTTTCCGCATGGCGCCGAACAGGAAGCCGCGGAAGATGATTTCCTCAAGAAAGCCTACAAAAACCATGCTGATCATATATAAAACCGTTACCGGGAGCGTTTCGTTCATCTGAACGCCGTTTATGAAATTGACGCAGGATATGACAATCAGCGGAATGAAATACAGATGCTTTTTGATATCTCCCTGAAACGCGCAAAGCCCGGTATATGCATGCAGCTTGTTTTTGCGGATGAAGGCATACATTACAACAGACATTATAAGGCCGAACGCGGCGGTCAATGATTTTTCAAGGCCGATGTTTTCTGAGATCATGTCGGCGTTTGAAAATCCGACGACATAAATGACGATCAAAAGTATGGCAAAGGCGAGCTTGTTTTTATTAAAGAATTTCTTCATGATCATGCTTCCTTTTCTTTGATAGCGCGCGTTTGTATGGTATAATAAAGACAGGCCGCATGGTCGAAAGCACGCGGACGGTTTTTCTGCCCTTGTGGAAATTATAGTGAAAACGATCAAATACGTCAAGGAGGAGCACCGGAATGAAGGTATCTTTGTATCTTACGGATCTTTTGATTCCCGTCATCATGGTTTTTGCTGGTTATCTTATGCATAAGCATCCGCCCAAAAACATCAACTGGGTGGTTGGCTACCGCACGGCGCGCTCCATGCGCAATACGGATACATGGGTCTTTGCCAACAAAAAGATCGGAGAAATCTGGGTAAAGGCAGGAGCCATCGCGCTGATTGCGTCCATTGCCGTACAGATTCCGTTTTTGTTTTTGTCGGTTGACGCGTTTGCCATCATGTCTGTGGTTTTACTGTTTGCTCAGATGGCGGTTCTTCTGATATCGATTATTCCTGTGGAACGCGCGCTTAAAAAGGAGTTTTCGGATAAAAAGGAATAATAAGCCATGCGAAAGCTAACGAAGAAACGGAGGAAACTTCAGTTTCCGGATTCCGGGTCCTGCGGTTGCTTTCGGGAAAGAAAAAAGCGTTCGCGCAAAGAGCCATGCGCGGACGCTTTTTATGTTCATTGATATTCGATTTCAAGCCTTGCGATCAGATCCTCCAGGATAAACCTTGAATCTATGCGCGTGCAGACGCGGATCATCGGACGGCCCTGAACATATTTCCACGTGGTGTCCGGGTTGAAAACCGGCGCTTCGGTATATGTATATGTGCCTGCGCTGTCGTCAAGCGCAATGCCGACGGCGGGGTTGTCGCCCAGCGTCCAGCTTTCGCCGCTCGTCCAGCCGGCCCACGGTTGCATATTGTAAGACACCATGTTTTCAAAAAGGTGCTTTCCGATCCTGCCCAAAGGATAGATGCGCCTTTGAATCTCGGCAAGCGATATGCGCATGGAGCCATAGACATTGTTCGGAACAAGCGTAAGATCACTTCCGCAGCCGATCACGAAATTTGCCGCATCGATGTCGTTTCCGCTGTTGAATTCTCGTACGCTTGCCTTGTCGTTTCCGATTTCCTGGCCGCCGATCCAGATGATTTTCATCTTATGCTTGATGTGCGGGCATTCGATGATCGCGCGGGCGACGTTTGTGATTGCGCCAAGGCAGAGAACATACAAAGGATGCGTATCTTCCCGCATCGCTTCTTCAATCAGAAACTTTGCCGCAGGCGAAAGATCCTTTGTCCGGACGTCGCGAAGCGCGCCGTCCTCGCCTTCAAATACGGGTGCGGTCTTTCCCATGAGATCAAGGATCGTGCGGATTTCTGCAAGACTCCGTTGCATCGATCCGGCGGAGCCGAAATGCGTGGCGAAAATGCCCTTCACGATGAATTTCTGAATCATCATCGCCTGCGCAATGGCAAACGGATCGTCCGCCTCGCAGGCCGCGTCGGTGTCAATGATTACGCGGATTTTTTTGTTGTCCGGGATTTCATACAGGTAGTCCATTTAAGCACCTCCCTTATGACAATTATACCATGCAGGATCCATAAAACACAAGTCTTTTGAAAACGGGCAGCATTTCGGATGCAAAACAAAAGGGGCTGTTGTGCAACAGCCCCGTAATCTTATTTCAGGCTTTCGAGCTCCTTGATGCGCTCGGCAATGGAGAGAACCAGTCCCTTGGCCTTTTCAAGCTTGGCCTTTTCCTGCTCGATCAGAGCGGCAGGCGCCTTGGCGACGAAGCCCTGGTTGGAAAGCTTGTTTTCCGCGCGGGTGACTTCGCCCTGGGCGTTTTGAAGGTCCTTGTTCAGGCGCGCGATTTCCTTGTCCACGTCTACCAGCTCGCCCAGCGGGATGAAGAGGCTTGCGCCGGGGGTAACGGCGGAGGCGGATTTCTCGGGGTTGGGCGCGTCGGGCGCAAGGTATTCTACGTTGCTGGCGGCGGCCAGGCGCATGAAATAGCCTTCGGCGGCGCGAAACGCCTTTTCAAGGGCGGGTGCGGGCTTCAGGATGAGGGTTGCGCGCTTGGAGGCGTTTACCTTCATTTCGGCACGCAGGTTTCTCGCGGCGCGGATGATTTCCATGACCGCTTCCATCTGCTCGGCTTCTTCGATGAAGTCGTGTTCGGGGTTGGCGACAGGCCAGGCGCTTGTAATCAGCATGCCTTCATGGCCCGGGAGGTAGGAATAGAGTTCTTCGGTGATGAAGGGCATGTAGGGATGGAGGAGCTTAAGAAGGCCGGTGAGAACATAAATAAGGGTTTCCTGCGCGGCGTTCTTGGCTTCCATGTCATCGCCGTTTAGCTCATGCTTCGCCATCTCGATGTACCAGTCGCAGAAGTTGGACCAGATGAAATCATAGAGATTGGTGGCGGCCATGCCGAGGTCGAAGGACTCAAGGTTGTTCGTGATTTCGCGAACGATGTCGTTGAAGCGCTTGAGCATCCATTTGTCGGACAGCGCAAGCTTATCAGCGCTGGGCACGCCCTTGGGCTCAAAGCCCTGCATGTTCATGAGGGCAAAGCGGCTGGCGTTCCAGATCTTGTTGGCAAAGTTACGGTAGGTTTCGATCTTTTCGTGGCTCATGCGCACGTCGCTTCCGGGCGCAACGCCGATTTCGAGGGAGAAGCGCAGCGCGTCCGCGCCGTACTTTTCGATGACCTCGAGAGGATCGATGCCGTTGCCCAGAGACTTACTCATTTTTCTGCCCTGCGCGTCGCGAACGAGGCCGTGCATGAGCGCAACCTCAAACGGGCACTCGCCCATCTGCTCGAGACCCGAGAATACCATTCTCGCCAGCCAGAAGAAGATGATGTCGTAGCCGCAGGAAAGAACGGAGTTCGGATAGAAGTAGGCAAGATCCTCGGTCTTTTCGGGCCAGCCGAGGGTGGAGAAGGGCCAAAGCGCGGAGGAGAACCAGGTGTCCAGAACATCTTCGTCCTGCCATACCTTGCTTCCGCAATTCGGGCACGTATCGATGTCTTCTCTTGTTACATGCACGCTTCCGCAGTTGTCGCAGTAGAACGCGGGAATTCTGTGGCCCCACCAGAGCTGGCGGCTGATGCACCAGTCGCGGGTGTTTTCCATCCAGTTGAGGTATACCTTTTCAAAGCGGTCGGGGATGAAGCGGAGCTTGCCTTCCTTGACCACCTGAACGGCGGGCTTGGCGAGGGGCTCCATCTTAACGAACCACTGCTTGGAAACCATGGGCTCGATGGTCTGATGGCAGCGGTAGCAGGTGCCGACTTCATGGGTGAGGGGCTCAACCTTCTTAAGACAGCCGAGCTCGGTCATTTCTGCAACGATGGCCTTTCTGGCTTCTTGCGTGGTCATGCCGGCAAACTTTCCGCAGTCGAGCACCACAGGCTCGTCCTTGGTGGCGCGTCCGCTGGCGATGAGATCGGCGTTTTCCTTGGCTTCAGCTGCGCCGGTCATGTGGCCGTCATAGGTGAACACGCGAACCATGGGAAGGTTGTGGCGCTTTCCGACTTCGTAGTCGTTCGGGTCGTGGGCGGGGGTGATCTTTACAACGCCGGTACCCTTGGTCATGTCGGCATGCTCGTCCAGAACGATCGGGATTTCACGGCCGATGATGGGCAGAATGACGTGGCAGCCGTGCAGGTGCTTATATCTTTCGTCCTCGGCGTTGATGGCAACGGCGGTATCGCCCAGCATGGTTTCGGGGCGGGTGGTCGCCAGTTCCAGCATTTCGCCGGTTTCCTTTACGGGATAGAGGATGTGCCAGAAGTTACCGGCCTGCTCTTCATATTCAACCTCAGCGTCGGAGATGGAGGTCTTGCAGCAGGGGCACCAGTTGATCATGCGCCAGCCCTGATAGATGAGATCCTTCTCGTAGAGGTTGACAAAGGTTTCACGAACGGCCTTCGAGAGGCCTTCGTCCATGGTGAAGCGTTCTCTGGACCAGTCGCAGGAAACGCCTAATTTCCTAAGCTGCTGTACGATGCGTCCGCCGTATTCTTTTCTCCAGTCCCAAACGCGGTCCAGGAACTTTTCTCTTCCCAGATCCTGCTTGGTGAGGCCTTCTTTTTTGAGCGCGTCCACAACCTTGACCTCGGTCGCGATGGCGGCGTGGTCGGTGCCGGGTACCCAAAGGGTGGGGTCGCCCTTCATGCGATGGTAGCGGATCAGAACATCCTGGGGCATCTCGTCAAGCGCATGGCCTACGTGAAGCTGGCCGGTGATGTTCGGCGGGGGCATAACGATGGTGAAGGGCTTTTTGCCCTTGATCATTTTGGGCTTAAATGCGCCGGATTCTTCCCACATCTTATAGATGCGTTCTTCCATTTCCTTGGGCGCATACACTTTCGCCATTTCGAAGGTGTTCATGTTTTCCATAGGTCTCTATCTCCTGTCTCATTTATTTTTATAAACAAAAAGAGCAGTCCCGCCGCTATTGGGCGGAATTGCTCCGCGGTACCACCAAAATTTGTATCTTTCTTCGCTGTATCGGGCGAACCCGCGCAAAGCTACTTTTGTCTTTTCGCAATGCGGCCTTGGAAGCGACCTTCCGCACGTTTTTTCCCGGGCAGCCTTTCAGCCGGCGAGCCGCCCTCTCTTGGAGAATTTTTCGCGCGTACTCCTCTTCGTCACAGGCGAAATTCGTACTTTTTGTATATTATAGCAAAAGTAAACGGCAAAATCAATTGATTTTGAGCGCGTTCAATTTTTTAACGCAGCTGAAAACATAGGAGACGAGCGCGCAGATAGACGTAAGCGCCGCAAGCACGACCACGACATGACCGACAGAGTGCAGCGCATCCACGCCGTGCCACGGGAATACCAGAAGAATGCCCAGTACGAACAGGCACGTCGCCGCTTTTCCCAACTTGTTGGCCTGTACGACCACGCCCTTTTGAAGCATGACCATCGAGCCGCACATCATGATAAATTCCTTGACCAGCATGCTGATCAGAATTACCATGTTCAAAAAGCTGTATTTTTCGGGCGCGAGATATCCGTCGAAAGCGAGGCAGAACAGAATGGAAAGAACCATCAGCTTGTCTGCCAGCGGGTCGCAGAGTTTTCCAAAGGATGTGATCTGGTTGTTTTTGCGCGCAAGATACCCGTCAAGGCAATCCGTCGCGCTTGCCAAAGCGAATATGCACATGGAGATATAGCGTTTTTCCGGCAGCCGGTCATAGGCAATCAGGAAAACGGGGATCAGCAGCATGCGCAAGATGGTAAGGCAATTGGGAACATTGATCCATTTTGAGGTATCATTCTCCATGCGCTTTCCCTCCCGTTTGATTTTATCTTCAGCAAAAAGTAATTGTATCACGAAAGGGGAAAGAAAACAATGATACAATTGTGCTTTTTGTGTCAAGTTTGTGAAGACTTACTCAGAACTGATTGCGCGGGTCCTGGCTTCTGCGTTTCTTGCCGGTGTCGTCCAAAAACTCGATTTCAAGGCGGTCAAACTCAATTTCTTCTACGAAATGCTCAGGAAGAAACGCGGTTCTTCGGAAGGATGCATATTCCCTTTCATGCTTGGGAAGCCAGATGGGCCTTGGAATATCAAAGGATTTGCAAAGTTCGGTCAAGGCGTCGGCTTCGCCGCCCCATTCGCACGGACGGGTGTCCTGGGAATCGATTCTGTGATCCTTTATGATGCGCGCCCAGAGTCTTGACATACGTATCTCCTCCGAATAGATGATCATAATGGACTGATTATATCATGCTTCGGGAGCAGTTGCAAATGAAATCGGGAGAGAATTTCCATGCCGGATATATTCAAAATGCAGATGCGCGCCGGTTTTATATTCAGACGCCGCGCTGGTTCCGCATTTGGCGATTACATCGCCAGCGCGAACGAACGCGCCGCTTTTTTTGAGCGTTTCGGAAAGGGAAGCATATATGCTTTTGTCGCCGTTTGGATGAAGTACCACCATTGTATGCCCCAATAGCGCATCGAAATATACGTTTTCGATTTTTCCGTCCATCACGCAGTATACATTTTCATCGGGACAGAGATAGTCTGTGCCCGAATGCGTTTCGTATACGCGCTTTGTTGGGTTCCATAAAAGCGTTTCCGGGCTGTAGGGCACGATGATTTCGCCGAGCGCGGGCGGACAGACTACGGACATGGTGGATTCCGCCTTCGCGTTTGCAGGGGAGGATGTCGTATTCCCGCTGCGGATGGAAAGGATTTTTTCGGTTCCGGCGGACCGGAGCCAGACGGCGGACAAAAGAAGAATGGACGAAAGGACAAATGCGCAGACGACGGGCGCGCCGGATTTTAGAAGCAGACGGATTTTTTTCATATTTCCTCCTATACGCTAAGTATGGCGCAAAAACAGATATGTCAGTCATGCGAAAAAAATTTCCACCCCTGTTTTTTGATGAAATTGTCTATTGACGCTCAGCGTGCATATCTGATATAATCCCCACTGTCAAATGGAAATCATCCTGTGGTGTTCGCCACGTTTCTGCTTTTACCCACATTTTCATAAAAGGAAGCCGGGTCGGTTTGCAGATGTCAGGCCCCCATAGTCAGGGGAAGACAGCAAGCAGCCGCAGGCCTCCGCCCTGCCGAGCGGCGGGTGAAAATGCAGAGCGAACGGCACTTACGGGATTTTTTTATTGGAATTTTTTATGACAAAAGCCGCCGATATTTCGGCGGCTTTTATGTATATGCAGGCAATATCAGTTTTTCTTCCCGAGAACGAGATCGAATATTTTTGCGCATTCGATGGTTGTTTCAGGCGGGACAACTTCGGAAAAGGTTTTCCCATCGCGGATGCAGGAGGCAACTTCCCCGGCTTCAAACACAAAGCCGTTGTCTCCGGGATAGGAAAAGACGGCGCTTTCGGGCGCATCTGATGAGAAGGGGACGAAGGTTGCAGTGTTGCCCACATGGAAATCCGGAAGTTCGATTCTGCCCTTTGTGCCGTTTATGACGATGAACTGCTTTACGTTTGAAGTGACGGATACGTCGATCAGCGCGTCGGCTGAATCAAAGCGGGCAAGGATGGCGCATCGCTCGTCCACGCCCGTTTGAGGATGCGTTCTTACAAAGGATTGAATGTCTTCAATCGGACGGTTGAAAAGATAGGTGAGCACTTCAATTGCGTATACGCCGATGTCATACATCGCGCCGCCGCCGAGGTCAGGATTGAAAATCCTGCCGGTGAGCGGCTGATTGCAGAGAAAGCCGATGGTTGCATAGGCGCTCTGAATCGTTCCGATGCGGCCGTCTTCGATCCATTTGCGGGCGGTCTGGATGCTCGGAAGAAAGCGGGACCACATGGCTTCCATCAAAAACAGGTTTTTTTCTTTGGCAAGCGCGAACATTTCCCTTGCGTCCGCTTCCGTTAGCGCCATAGCCTTTTCGCAGATCACGTGCTTTCCGTTCTGAAGGCACATAATCACGTTTTCCTTGTGCATGTTCTGGGTGGTTGCAATGTAGATGACATCAATGTCGTCCCTTTTGACGAGACTTTCATAGGTGTCCGCTGAGGGGATGCCGTTTTTTGCGCGGAAGGCTTCGGCGCGCTGACGCGACCTGCTGGCAACGGAAACGACGCACGCGCCTTCTGTGCGGTTGACTGCGTCCACAAATTTGCCGGCGATATTGGCTGCGCCGAGTATACCGAAACGAATGATCTTCATATGCGTGCCTCCGATTGTTTTTGTTATTATTATAGCATTGATTGACAAATATTGGAATACGGATTGTGCGCGGAGCTTTCGCATCCGCACATAAAAAACGCAGGTCCGATCAGCGCTTTTCTGATCGGGCCTGCGTTTTTTATTTTTTTGGATCATCGCTTTAAGGTATAGCTGCTTTCGCCGCTTTCGGCTTTGGCTCCAAAGGCGTCGATGCCGTCTTTGATATAGCGGTCAATGCGGACAGTGTCGCTGTTTACGGCGGTGATTCTGGTTTCACCGCGCTTTAAAACGTTGCTCATCAAGCGGTTTTGGTTGATGGAGGAGATACGGCTTCTCAAATCGAGATCCTCATTTCCCCACGGATAGGGCATGCGGCAGATGGGATCGGCAATGCCGGTAAGACCTGCCTCGTCGCCGTAATATACGGTGGGCATGCCGGGCAGATTGCAGACAAATTCCCAGGCCTTGAGATAGCGCTCCTTGCCCAGGGCATACTGCTTTTTGCTGAGGGGAACGAACTTGCGCTTTTCGTAGGGCAGGTCGTTGTTTTTGTCTTCCGCGAGCATATTGATGATGCGCGGGCGGTCGTGGCTTCCGAGCAGGTTCATCATGGAATAGAGCATGGGCTTTGGAAGCGTGGACAGCTGATGGTTGAGGCTCTCTGAGAATGTATACGCGTCGATTTTGCCGGTTAAGAAATTGATGATGTTTTCGCGAAGGGGATAGTTCATGGTGCTGTCAAGGGTATCGCCGACGGCATAATTTCTGTGCTTTCCGTAGGCGACCTTGTTGGTGGGGTCTTCCCACACTTCGCCGATGACGCAGTTGTCCATGCCTTCAGCCTTGGCGCGCCTTCTGAGCTCGCGGATGAAATCCATCGGAAGCTCGTCTGCGACATCCAGACGCCAGCCGGACGCGCCCTTTTTAAGATAGGAACCAATGACGGAGTTTTCGCTTCGGACGATGAAATCGAGATAGCCCGGTTCCATTTCGTTGACGTTGGGCAGCGTGTCAAAATTCCACCAGCAATCGTATTCCTCGCGGGTTTTTCCGAAACGGTACCAGCTTGCATAGGGCGATTTTCCGCTCTGGAACGCGCCCAGGGAGTCATAGGTTCCGAATTTGTTGAAATAACGGCTGTCTGCGCCGGTATGGGAAAACACGCCGTCGAGGATGACGTGCATGTCCGCTTTTTCGCAGGCGCTTACGAGATTTTCAAAATCTTCCATCGTGCCGAAGGAAGGATCGATTTCCATGTAGTCGCCGGTGTCGTATTTATGATTGGAGCGCGCGCGGAAGATGGGATTGAAATACAGAGCGTTTATGCCGAGGGAGCGGATGTAATCCAGCTTTTCCGTGACGCCTTTGAGGTTTCCGCCGAAAAAGTCGATGCCTTCGCCGTCCTCGCCCTTTTTGACCACGCGGATATTGGGCGATTCATTCCAGGAGGAATGCAGATATGCGCCTCTTCCGTGGGGGGCGTTGACCTTGCCGCCGCCGATAAAGTAGCGGTCAACCATGATCTGCATGCATACCGAATTGCGCATCCATACCGGAGTCATGAATGCGGGATCGTATACGGTGATCTGAAAAGACGGCGGCTCGCCCACATAATCAGCGCACACTTCGCCGATGGGCTTTCCGCAGTAAACCTTTCCTTCAGAGGTATCGCAAACAAAATAATACCACAATAGGCCTTTTGTTCCGACCGGTACGTTGGCTTCATAGGTTATGCCCGAAACATGACGCATGGGGATGAAGTGTTCGCCCTCATTGCCCCAGATGCGGACGCAGGCTTTCTCGCAATCGCCCTTGACTTTCAGCCGAAGGCGAACAACGCTTCCCGCAGGCATTGCGCCCTGCGGGAAGCGGTCGATTTCATTGTAGGGATCGTGCCAGAGGTGCGTCATAACTTCACCTTATCCAGATTCCATACTTTTTCGTTGTATTCCTTGATGGTACGGTCGCTGGTGAAGATCCAGCTGCGGGCGGTGTTTACGATGGCTTTCTTGATCCACTTTTCGCGGTCCTTGTAGTCCACGCCCAGCATGGTCTGTGCACGGACATAGCTGGGAAGATCGGAAAGGACGAAGTATTCGTCCGCCATGTGGCCGTTTCCGCCGAAGAGAAGGGAATGATACAGATCTCTGAACAGACCGGGCTCCGAGGGGCAGAGGGTGCCGTCGATGAGCTGGGTGAGCGCGCGTCTGATCTCGGCGTTGGTTTCAAAGATAAAGCTTGCGCGGCTGGGCGCGGAGTAGGCGGCTTCGACTTCCTCGGCGCTCATACCGAAGATGTAGATGTTTTCCGGGCCTACGGCGTTGAAGATTTCAACGTTTGCGCCGTCCATCGTGCCGATGGTGACTGCGCCGTTCATCATGAACTTCATATTGCCGGTGCCGCTGGCTTCCTTGCCGGCGGTGGACAGCTGCTCGGATACGTCGGCTGCGGGCATCATGATTTCGGCCATGGATACGCAGTAGTTTTCAACAAACACGATATTGATGAGCTCTTTGGCTCTGGGATGCGCGCTTACAAGGCGGGAAATCTCGTTGATCAGGCGGATGATCAGTTTGGCTCTGTAATAGCCCGGCGCGGCCTTTGCGCCGAAGATATAGGTGCGCGGCTGGCAGGTATAATTCGGATCCTCGACGATTCTGTTGTAACGGATCAGAATCGCGATGGCGTTCATCAGCTGGCGCTTGTATTCGTGAAGACGCTTGGCCTGGATGTCAAACATGTCGTCGGGGCGGATGACAATACCCTGCTGACGATAGATGGTCTGGGCGAAACGCTCTTTGTTGGCGCGCTTGACGTTATAGTATTTCTCAAGGAAAGCGGGATCGTCCTTGAATTTTTCGACGTCCTGCATGCGCTCGTAATCCTTGCGCCATGCGGTGCCGATGGCCTCATCCAGAAGGGAGGAAAGGCCCTTGTTGGACTGCATCAGCCAGCGGCGGTGGGTGATGCCGTTGGTGATGCCGATAAACTTCGAAGGCTCGGTCAGATAGAAATCATGGAAGGTGTTCTTCTTTAAGATGTCCGCATGGATCTGGCTTACGCCGTTGACGGTATGGGACATGGCGACGCAGAGGTTCGCCATATGGATCTGGCCGTAGCCGATGACAGCGAGGCGGCCGATGCGCTCCCACTGGCCGGGATAGAAGTCCCAAAGGCGGGCGCAGACGCGGCGGTTGATCTCTTCAAGAATCATGTAGATGCGCGGCAGCTGCTGGCGGACCATGTCCTCCGGCCACTTTTCAAGCGCTTCTGCCATGACGGTGTGGTTGGTATAGGCGAAAGTGCGGCGGGTGATGTCCTCGGCTTCGTCCCAGGTGAGACCCATATCGTCCATAAGGATGCGCATGAGCTCCGGAATCGCCATGCCGGGGTGGGTGTCGTTTACATGCAGGGCAACCTTATCCGGGAAGATCTTGAAGTTCTTGCCGTATACCTTGATAAAGTCGTTGACGGCATACTGAACGGATGCGCTGGAGAGGAAATACTGCTGTTTTAAGCGCAGTTCCTTGCCCTCGTAGTGGTTGTCTTCAGGGTAGAGAACCTTGCTGATGACTTCGGCGATTTCCTTTTCTTCCACGGCCTGCGCGTAGTCGCCGCGGTTGAAGGACTGCATATCCAGAGACTTGGTGGCTCTTGCGGACCAGCACCTTAACATATTGACCATGTGGCTGTCATAGCCGATGACGGGCATGTCATAGGGAACAGCCTGAACGGTCTTGTAATTTTTATGGATGTAGTGGATTCGGCCGTTGTCTTCGATGGTATCGACATAACCGCCGAAGTGCACCTCAACCGCCTGGTCGGGGTGGCAGACTTCCCACATATTGCCGTTTTCCAGCCAGTTGTCAGGCATTTCCACCTGGAATCCGTTGACGATTCTCTGACGGAAAAGACCGTATTCATAGCGGATGGTGCAGCCCATTGCGGGCAGCTCGAGCGTTGTCAGGGAGTCGAGGAAGCAGGCGGCGAGACGGCCAAGACCGCCGTTGCCCAGACCCGGTTCGGGCTCCTGCTCATAAATGACGCTGGGTTCGATGCCCAATTCTGTAAGCGCCTGCTGGTAATTGTCTTCGTTGACAAGAGCAACCATGTTGTTGTGAAGGGCGCGGCCGACAAGGAATTCTGCGGACAGATAGTACAGCTTCTTGCAGCCCTGCTTTTTGCGAAGGCCGTGGGAGGCGGTGCGGCTGCGCATGATCTCGTCGCGCACAGTCTGCGCGAGCGCGTCGTAAAGCTGTGCGCGGGTCGCTTCGGAAATTTCACAGCCGTAATTTCTTTCAAGCTTGCCGATGATGGAAGCCTTGATTTCATTTACAGATAAACGCTGAACAGGCATTGAATATAATCCCCCAGTTGATCGTGTGATTTTGATATTATATCATCAGATTGCTTTTCGTTCAAGTATACCTTTGTTGATTCTGGGATTTTCTCATTAAGCTTCCACAAAATCTATGGGTTTTTTTGAGGATATTGCGATTTTGTGTTGTTTGTTGTATACTATAAATGGGTTTATAGGGTCAAAATGCATATGCACATAAGACAAAAAATCATTTTGAGTCTTTTTGAGAGGAGCATACAGAAGATGCTTTCGAGTCAGAAACAGCTTAAGAATTTATCTTACGGATCGGATCAGCTGTATGCGCCGACAGATCAGGAAATTACGCGCATGAAGGAAATTCTCCTTATGATTTATAAGGACGTGTTTGCTGTCTGCAAAGAAAACAACCTTACGCTTTTCTTAGGCGGCGGAAGCGCGCTGGGCGCTGTCAGGCACGCAGGATTTATTCCGTGGGACGACGACATGGATCTTATGATGATGAGAGACGACTATGAAACCTTTAAACGCATTTTTGACCGCACGCTGTCTTTGAAATATTCGCTGCAGGTGCCCGGCGCGCCGGGCAAGACGCCGACGAACCTTTTTATGAAGGTGGTTTTGAAAGGCACGAGCTGCGTTGAGCTTGTGCAGGCGGAGGCGCCTGGCGATCACGGATTGTGGATTGATATTTTTCCCATCGAGCATGCACCCCGAAATAAGGTCATTCGCCGCGTGAAGGGATTCATGACGGACGCGCTTGCGTATGCGTGCGTGTCCGGCTATATGCGGAAATTTGAAAGCGGCAAAATGCGCGAATACACCAAAGGTTCATGGGGCGCAGGCCTCAACCGCCTGATCCGAAAAACGATCGGCGTTGTGTCGGCATTTGTTCCTTATGAAAAGATGTATGACTTTTTCGACCGGTTTTCCCGCGGCAAAAAAGAAACCGGCTTTGTCACCATTCCCACCGGCATCCGCCATTATATGGGAGAGCTTCATAAAAAAGACGTGTTCTTTCCCGCGAAGGAAATTCTCTTTGAGGGTGAAAAGGCGTATGTTCCCAATCGCGTACATGAGTATCTTACCCAGCTCTACGGCGATTATATGACTTTGCCGCCCGAAGAGAAACGCGAAAGACATCTGTATGTAGATTTGGACTTCGGCGCTTATCGGGAGAATACGCATGAATAAAACGCTTGATACTGCTGTAAAAATTGCAGTTTCCTGTTTGTCACGGGCGATCCTTTTGCCCATGCGCCTTATGCCCGTTCGCAAAAACCGCGTGCTTTTTGTAAGCTTCCGCGGAAAACAGTACTCCTGCAATCCCCGCGCGATCTCAGAATGCCTTGCCCAAAGGGCGGAAAACAAACTTGAAATCGCCTGGGCGTTTCACGATGCGCCTTCGTTCCGCTTTCTTGAAAAAGACGGCATAAAGGTGCTTTCGGATTCCACGTTTGAATTCATAAAATATGCGCTCACTGCCCGCGTCATTGTCACAAATACCTATTATAAGCCCCATCTGCCCCGCAGAAAAAAGCAGTATTATATCCGGACCTGGCATGGCGGCGGCGCCTATAAGCGCGTTGGAAAAGCGCAGAATCTGCCCGTTTTGGAGCGGATGTTTGTTGCGATGCAGCAGCAGGGCGCGGA
Source organism: Clostridia bacterium (assembly GCA_016296675.1). Lineage (GTDB taxonomy): Bacteria > Bacillota > Clostridia > Christensenellales > Aristaeellaceae > SFHK01. Next base: position 14,262 of record JAEDIV010000042.1, read on the forward strand.
TTTGTATCTTTCTTCAAGCGAAGCCTTTTCACAGATGACGATCCGGGAAGCATTCGGCTACAAGGGCGAGATCCTCGAATGCGGCATGCCGAGAAACGACCGGCTTGTGAAGGGAGAAAGCGAAGAAGCGAGAAAAAGGGTATATGAATATCTGAACCTTCCGGGAGATGTTCATCTTGCGCTTTACGCGCCTACCTACCGGGACAATATGGATAAAGACGGCAGGTATCCGGATTTTGAACGCATGGAAAAGGCGCTTGAAAAAAGATTCGGCGGCACGTGGAAGATCGCCTACCGCGGCCATCACGTGTATTACAAAAATAAACTGCGTACAGGCATCTTAAATGCCGGCGATTATATGGATATGCAGGATCTCCTTTTGGCTGCGGATGCGCTTTTTACCGATTATTCTTCTTCCATCTGGGATATGTCCCTTATGATGAAACCTGTGTTTCTGTTTGCGCCGGATCTGGACAGATACAGAGGCGAAAGGGATTTCTTTACGGACATCCATTCGTGGCCGTTCCCGCTTTCGGAGAATGACGATGCGCTTGAAAAAAACATCCTGTCCTTTGATGAGGAGAAAATGAGATCCGCTTACGAAGAACACCACAGGCAGCTTGGCAGCTTTGAAAGCGGAAACGCTTCCGAAATGGTTGCCCGCAGGATTCTGAAAATATGTTTTGCAGGAGAAAAAGACCATGCTTGACGGGCTGAAATTGATCAAAAATCTGATAACGACGCATGTAATGCGGCTGCTGTTTCGCGTTTTTTATGTGTTTCCTATCAAGAAAAACCGCGTGCTGTTTCAGTCGTTCCGCGAAAAACAGTATTCGTGCAACCCGAAATACATCTCCCAAAAGCTTCACGAGATGTACGGCGATCAGGTTGAAATCGGCTGGAGCTTCCGAAATCCGGAGAAATTCGCTTATCTCAGGGATCAGGGCGTGCGGGTGATGAAATCGCGCACGATCGAGTTTTACAAGTTCGCGCTGACGGCGAAGGTCGTTTGCGTAAATACCTATTATAAGCCCACGCTGCCCCGGCGCAAGGGACAGTATTTTATAAGAACCTGGCACGGCGGCGGCGCTTATAAGCGCGTCGGCAAGATGGAAAAGCTGCCTGCACTGAAAAGATGGTATCTTGCGCTTCAGCAGGAAGGCGCGGATCTGTATCTTTCGTCGAGCAAGGCCTTTACGGATCTGACGCTGCATGATTCCTTCGGCTATTTCGGAGAGATTTTCGAATACGGCATGCCCAGAAACGACATCTTGGTAAACGGCGCGCCCGAGGGCATGATCGACGAAGTCCTAAAGGAAATCGGTTTAAAAGAGGATGAAAGGCTTGTTTTGTATGCGCCCACATTCCGCTATAATACAAAGCTCGACTCCTTCGGCCTTGATTATCAGTTTCTGACGGATGCGCTTTGTGAGCGCTTCGGCGGCAAATGGAAGTGCGCCTACCGCGGTCATCACGTGACGTTCAAAACCGATCATACCAAGAGCGCTGAGGGCGCCATTGACCTGACGGATTATCCTGATATGCAAAAGCTGCTTTTGGCTGCGGATGTGCTGGTTACGGACTATTCGTCCTGCATCTGGGATATGTCGCTTATGAAAAAGCCTGCGTTCTTGTTTGCGCCGGATCTGAAGGCGTTTACTTCCGAGCGGGATTTCTATACCGACATCCATTCCTGGCCGTTCCCGCTTTCCGAGAGCAATGAGGAGCTTAAAAAGATCATCGTGAATTTTGATCAGGAAAAGTATGCGCTGGATGTCGATCGGCACCATAAAGAACTGGGCAGCTATGAAACCGGTCATGCCAGTGAAATGGCGGCCAAACGCATCTTTGATGTGATGACGAAAGGATAATGAGCATGAATATCGCGCTTATTTTTGCCGGCGGTACGGGCACGCGGCTCAATTCCAAAACCCGTCCCAAGCAGTTTCTTGAACTCAATGGAAAACCCATCATCATCCATACGCTTGAGTATTTTGAAGACGCCCCGTCCATTGACGCCGTCTGCGTCGTGTGTCTCGAGGGATGGATTTCGTATTTCAGGGATCTTGTGAAGAAGTTCAATCTTCAGAAAATCCGCTGGGTCGTTCCGGGGGGAAACAGCGGACAGGAAAGCATTTTTAACGGCCTTTCGGCGATTTACGAGGACGAAGGCGCTTCGAAGGATGCTTTCGTGCTCATCCATGACGGCGTGCGTCCGCTGATTTCCGTAAAGACGGTTGAGGACGTCGTTGCCTGCGCGAAAGAAAACGGAAACGCAATTACCGTCACCAGCGCATACGAAACCATCATCACGGTGGATGAAAACGAAAATGTCGAGGATGTGGTGGACAGAAAGCGCGCGAAACTTGCGCGTGCACCGCAGGCGTTTCGCTTAAATGATATTTATAATGCGCACCTGCGCGCAAGAAAAGACGGATTTGATGCAATCGATTCTGCGACCCTCATGCGCCATTACGGTCACAAGCTGTTTACTGTTGAAGGCCCTGTCGAGAACATTAAAATCACGTCGCCTTCCGACTTTTATATCTTCCGCGCAATTTATGAAGCGAGGGAGAATTCTCAGATTTGGGGGCTGTAAAAAGTGCAGATTGAATGTCCCGGCCGTAAAACATTTCAAAAAGACGTCGAAGCCTGCGCCATGGGCGGGTTTGACTTTGATGCGTTTCAAAACGCGACATTTTTCATCACCGGCTCCACAGGGCTTGTCGGCGGTGCGGTCGTCCGCGCTCTTTTGGCCGCCAATCGTCTGCGCGGCATGGGCGCGCGCATTCTCGCGCCCGTAAGAAGCCTCGAAAAAGCCAAAAAGGTGTTTGGCGAGGCGTTTGACCGGAAAGATATCCGCTTTTTTGAATGCGATCTCAATCAGCCCATCGAAATCTTCGAGCCCATTGATTTTGTCGTTCATGCTGCATCCGTCACGCAGTCGAAGCTCTTTGTGACAAAGCCGGTTGAGACCATCGAGGCGGCAGTTCTTTCTACGATGAATGTCTTGTCGCTGGCAAAGGAAAAGCGCATCCGCGGCATGGTCTATCTTTCCAGCATGGAAGCCTTCGGTGTGACCGATCCTGCGCTTGAATTCGTGAGCGAAAAGGATATCGGCTACGTCAATCCCCAGGCGGTCCGCTCCTGCTATCCCGAAAGCAAGCGTATGTCGGAAAACCTGTGCGCGGCGTACGCGAGTGAATATGGTCTGCCTGTCCGCGCGGCGCGGCTTGCGCAGACCTTCGGCGCAGGGGTGTCCAGGGAGGATACGCGCGCGTTCATGCAGTTTGCTTTAAACGCGCTGTCCGGGCGTGACATAGTCCTTCACACAAAGGGCGAATCCTACGGC